>JALUDX010000140.1 GCA_027053355.1 Anaerolineales bacterium | reverse complement strand
GAAGAAAAGGGGGGCGGGGTGAGGGTAAAGGCGAAAGTTAGAAAACTGTCCAAGTTTGTGTCAAGTAACCAGTAAAAAAACACTCTCGCCCTCACTTCTTGGCGGTCTTGGCGTCATCTTGGCGACCTTGGCGACCCTGGCAACCTAAAAATCCGTGTTATCCGTGGTCTATTTCCTTGTGGCTGAATGGTTACCTTTCTCGGAGGTTTTCATGGTTCCTCAAACCGGCAACTACATGATTGCGGGTTACATTGTCATCTTGGGCGGCATTTTCGGTTACGTAGCCAGCCTGTGGCTGCGCTGCCGCCGAGCGCAGCAAGAAAAGCAACTGCTGGAAGAAAGTGAACCCGCGGCCGGATGACGAAAAAACCTCACCGCATGGGCTCACCATCTCGCCCTCACCCTACCCCCCTGCATCCCCCCTCCCCTCTCCCGCTGGGAGAGGGGAGGGGGGAAAGCCGCGCGAAGCGCGGCGTGGGGGGAGAGGTGAGGGCGCCCGAAGCATTGTCCACGGCTCAGAACGCGCGGCCTGAAGTGACCTTGAACCCCCACGCCGCGCCCGCCGCCATGCCTTCTTTGCTTTCGCCGCAAGCCTTACAAGCCCGGCTGGAACGCATCTTGCCCACCGTGACCCGCCCCGGCCGTTACACCGGCGGCGAGGTCAATCAGGTGGTCAAAAACTGGTCGCGCGTCACCACCAAGGTCGCGCTGGTGTTCCCCGATATTTACGATCTGGGCATGTCCAACCTGGGGTTGGCCATTCTGTACGACCAGATCAACCGCCGCGACGACGCGCTGGCCGAGCGCGCTTACCTGCCCTGGCCCGACATGGAAGCGGCCATGCGCCGCGCCGGGGTGCCCCTTTACAGCCTGGAAACCAAACACCCCCTGGCCGCGTTCGACATCGTCGGCTTCACCCTGCCTTCGGAGACCCTTTACACCAACCTGCTCAACGCGTTGGATCTGGCCGGCATCCCCCTGTGGGCTGAAGAGCGCACGGCAGACCACCCGCTGATCATCGCCGGCGGGCACGCGACGTTCAACCCCGAACCGGTGGCGGCCTTTGTCGATGCTTTTGCCATCGGCGAGGGGGAAGAGGTAATCCACGAAATCATCGCCGCGCACCAGGCCTGGCGGCGGGCGGGCACGTCGCGCCGCGACCTGTGGGAACGGCTGGCGCGGCTTTCGGGCGTGTACGTGCCCGCGTTGTATCGCGCCCGCTACGACAACGAAGGCCGCTTCTTGGGCACCGAGCCGCTCAGCGAGCACGCGCCGCGGCAGGTGCTCAAACGGATTGTGCCCGTATTGCCCCCGCCGCCCACCCGGTTGGTGGTGCCTTACATCGAAACCGTGCACAACCGGCTGGCCATCGAAATCATGCGCGGCTGCACCCGCGGGTGCCGCTATTGCCAGGCCGGGATGGTCACCCGACCGGTGCGGGAACGGACGGTGGAAGAAATCGTGACCGCCATCGAAGAGGGCCTGGCCGCCACCGGCTTCGACGAAGTTGGCCTGCTTTCCCTCTCTTCCACCGATTACAGCCACGCGCTGGAACTGGTGCAGGAAGTCAACCGCCGCTTTGGCCACCGCGGCATCAGCATTTCCCTGCCCTCTTCCCGCATCGAGACGTTTACCGTAGAATTGATGGACGCGCTGGAAGTCACCCGGCGCAGCGGCTTCACGTTGGCGCCCGAAGCAGGCAGCGAGCGTATGCGCCGCATCATCAACAAGCCCATCCCCACCGAGCAACTGCTGCACATCGCGGGCGAAATTTTCCGCCGCGGCTGGACGCGCATCAAACTTTATTTTATGATTGGGCTACCCCACGAGACCCTCAGCGACGTCCAGGCCATTGCCGACCTGGCCCATGCCGTGTTGCGAGAAGGGCGGCGGCGCATCGGCCGACGGGCGCAGGTGCACGTGGGCGTGAGCACGTTCGTCCCCAAAGTAGATACGCCGTTCCAATGGGCGCCTGCGGACACCATGGAAAGCATCCGCGCCAAGCAGCGGCTGCTGCGCCAGGCGCTGCGGGGGCGAGGCTTCAAACTCAGCCTCAACCGCCCCGAAGAAACCATGCTGGAAGTGTGGCTCTCGCGCGGCGACCGTCGCCTGGCCGACGTGATCTTCCACGCCTGGCAGCACGGCGCCAAATTCGACGCCTGGCAAGAGCACTTCGACGATCAGCGCTGGTTGGCGGCCTTTCAGGCCGTGGGGCTTTCGCCCTGGGCTTACGCGCACCAACCGCTCCCCTTGGACGCCCCCCTGCCGTGGGAACACATCAGCCCCGCGGTCAGCAAACGCTTTTTGCAGACCGACTACCGCTGGAGCGAGGCGGAGCGCACGCGCGTGGATTGCCGCCATCAGTGTTTTGCCTGCGGCATCTTGCCCACGTTCAGCGACCTGCGCCGCGCCCACCCTGGCGAAGTGTGGAAGTGCCCCGAAGTGAAACCGCGTCGCCGGCCGCGCGGCTGAGCCGCTTCCCCCAAGGCACAGACGAATTGCGAGTTGCGAATGAGGGCTCGGGTTTCGACGCCGAGCACGCCAAGAAATTGCAGCGTGTCACCAATCTGTGCTCATCTGTGGTTTCGCTTTGCCAAGGCTAAACGGTAGCGATATGAACTATTGAAAAGCCCCGCATTGGAGCAAACAATGTTGCCTCATCCCACCCGCAAAACCTTAGGCGTGATGGCCGCCCTCGTGCTCTGGCTGAGCAGTTGTACAGCCGCGCCCACCATCACGGCCACGCCGCCTTCGGCCGCAGCCATCGCCACCGCGGTGGTGCTCACCGCCCAGGCTGTTGCCTCGGCCACGCCCCCTACGCCCACGCCCACTCCCACGCCCGTACCGTCCCCCACCCC
>JALUDX010000139.1 GCA_027053355.1 Anaerolineales bacterium | reverse complement strand
CCGCCGGAACCGGCGCAGGGGTCGTAGACGCGCCCCTGGAAGGGTTCTATCATTTCCACCAGCAGTTTGACCACCGAGGCGGGGGTGTAAAATTCGCCGCCCTTGCGGCCCTCGGCGTTGGCAAATTGCCCCAGGAAGTATTCGTACACGCGGCCCAAAACGTCTTTGGCGCGGGCCTCCTCGCCGCCCACCTGAATGTTGCTGATGAGATCCACCAGTTGACCGAGGCGCTGTTTATCCAGCGCAGGGCGGGCATAGTCTTTGGGAAGCACGCCTTTGAGGGATGGGTTATCTCGCTCGATGGCCTCCATGGCCTCGTCCACCATTTGGCCAATGGTGGGCTGGTGGGCGTTCTGTTGCAGGCGCACCCAGCGGGCCTCGGGCGGCACCCAAAAGATGTTCACGGCCCGGTATTCGTCGGGGTCTTCGGGGTCGGCATAAGGCTCTTGCAGAAGGCGCTGGCGGTATTCCTCAAACGCGTCCGAGATGTATTTGAGGAAAATCAGGCCGAGCACGACGTGCTTGTACTCGGCCGCATCCATCGAGCCGCGCAGGGTGTTGGCGGCTTCCCACAGTTGGGCTTCGTAGCCCACGGTGGCGGAGGTGGAGGAAGAAACGTCGCGCTTTTGCCTGGGCATGGCTGACCTCGCGTCGGGGAGGGTTTGCGCTGAGATGGGCTTGGGAAGTGCCGGGCTTCAACCCCTGAGGTTGGGTGGGTTAGAGTATAGCACAAAAAGCAGCAGGCGCCCTCGGCGCGGCGAGGCCGTTTCCCATTGCGGGGAATGCAAAAAAGCCCCCGGTGGTCGAGGGCTTTTGGGGTAGAGCGCCACTGATTTTGCGCCCAATCTGTGCTAATCCGGGAAATCTGTGGTTTCCCTGCCAAGGCGGCGCGGCGACGTCAGGGCGTGACCAGCAGCAGGGCGCTGACGGGCGGCAGCGTGACCTGTCCCGACACCGGCTGATACGTCAACTTGCCCTCCCAATGGCCTGCTTCGTCTACCTCGCCGCCGCCCTGGGGGATGACTTTGAGGTAACCCGTGGGCAGGGTGTAGGTGCGAGTGGCCGAGTCCGAAGGGTTGACCAGCACCAGCCCCTTCTCGAAGCGCCGCAGATAAAGGCCGTCTTCCGTGCGCGTGAAAGCGCCCAGAGGTTCCCCTAAATCGAGGGTGTATTCGGGGTAATAGAGCAGGGAGTTGGTTTTGATGTGCTGCGCGTCGGCCATGGAGAAGACCACATTGTCTCCGCTGACCAGCAGGTAACTTCCCACCGAAAAGACGCGCTTTTGGATGTCGTCGGTCAGGCCGGGCTGTTCTTTGACCACCAACACTAAGAATTTGTGGGGGTGCCTGGAGACCAGTTCCAGCGCGGTGAGCCATTGCTTTTCGCCGGCATACGTGCCTTTGCCGGGGCGGAAGGCGAAAGTTTCCCACATGCCGCCGTCGGTGTTGGCCAAACTGTCTTCCGCGCCGTGCTGGTTGTGCAAGCCGTTGAAGACCACGATTTTGTCCGGCAGTTGGGCTTTGATGTACGCCAACCCCCGCACCCGGTCGGCATACCAGTTGTCCAGGTCGTAATCGTCGGGCATGACGCCCCGCACCGCGTGGGGGTTGAGCCAGTGACTGGCCGAATCGATGAACAGGCCGTCGTAATGGTATTCGTGCACCTGTTGGGCGGCAGTGATGGCGTAGTAGTTGATCCAGTGGTCGAGGGCGTCGGGCGCGTTTTCGTCCACGAAATCGCCGGGGTTCATCAGCCAGGACCCCCACACCGTTTGAATGCGCTCACCGCCGTGGTGCAGGAACATGTTTTCATGGGCGTCGATGTGTTCCCAGTCGAAATGGTCGAACCCTTCCCACGTGCCCTGAATGGAGCGGTAGAGAATCAGTTTGGGCCCCTGCACGGCGTGACGGATGTTCGCACCGAGGAGCGGGGTCATCACGTCGTAAAAATGCTGATTGAGGAAGGCGAGTTGCTGCGCGCTGAGGCTGCGGGTGACGCGCGCGCCGATGCGGAAGTTGGGCGAAGTTACGGGGCTCCCTGGCGGCAGGGGCGAGGGCGACGGGGCCGGGGAAGGGATGGGGGTGGCCGTAGGGCGCGCGGTGGCCTGAGGCGAAGCCGTGGCGGTAACCGTGGCCGCAGGCGGCGCGGCCGCGGTAGGGGTGGATGCGGGACGGCTGCGTGCCCGACCCCGCCCGCAGGCAACGAGCAACAAAAACATCAGCCAGAAGACCTTTTTCATCGGGGGGCCTCCTCTTGGGTGAGGTGTTGCCATCAGGGTTTGGTGTTGATCGTAGCGCGAGGAGATTAGGAGCGTGTCATCGGCTTGTAAGCGTTGTGTAAAAAGGGAAGTCGTGGGCGCGCCGCGGGCCAGCGTGGGGCGAGGGCGCCTCCCGGGGCATGGCCGCGTCCACGTTTCGCGTGTTCTCCCCTCGCTCGCCGGCCGTCGGGCGCAGCCTTTCAGGGTATAATACCCTTATGCTTCCGGGAGCCTTTCGCCGTTTATTGCCCGCTGCCCTCACGCTCACCCTGCTTGGCCTGGGCGGGATGGTCGGCTTAGTGACCACCACTTACCCTGTACTCTGGGCGCGGTGGCTTTTCTTCCTCTGCCTGGTAGCCGCGGCTACGGGCTTGAGTATGCCCATTTTTGCCTTGCTGCACCACCGTTTTTCGCAGCGCCGCCCGGTTTCGGAGCGCACGGTGTTGCGCGAAAGCCTGTGGGTGGGCGCGTTCGTCGGCTTTCTCGCCTGGCTGCAACTCGGTCGAGCCCTTTCGCCCCTGGCCGCGCTCTTTGCCGCGGTGGCCGTGGCCTTGCTGGAACTGTTGCTCCTGGTGAGCGAACAAAGCCGCCGTTCCTGAGGTTTTGCCATGCGACAGGATTTGGATGCTCTGATGGACGCGCGCGGTCTGGACGCCTTGCTGCTCTTCGGCCCCGCGCAGCACAACCCCGCGGTGGCTTACTTTACCGGCGCGGCGCACCTGACCTCTGTGTGGCTGGTCAAGCCCCGTGGCCGCGACCCGCTCCTCTTTTACAACGCCATGGAACGGGACGAAGCCGCCCAGACCGGCCTGCCTTCCCGCTCGTTGAGCGATTTCCCCTGGCGGGTGTTCCTGCGCCAGGCCGAGGGCGACGAGGTCCGCGCCCGGGCGTTGCGTTATCAGGCGGTGCTCAAGGCCGCGGGCATCGAAGCGGGGCGCGTGGGCGTGACCGGACGCCTGGATTTTGGCCCCCCCTTCGACGCCCTCCGCCTTTTGCCCACCCTCATGCCCGGCCTGACGCTGGAGGGGCTGACTGCGCACCAAACCCTGCTTGCTGCCCGGCGCACCAAAGCCGCAGAGGAGGTGGCGCGCATCCGGCGTATGGGGCAGGTGACCACCGAGGTGGTGGGGCGGGTGGCCGACTTCCTCACCAGCCAGCGCGGCAAAGATGGCCTGCTGGTCAAAGCCGACGGCCAGCCCGTGACCATCGGCGAGGTCAAGCGGCGCATCAACCTCTGGCTGGCTGAGTTGGGCGCGGAAAACCCCGAAGGCACGATTTTCGCCCAGGGGCACGATGCCGGTGTACCCCACAGCACCGGCCGAGACGACGAGGCGCTCAAACTGGGCACGATGATCGTGTTCGACATCTTCCCCTGTGAGGCGGGCGGCGGTTATTTCTACGATTTTACCCGCACCTGGTGCTTGGGTTACGCCCCCGATGAAGCGCAGGCGCTCTATGAAGATGTCCTCGCGGTGTATCGCCAGACGATGAGCGAACTCACCCCCAACGGCCTGTGCCGCGACCTGCAGCGCCGCACCTGCGAACTTTTCAAGGCGCAGGGGCACCCCACCAGTTGTCACGACCCGGGCACCCAGCAGGGCTACGTGCACAGTTTGGGGCACGGTCTGGGGCTGGATGTGCACGAAGCGCCCTGGTTTGGCGCCCACGAGAGCAACACCGACCGCCTGGAACCGGGCGTGGTGGTGACCATCGAGCCTGGCCTTTACTACCCCGAACGCGGCCTGGGCTGCCGCATAGAAGATACCGTCTGGGCTCGCCCTGACGGCCATTTCGAAGTGCTGGCCGATTTCCCCTACGACCTGGTATTGCCGGTGAAAGGATAGCGAATGGCGAGTAACGAAAGCGTCGGCGGCACCGCGGTGCCGTCCATGACCACTGTTGGCGGCGCACCTTCACCTAAAGACCGCCGACGTTGCCCCACGGCGAAGCCGTGTTCGTTGCACGCAGGGTTAAGCCCGGCCTCTCTGCTTCTTCTCCCTCTCCGCTAACCAGCGCGCTAACGATGCCGGGCTTTCCGTGGAACGCTTCCCCAATAGCAGCCCTTCTACACCAATGTCCTCATCAATCTCCGGCCAGTGAATCCCATACCCCGCTCCTGCAATCTCAAAGTGCTGCCGCTCCGTCTCCGTCGCATACGCCAGCCGCGGATACCAACTCAACGGCACGCTAACCGTCCGCCCGTCCTCTAAATCCACGCTCAGCGTATCCTCGCTCACCCGCACAGCCACAATCTTAGGCCATGCTACCGTGACCACTACAGAACTCATCCCATCGCTCCCGAAGTGTGAGAATGTGCTCTTGAAGCAAACGCTCAATGCGTCTCAATTCGGCCCGGCCATACCCGTAGTTCGCCGCTAAAGTGACCACCGGATCCAACCAAAACTTGGCACTTTTGTTTTCTCGATCCACATGGACGTGCCGTGATTCATGGCAGTCGTAAGAGTAGATGTAAATCCGATAAGGCCCGTGGCGTAAGAAAGTCGGCGTCATTGCTTTCTCCACAACAAGTGTACCTTATCTACAACCCACGCCGCTAAATCCATTGTAGCACAAACTAAAGGTGCTGAGCCTAACGAACGATGACCCGAATCCTGGCAATTGAAACCTCATGCGACGAAACCGCCGCCGCGGTGGTCGCCGATGGCCGCCGCGTGGTGAGCAACGTGGTGGCCTCCCAGGTGGAAATCCATGCCCGCTATGGCGGTGTGTTCCCCGAAGTGGCCTCGCGGCAACACGTGTTGGCCGTGGTGCCCGTGGCCGAGCAGGCGTTGCGCGAGGCTCACCTGAGCGCGAGCGAAGTGGATGCCATCGCGGTCACCCGGGGCCCCGGGCTGCCCGGTTCCCTGGCCGTGGGTATCAATTTTGCCAAGGGGCTGGCTCTGGCCGCGGACAAGCCGCTGCTG
Source organism: Anaerolineales bacterium (assembly GCA_027053355.1). Classification (GTDB taxonomy): domain Bacteria; phylum Chloroflexota; class Anaerolineae; order Anaerolineales; family DRMV01; genus DRMV01. The sequence goes on along the minus strand of JALUDX010000139.1, from coordinate 4,918 downwards.
GGCGTGAACCACCTGGAGGGGCATATCTACGCGGCGTGGCTGCACGAGGCCGAAACCGACCCGCCCGAGCCGCCGGCCTTCCCGGTGATGGCTTTGCTGGTTTCGGGGGGACATACCGAACTGGTGCTGATGGAAGACCACCTGCGCTACCGCCGCTTAGGCGCGACGCGCGACGACGCCGCGGGCGAAGCCTTCGACAAAGTCGCCCGCCTGTTGAAATTGGGCTACCCCGGCGGCCCGGCCATTCAGGCCGCGGCGCAGCAAGGCGACCCTGCGCGCTTCCCCTTCCCCCGGCCGTGGCTCAAAGATTCGTGGGATTTCTCGTTCAGCGGCCTCAAAACCGCGGTGCTGCGCGCAGTGCGAGAAATCGAAGCCGCAGGCCGCCCTCTGCCCGTGGCGCACCTGGCCGCCGGGTTTCAGGCCGCGGTGGTCGACGTCTTGGTCGGGAAAACCCTCCAGGCCGCGGCTGCCTTCGACGCGGCCAGCATCGTGGTGGCCGGCGGCGTCTCGGCCAACGACCTCTTACGGCAACGGATGCTGGCCGAGGCCAAAATCCCCGTGCACGTGCCGCCCTTGCGCTATTGCACCGACAACGCGGCCATGATCGCGGCTGCCGGCTACCGCCGCTTCACCGCCGGTCAGCGCGACGACCTGGACTTCGACCTCTTACCCCGCTGGGCCATTGCCTGACGATTGGCGGTTAGCGGTTGGCGGTTAGCGGTTGGCGATTGGCGATTTGCGATTTGCGATTTGCGATTTGCGCTTCCCCAATCCCTCAATTCCCTAATTCCCCAATCCCTCAATCCCTCAATCCCTCAATCCCTCAATCCCTCAATTTCCCAGCCCCCCAACTCACCCCCTCCCATGTCCTTCGTCCACCTCCACGTCCACTCCGAATACTCCCTGCGCGACGGGCTGCCCAGCGTCGATGCCCTGGTCAATGCCGCGGCGGCTATGGATATGCCCGCCCTGGCGCTGACCGACCACGGCGTGATGTACGGCGCGGTGGCGTTTTACCGCGCGGCCGTCAAAAAGTGGGATAAAGACAAAAGGTACCCCCTTGCCATGAAACTCAACCCCATCATTGGCATGGAGGCTTACCTCGCGCCGCGGCGCATCGCTGACAAGACCAAGGAGGACAGACGGGCGTTTCACCTGGTTTTGCTGGCTCAAAACGACCAGGGGTATCACAATTTGCTCAAACTGGCCTCCATCGCCCAATTGGAAGGCTTTTACTACAACCCCCGCATCGACCTGGAGATCCTCGCCCAGCACGCCGACGGGCTGATTGCCACCACCGCTTGCCTTTCGGGCGAGGTGCCGCGCGCTATTTTGGAAGACGACCTGCAGAAAGCACGCGCCGCATTGGGCCGTTACGTGGATATTTTCGGCCGTGAACGCTTTTTCGTGGAACTGCAGTCGCACAACATCCCCGAACTGGACAAAGTCAACCCCGTACTGGTGCAGTTGGCGAAGGAATTTGGCCTCCGGGTGGTGGCCACCAACGACGTCCACTACCTCAGGCGGGAAGACGCTTACTTGCAAGACGTGCTCATCGCCATCCAGAGCGGCAAGATCCTCCGCGAAATGCGCGACCAGCAGCGCGCCCAGACCGACCCCACCTATTACCTCCGCTCCCCTCAAGAGATGGCCGCGCTGTTTGCCGAAATCCCAGAGGCCATCAGCAACACCCTGCTGGTTGCTGAAATGTGCCATGTGGATTTCCAGTTCAAGGACTACAAAATCCCCAACTATGAGGTGCCCCCGGACTACACCGCGGAGACATACCTGCGCCACCTCTGCGAGCAAGGTCTGCAAGCCCGTTACGGCGCGCGCGCCCAGGCGCCTGAGGTGCGGCAGCGCCTGAACGAGGAATTGAAGATCATCCACAAAATGGGCTTCGACCATTACTTCCTCATCGTGTGGGATTTGGTGCAGAAAGCCCGCGAGAAAGGCATCTGGTATAACGCCCGCGGCTCCGCGGCCGGTTCCATCGTGGCCTATACCCTGGAAATCACCATGGTCGACCCTCTGGAACACGGCCTGATTTTCGAGCGTTTTCTCAACCCTGGCCGTATTTCCATGCCCGATATCGACCTGGATTTTCAGGATGACCGCCGCGACGAGATGATGCGTTACTGCATTGAGAAATACGGCGACCCGCAAGTCGCGCAGATCATCACCTTCGGCACCATGAAGGCCCGCGCCGCCATCCGCGACGTGGGGCGGGTGTTGGACATCCCCTTGGGCGAGGTGGACAAAATCGCCAAGTTGGTGCCCAACGTGCCCGGCAAGCCCATTTCCCTCGACGAGGTGCTGGGTTTTGCTCTCAAAAAAGAGGAACGAAAGTTTGCCGAGGAGCAGCAACGCAGGGAAAGCGCAGGCAAACCGCTCAGCAAAAAAGAAAAAGAGGCCTGGGAAGAGAAATTGGCTGCCAAGCGCGCACTGGTGGTGCCCGAATTGGTGGCCCTGTACGAGGAACACGACTACGTGCGGGAACTGCTGGATACTGCCCGGGCCATGGAGGGGGTGATACGCAACGTGGGCACCCACGCGGCAGGGGTGGTGATCACCGACAAGCCGTTGGAATCGTACGTGCCCCTCCACCGGTCGACCAACAAAGACGCCGACCAGCCCATCGACAAAATCACCCAGTATGAAATGTCCATCTTGGACGAATTGGGCCTGCTGAAGGTGGACTTCCTCGGCCTGGCGACCCTGACCGTGATGGCCAAGGCTTCGCAATTGATCGAAGCCCGGCATGGCGTGCACTACGACCTCTACAACATCCCCACCGACGACCCCGCGGCCTATCGCCTGCTGGCCAACGGCGAAACCGCGGGCGTGTTTCAGGTCGAAGGCCAGGGCATGAGCCGTTATCTGATGGAGATGAAGCCCACCAAACTGGAGCATGTCATCGCCATGGTGGCGCTCTATCGGCCTGGGCCGATGCAGTTCATCGATTCTTACATTAAACGGATGCACGGCGAAGAAAAGCCGACTTACTTGCACCCCGCGTTGGAGCCGATCTTCGCAGAGACTTACGGCATCGCGGTGTACCAGGAGCAGATCATGCGCGCGGCCATGGAATTGGCCGGCTTTTCCGCACAGGAGGCCGACTTCCTCCGGAAGGCCATTGCGAAGAAAAAGCGCAAAGCATTGGAAGAGCACGCCCGGAACTTCGTGAAAGGCGCGGTGGAGCGCAACATCCCGCGCGAAACCGCGCAGGAAATTTTCGACAACTGGCAGGAATTCGCCCGTTACGGCTTCAACAAGAGCCACGCGGCCGACTACGCGGTCATCGCGGTGCAAACCGCGTTTCTGAAAGCCCGCTATCCCGTGGAGTACATGACCGCCCTCATGTCGGTGGTCAAGCACAACACCGACAAGGTGGCGCATTACGTCCAGGATTGCCAGCGCATGGGCATCCCGGTGCTGCCGCCCGATGTCAACGCGAGCGAGTGGGATTTCGTGATCGAGGATCAAGAAGACGGCACCGCGGCCATCCGTTTTGCCTTCGGCGCGATCAAAAACGTGGGGCGCGGGCATGTCGCGCCCATCTTGGAAGCCCGGCACGCGGGTGGCCCCTTCCAAGACCTGACCGACTTCGTCTACCGAGTGGATCTGCGGCGGGTCAACCGCAAAGCCCTGGAAAGCCTGATCCTCGCCGGCGCGCTGGATGCCTTGGGCGACCGGCAACGCCTGCTGGCCGGGTTGGATCGGCTGGTAGACATCAGCGCCGCGCACTTCCGGGCGAAAGAGGCGGGGCAGTTGAGCCTGTTCGCGGCCGCGTCGGTGCGCCAGCCGGTGACGCTCCCCGCGCCGCGGGAACCCCGAGACCGCAAGCAGATGTTGGACCTGGAGCGGCAGTTAATCGGCGTCTACCTTTCGGGACACCCGCTGGACCCCATGCGCGAGGTGCTGACCAAAGCCGTGACCCACTTCGCGACCGACTTACACGACCTTCCCCCGCGCACGTTCGTGTGGGTGGGCGGCATGATTACCGACCGGCGGGTGATTACCACCAAGAAGGGCGAAGAAATGGCCTTTGCCCAGTTGGAAGACCTGCGCGGGGTGATTGATTTGGTGCTCTTCCCCCGGGCGTGGGAGGCCTTTGGCGCGCAGGTGGTGCCGGGGCGGGTGGTGTTGGCGCACGGCCAGGTGGACGACAGCCGCGGCGGCACACCCAAGATCCTGGTCGATGCCGTGGAGACCACTTTTCAGGTGGTGAAAGACGCGGAGACCGGGCGGGTGGTGGGCGTCAAGCACGATGTGGAGCCGCTCTCCTTGTGGCCGAGGCGGCAGGGCGACAAGGCGCGTAAGGCCGCGGCGAAGAAGGCTCAGGCTGCCCTGTCGCGCCAGCAGGCGGCTGCCTTGCAGGAAGAGGACTTGCCTGCTGCGCCTTCGTCTGCGCCGGTCGAGACCTCGCCCGAACCGCCGGCATCCCCCGCTGAGCCGCCCGCGCCGGAACCTTTCCCGCGGGGCTGGCTGGACGAGGCGATGGACGCGGCGGCCGATGGGACCCCTGCCGGCTCCGCGGCGGAGGCGCCCCCGCCCGCGCCCTCCCGCGTGGCTGAGCCCGCGGCTACTTATGCCGCCGCGCCTGGGAAAGCCGACGCACCCCCCGAGGCCGACGCCGATGCCTCACCCGCGGAAGCCGACGCACCCCCCGAGGCCGACGCCGATGCCTCACCCGCGGAAGCCGACGCACCCCCCGAGGCCGACGCCGCGCCTGCGGAAGCCGACGCGTCCCCCGTTGCCGACGCCGCGCCTGCGGAAGCCGACGCGTCCTCCGTTGCCGGGGCCGAAACCTCGCCCGCCGCGCCTGGGAAAGCCGACGCACCCCCCGAGGCCGACGCCGATGCCTCACCCGCGGAAGCCGACGCACCCCCCGAGGCCGACGCCGATGCCTCACCCG
>JALUDX010000138.1 GCA_027053355.1 Anaerolineales bacterium | reverse complement strand
CCAATTCTTGGGGAATGGAAGAGACCATCTCGGCGATGGCGCGGAAACTTTCGCGCACTTGCCGCGCCAGCGCTTCAACTTCCAGCGTGTTCTCTACCGTTTCGGGGATAAGACGCACCCGCGCCACGAAGTAGGGCTCGGTTTGGGTAAATTCCAAAATTTTGAAGCGCTGTTGCCCCTGCACCAGCAGGCGCACAGTACCGTCGGGGGCGCGGAACAGCCGGTGGATGTTGGCTACCGTGCCGACGGTGTAGAGATCGTCGGGCGAAGGCTCTTCCAGTTCGGGGTTTTTGGAGGCCACCAGCCCGAGGCGGCGGTCGCCGGCGACCACGTCGTCGACCAGGCGGGTGGAGCGGGGCAACCCCACGGTGAGCGGCGTGGCCGTTTGCGGGTAAACCACCGTGCCGCGCAGCGGCAGGATGGGGATCTCAAATTCGTTGGGGGCTTGTGCGGCTGGGCGAGGGTCTTCTTTCGGAGAAGGGTCTTCCCCTTTGTCTTTTTCCCCGCTGAGAATGCGATGCAAAAAAGGAAGGAGGGTTTCTCCCCAGGCGGCGTCTTCTTCGAGCCATTGCGCGATGTCTTCCCAACCCATATGCCAACGAGAAGCAGGCATAGGTCTTCTCCTCAGAGATGGGTTCATAGGGTCATTGGCCAGGGTGGTGGACGGTGACGGTATGGGTGCGCCGTTTGGGCAAGGTGATGCGCAAAAAGCCGTCGCGGTATTCGGCTTCGACCTGTTGTTCTTCCACCGGCACGGGCAAGAGCACAGCGACCTGAAACTGCCCAAAGGGGATTTCTAAGCGGTGGTAAGCCGCGCCCAGGTCGGGGTCGCGACGCACGCCGCTGATGATGAGGGTTTGCTCATCCAGTTGCAGGTAAAAGTCTTCGGCGCGCATTCCTGCGATTTCTACCCGGACGATGAGGGCTTCTTCGGTTTCGAACACGTCGGTGGGGGGGCGCCAGATGGTCGGGTGGTTTCTCCAGCGGATATCGAGCACCCACGCGGCTTCGGGGTCGTCACTTTCGGTTGGCACGGCGCTTAAAAGCGATAACATGGCGCACCTCCGGGGTGGCGAATGGCGGTTTAGGATTAGCGATTTAGGATTTGCGATTGGCGATTAGTGTGCGAGGGCGGATTTGGCGGCGGCTAACACTTCATCGTAGTTGGGTTCGTCGCCCAAGGCTTTCATGTAATCGGCATACACAATTTTGTTGTCGCGGTCAATAACAAAAACTACGCGCCTGAGCAGGCGCACTTCTTTCATCAGGCAGCCGTATTTCTTGCCAAATTCCATGTCCATGTGGTCGGAAACCACCAGCAGGCGCTCGATGCCGTGGTCGCCGCACCAGCGTTGCTGGGCAAAGGGCAGGTCGGCGCTGATGGTAACGATGACGATGTCATCGCTGAGCGCGGTGGCGGCCTCGTTGAATTTTTGCCCCTCAATGTCGCAAACGGGGGTATCAATGGAAGGAAGTGCGGCGATGACGCGCACTTTGCCCGCGGTTTCGGCGAGGACTGAAATCGTGCGCCAATCGCGGGTGTGGGCGGTGAATTCGGGGGCTTCTTGCCCCACGGTCATGTCGGGGCCGACCACGGTGACGTCGCGGCTGCCGAATTTGATGAGGCCTTGGCGTTCTAACATATTTGCTCCTTTGGCGTGTGGTTGGGTGTGGAAAAGCGGCGCGGGCTTTTGGCGCCCCCGACAGGATTCGAACCTGCAACCCTCGGATTAGAAGTCCGACGCTCTATCCTGTTGAGCTACGGGGGCGAGGCGTTAGCCGCGTGGTTCGGTAGGGCGAATGCCCAGGTACGAGCGGCGGCTGGTGAGGAGCCGCAGGATGGTCTGCGCCTGTGCGGGGCGTTGTAAGTGCTCGGCCAGTTCCACTGGCGTCATGGGTTTGTTGCCGCGTGCAATCAGCACCCGGAAGATGGCGTCCACCAGCGGCAGACGGGCTTCCAAAAAGCCGGGTTGCTGCGCGCAGTGGGTCATCAGCACGTAGCGCATGCCATCCACGGGTTTGACCTCTGCGGTTTCCGGATCCACCCAATCGATCTGCTGCTGGTCGCTCCACGGGTCGAACTGTGCCTGGTGCTCAGGGCACAGCAGGCGGTGGACGTAAATACGCCAGTCGTGGCTGTGTTCCTGCCACCAGGAAAAATCAATGTGGAAAGGAGTGTCTAACGTCGGTTTGACCAAACTGCGATGTTGAGCCTGAGGCATAAGCGTTCTCCCAGGAGTGTCGTTGTGATTGCTGAAAAAGTGCGTAAGGCGCGGCGAGCGCGGCAGGCGCAAAGCGCGGCGAGGGAATGGCGCTCCGCTTTCTGGGTTTTCTTGCGTGGCACGCCGCGGTCAGATGGCGGCTTCGTCTAAGCGGAAGTAAAGGTCGCCCAAGTGCACGAACCAGGGTCTGCTGGCCAGCAAGGCAAAGATCGGCCCCGGCGGGCAACGGCGCACGGTGTTGACGGCCGCGTAGAGGCCGGTCGCGTGCACGTGCCCCTGGGGGGTGAGTTTGGCCAGGTCGCGCAGCATGTGCACCACTAAGGTCTCCAGCGGCACCCGGTTCTGGTTGCCGCTTTCCCAAACCTCGTCCAGGCTTTCGGGGTTAGGCACGGTGATCATCATTTGGTCATCGAAGTCTACGCTGATGACCTGTTTGAGCATGGCGAAAGTAATCTGCCCGTCGCTGCCGACCAGCACGCTGCGCACCCAATCGCGGCGGGGGCGATGGGTGTGGGCTTCGATGATCACCTGCCCCTTGGTTACGCCGGGGCGCAAGGTGAGTAGACCGCCCGGGGTAAGCCCTTTGTCGCGGTACCAGGCTTCCAGGCCGTAGACGTATTTGCCCGGCCGCACCACCCAGCCGGGGAAAGTCTCGCCGGTCTGCCCATCGACCCAGGTGAAGCGCACGCGAGGGGCCTCATAGGCCGTGGGGAAGATGTGGCCGGTCTTCGCGCTGAGCGGCAGGGTGCCGCTGCGCCAATGGGGGAAGATGAGCGCCAGTTCCACCTCTCCGGCTGCGGGCGGGTCGGCCGGCGGGGGCGAATGTTCGTCGCCCAAGGCGGCCTCCAGCGCCAACATCTCCGGCGTGAGCGCTTGTCGGTCGTAGTCCAACGGCCGATAGCGCAGGAAGCGCGGGGTTTCCTGCACGGGTTCGGGCTCCAGGCGGCGGAGGAACCAGAGCACCTTCCCCGCGGGGCCCACCTCGTCGAAACGCTCGTCTTCTTGCAGCGCGTAATCCAGCGAAAACTCGGCCAGCCGCGGCGAATCGGACGTCGGGAAGTCGATCTGTTCGAGGATTTGCGCGGTGGGCAGGGGCCCGCCCCCGGCCATGTCCAACACGGCTTCGGCTAAGTTGAGGTGCCCGATGTTGACTTCGATGAGCAGCGCCTTGGGGAACCAGCGCCCCGCGATGCGGACGAATTCGTCGTTTTTCTGCAGGGCCTCTTCCAGGCGCTGCGCCAGGGTATCGCCGTAAGTGGCCAGCACCAAGTTTTTGTTGAGCAGGGGGTTGTTTTCGTCTAACTGCGGCGGCTCGTTGAGGATGTGGTCTTCCAACCCCGCGGCAAATTCGCGCGTCTTGCCGTTTTCGAAACGCACTTGAATCACCTCGAAAGGCGGCAGGGTCGGGTTGTGCGCCGCGCGCGCGCCCACCACTTCGCCCTCGGCCCATTCCAGCGCGGGGAAGACAAGCCGCTGCCCGGTTTGGTAATGCGCCTTGGGGAGGTAAACCTCACTGCCTTTGCCGCGTTGGCGTTCCAGTTTTTGTCGCTCGTGCTCTAAGCGGATGTCCACCAGCGCCGCGGCCATCTCTTCGGGCGTGAGGGGGGTGCCCACTTCCAGCAAGTGGTTGTACAACGCCTCGATGTCGTCGTCGGTGATGCTCAGGTCTTCCCAATAATCTTCGCGAATCATGGTTCCCTCGCTTCTCAATGATGGTCTTTTCTATTATACTCTATCCTACCAAGGAGGTTGTGATGGGTGAAGCATGGAAGGTGGTGTTGACCACAGGGAACCCCGCGCAAGCAGAAATTTTGCGCGGGTTGTTGGAGGCGCAAGGCATTCCCGCGGCAGTGTGGCAAGAGGCCGCGGCCCGCGCCCTGGGCCTGACCGTTGGGCCTTTTGGGGAACTGCGGGTGGCGGTGCCCGCGGGGCACTACGCTGCAGCGCAGGCCGTGGTGCAGGCCTTTTTGCGGGGCGATTTTGCCGACGGGGCCGAGCCGTAACATCGGCCGGGAGAAACCACAGATTACGCAGATTCCGCCGACGAGGAAACGCAGAAAACACAGAGAAGGCGTAATTACCTACTCAGAAGCCCTGCGGGTAGCCCTGCGCCTGTAAATGCTCACCCAGAGAACACGGAGAACGCCGAGGACACGGGGAGCGTATTTTCATGTGCAAGGTAATTACCTACCCAGAAGCGCTGCAGTGACTTTTCGCCCTCACCTTACCCCCGCTGCGCGCCCCCTCTCCTCTCCCATTGGGAGAGGAGAGGGGGCTGAGCCGCTCCCCTGAGCGAAGACGAAGGGAGCGGCTCTGGGGGAGTGGTGAGGGCGAGCAAGGTGTAATGTTGTTTCATGGCATGGCAGAGTTATTGGAATATTGCTTGTCAACCTCGTTTTCGGCGCAGGGTAGGTAGTTACTGTGCAAGCGCTTTTTGGAGTGCGGTGCCTTGGCACCGCTTTGGAAAGCGGCCCTTCGATGCACTCAGGACAGGCGACTCGTCGCCGCACTCCAAAGAAAAAACCGCCGATGCCTGGTTACTGGCGTGTGTAGAGGCGCAGCGGCGCTGCGCCCCTACAGACAAAATTCCAGTTGACAAACCACTATCCGCCATCATCCGCGTTCATCCGTGGGCTGTTTTCCAAAGGCTGCACAGTGACAATCGGCCTCAAGGGTACACCTTCTCTAACCACTCTTGCGGGTCGACGGGCACGTCGCCTACCCAGACTTCCCAGTGGAGGTGCGGGCCGGTCACGCGCCCTGTGCGGCCGACCTTGCCGATGAGGTCGCCGGCATGGACGCGCTGCCCCTTTTCGACCAGCACGGCGGTCTGGTGGCAGTAAGCCGTGTAGACCCCCCAACCGTGGTCGATCATGGTCACCCAGCCGTGAATTTTGGTTTGGCCGGTAAACACCACCACGCCATCCGCGGGGGCATAAATGGGGGTGCCTACCCGGCCACAAAAATCCAGCCCGGTGTGATACCAGAAAAAAGTATCGTTGTAACTGCGGCGGGTACCGAAATACGAAGGGTGGCAGGTATCCAACGGCGGCGCCACCGGCGCGCGGAAGCGTCCTTCCCAATAGCGGGTGGGCGTGGCCGGGGCCGCGAGGTTGGCAAAATCCTGGTATTCTTTTTTATTGAGGGCCGGATCCAGCAGCGAAGCCGCGACGTGCAGCCGTTCGAAGGCATACTGCCCCCGCTGCACCTGAAGCGCCTGCTGAAAGCGGAACGCCCGGCCGTCGGGGAAACGCACTTCCACCTGCAAGGGATACAGCCCCGGCGTGGCCAAGGCAAACACCCCTTGCAGTGCGACCCACTGCTCGGCCTCGAAGGGGAAGAAGTGGAGCGCCTGCGCATCGTAGCGGCCGCCGATTTGGCTGCCTTCGGGAGCCCGGACGCGCACTTCGTGCGTCCGCCCCTGCACCCAAACCGCGGGGTGCACCTGCACGTCCACCCCTTGGGGAAAGGCCACCGGCGCGGAGGCGTCGCGTTCGCCGGGCAGGAAGAGGGTGTCGCCGGGCAACGCAGCCCAGGTGCCGGGCAGGCGGTTGAGCAGGGCTACAGCCCAAGGATTCTGACCGTGGCTCAGGCCAAAGGCCAGCAGGCTTTCTGCACCCACCAGGTCGGCATGGTGAAAGGCGTTCTGGTCGGCCGCGGCTCTGGGCATCAGCAGGGAGCGACCGGCGAAAATTTGCGCCGGCGAGACCAAGTGGTTGAGCCGGGCGAGCAGCGTGGGCGCCAGCCCCAGGCCGCGGCTCAGGGAGGTGAGGTTTTCGCCAAAAATGGCAGGCCGCGCGGCAATTTCCCCTTGCACGCCTTCCAGGTTGGGGATGACGAGTTTCTGCCCCACCTGGATGCGGGAGGGGTCGGTGATGTCGTTGGCCTGGGCCAGTTGTTGCAGATCGACCCCCAGACGGTAGGCGATGTTCGAGAGGGTGTCGCCGGGCTGGACGACGTAGTAGGGGGCGGTTTCTTGGGCGCGGCCCGGTTGGCTATGCGAGGCCAACCAGCCCACCAGCCCGACCAGCAAAAGCCAAAAGAGCAGGCGCTTAGTCCGTTTCATGCCACGAGATTTGGTCGCCCAAGGCAAACTCGTCTAAGCGCTCGGGGTGAATTTCCAGGAGGAATTGAGCGGCGCGGCGAGGGGCCAAGAAGTCACGCCAGGGGCGGGCGAGGCGGGCGTCGACCACCCGCTGGTGCTCGTCTAACCACACCGCGGCAATGGGGAAGCGCATCAGCAGCATGTGGATGGCCGCGCCGCTGCGGCTGGGCCGCGGCCAGCGGAAGAGCAGCCCCCCGTCGCGGGGCAACGCGGCGCGGCCCATCAGCCCCACCAGGCGGCAAAAAAAGTTGCTGCACGGGGTCACGATGAGGGGCGAGGGCAGGGGGTGGGTGAGGTTGTCGACGCGCAGGTGTTTCATGGGGCCAGACGTGCCGCGTCCGACGCCACCGCGTCGGACGGGAAAAGAAGGATTTTAAACCTTCGCGCTGCGAGGCACGCGTGGGGGTTGTTGAGCAACGAGGTTGCCGTGGCTCGGCGGTTACGAGGCCAGGGGCGGCGGGTTTTGGCCGTCGTCGCTTTGCTGACGACTTTGGAGAATTTGCTCGACACTTTGCAATAACGCCTTGGGAGAAAACGGTTTGATGATGTAGTCGTCGGCGCCTACAATGTAAAGCCCCAACACCCGGTCGATGCGCTGGGCTTTGGCCGTGACGATAATCACCGGGATGTCGCGGGTTCGTTCATTAGCCTTGAGCCGTTGATACACTTCCCATCCATCCATTTCAGGCATCATCAAATCCAACAAAATCAGATCCACCCGTTCCTTTTGTAAGAGCGCCAACCCCTCGGGCCCGCTGGACGCGCCCAACACCTCGTACCCAGCCCGTTTGAGGATGAGACGGATGAGTTCGATCATTTCGGGTTCGTCTTCGATACAGAGAATGCGGGTGCCCATATCGCCCCTTGCCTGAAGTTTAAGGTGCCCCGACGGCGAAGGTCGGGGCGCACGCGAGTCAACAAGAGGGTGGCTGATGGGACTTGAACCCACAACATCCTGATCCACAGTCAGGTGCTCTGCCATTGAGCTACAGCCACCGTGGAAGCAGGCCACATTTTACCATGACCTGCCAGGGAAAGGAAGGGCGCGGAAATGAGCAAAATGGTCGACAATCTCCTCTCGTCAGGTCAAGGCTTTTCAAAAGGGCAAGATGAAGAACCGGGTGATGAAATTTGTCAGTCAACCAGGAAGACATAGAGAAAGCATAGAAAACACAGCAGGTTGCAAGGTGGGTCAGAGCGAGGCATGCCTCGCCCCCCCTTGGCGGGTGGTGCCTTGGCATCACTTTGGAAGACGGCGGTTTGTCGCCTTATGTCAAAAAATTAAAAGGACTGCCGCGTCAGGTGCAGAGCGGCATCGTTTTCTCTTCTACCGACAGCCTTCGCATGTGACCGTTTCATGCAGTGTGGAAAGCGGGCCCAACCGCCATATGTTGGGGTCAGAAGGCCAAAATTGGCCTGTTGAAACCCAAGATATGGGGATGTTAGTATCCGCCCACCAATGCTGAAACGCTCATCTTCGTATACTCCCGTTGGCGCCGGTGGAAAAGCCGTGGTATACTTTTGCCTAAGGAAAAACTTAACCGTCGTTTTTGCCCTTGCTCACCCTTTTTGCCATGCGTCGCGCTGCGTATCTCCAAGACTGGGAACAAACCAAAGTGCTGGCCGACCCCCGACGCCTGCAAATTTTGCGCTTGTTGATGGCTCAGCCGGCCACCCTTACCCAACTGGCGCAGCATCTGGGGCGTTCGCCTGCCTGGGTGCGCCATCATCTGCGCCGTTTGGAGCAAGCCGGCCTGGTGGAACTGGCCGAGGTGCGCGTCGATGGCCGGGTGCGCGAAAAATACTACCGCGCGGCGGCTCAGGCTTTTGTGTTGCAGCGGTTGGTGTTGCCCCAGGGCGACCGGCCTGCTGTGGTCTTTGCCGGGAGCCACGATCTCGCTTTAGAGCGGCTCGCCCAGGCCCTCACCCGCCACGTGGACATCATCTTGCACCCCGTGGGCAGCCTGGACGGACTGGTCAACCTGCGCCAGCACCTGTGCCATTTCAGCGGCGCCCATTTGTTAGACGAGACCGGCGCTTACAATTTGCCGTACATCCGCCGCCTCTTCCCCGGGCAGGCGGTGCAAGTGGTGACGTTGGCCCACCGCGTGCAGGGGTTGATGGTAGCCGCGGGCAACCCCAAGGCCATCCGCGGGCTGGAAGACCTGGCACGTCCCGATGTCCGCTGGGTGAGCCGCAACCCCGGCTCAGGCACGCAAGTGTGGCTGGAACGGGAACTGCAGCGCCGGGGGCTGAACGCGGCCGGCCGCCTCACCCCCGCGCGTCAGGCCGCCACCCATACCGCCGCGGCCCAGGCCGTGCGCGCCGGGCAGGCCGATGTCGCGGTGGGGTTGGAAGCCGCTGCCCGGAGCGCAGGGCTCGACTTCATCCCCTTGTTTGTGGAACGGTTTGACCTGGTCTTTCCCCAGCAGCAAATGCGCCCCCTCGCGCCGGTGCTCGATGCCCTGCAGCGTGCGGATTTCCGCCGCCTGCTGCACCAACTGCCGGGCTACGACCCCAGGCACACCGGCGAGGCGCTGGCGGTGTAGCGAGGCCGGGATGCGTAGAGAAGGGTGGGTGGTTGCTTGGTTACCTGGTTGGCTGGTTGGCTGGTTGGCTGGTTGCCTCTGTGGATGTTTTTCTGCGTAATCTGTGGTTTTCCCCCTCAAGGCTGCATTGTGACCGCCCTTTTACGATTTGGAGAAGACTTTATGCTGCAGCGCTGGTTGTTCGGAGGGGCCTTGTTGGCCCTGCTGCTCTCGGCATGTGGCGGCCGCGCCGCTTCAGAGACGCCGTCCACCACGCCCTTGGTGATTTACCACGCTGGCAGCCTGACGGTGCCCGTCCACGCGCTCGCCGACGCGTTCAGCCGCCAGCACCCTGAAGTCCGATTCGAAACCCAGGCCGGTGGCAGCCGCACCATGGCCCGCAAAATCAGCGAATTGGGCCAGCAGGCCGACATCCTCATGGTGGCCGACTACACCGTCATCGACCATCTGCTCAAGCCCCAATACGCGGCCTGGAACGTCCGGTTCGCCACCAACGCCATGGTCATCGCCTACACCGACCGCTCATCGTATGCCGATGAAATCAACGCCGACAACTGGTACCGCATCCTCCTGCGCGATGGCGTGGTTTACGGCCATTCTGACCCCAACGCCGACCCCTGCGGCTACCGCACGCTGATGGTCTGGCAGTTGGCCGAAATTTACTACCACCAACCGGGGCTGGCGCAGCAGTTAGGCGACCATTGCCCCCCCAGCCAGGTGCGTCCCAAAGCCGTGGAACTTTTAGCCCTGCTGGAAAGCGGCGACATGGATTACGCGTTCGAATACCTTTCGGTGGCGGTGCAGCATCATTTACGCTATGTGTCTTTGCCATCGCAAATCAACCTCAGCGACCCCGCGCAGGCGGCGTTTTACGCCCAGGCACAGGTGCAGGTGAGCGGCACGCAACCGGGGACGTTCATCACCAAGCGCGGCGCGCCCATCGTGTACGGTGCGACCATCCCCAAAAACGCCGCCCACCCCCAATTGGCCGCTCAATTCCTGGCCTTTGTGCTGGGGCCCGAAGGTCAGACTATTTTGGAAAAGTTGGGGCAGCCGCCATTGCGTCCCCCGCAAGCCGACCAGCCCGCCCTGCTCCCCGAGAGGCTGCGCCCGCTGGTCGCGCCTTCTTCCCAACCCTGAGGCGCGGCCTGGTTACCCGACACAAACTTGAGCAGACTTCTAACTTTTGCCTTTACCCTCACCCCGCCCCCCTTTTCTTCCCCCCTCCCCTCTCCCAGGCTTGGGAGAGGGGAGGGGGGA
>JALUDX010000137.1 GCA_027053355.1 Anaerolineales bacterium | reverse complement strand
CCTTTATTTTGTTGAAGGATTATTGGTCAATACCAACCCGCCTTTACAAAGAGGCGTCTAAACAAGCCTTGAGCGCCTTTGCTGATTTGGTTCTACCTCATGTCCTAACTCATGTCTGAACTTCAGGGATAAAACGGGTTTTGAATCCAAGTTCTGACAAATCCAACAACAGCCCGAGTAGTAGGGGCGCAGCGGCGCTGTGCCCCTACAGAACAGGCTCCTTGGGAACACTCTTTTTGCACTGATTACCCGACACAAAATCCATCGTGTCCCGGCCGTTGTTTCATTGGCTGACAATCTCATCTCGTCAGCCCAAGGCTTTTCGGAAATCTCGCTTTTCCCGTAATTACCTACCCAGAAGCGCTGCAGTGGCTTTTCGCCTTCACCTTACCCCCGCTGCGCGCCCCCTCTCCTCTCCCATTGGGAGAGGAGAGGGGGCTGAGCCGCCGCACTCCAAAGAAAAAACCGCTGACAGAGGCATTTGACTACCACGTAGGTCATTACGACAGGGCTGCTGCGTCAGGCGCAGAGCGTATCGCCTCCCCTTCTACCGACAACATTTGCATGCTCCCGGTGAAACCTCCCACAACAACTCCAACCCAATCGGTGCTATAATGAAAAGGCCCCCGATTCACCACAAACAGCCAAGAACAGCCAACCCGCGGAGGGGCATATTCCCTTGGCACCCACCCGATGGAGGGTATGATGAAAACCATGCGCCGTTTCACCCTGCCGACTTTTCTATCGCTCCTGAGCATTGCCCTCTTCTTCACCGCGTGCCAACCCAAAGCCGCCACGCCCACCGCCCCGTCGTCGTTCCCCACGGCAATCGCTACCGCTCAGCCTACGGCCGCGGCCATCCCCACCCTCATCCCGCTGCCGACCGCGACGCCGTTCCCCCTCACGCTGGTCACCGCCACGCCGGCCAACCACGGCCTGCTCACCCTGCGCCCCACCCTCACCTTCAAGTTCAACCGTCCCCTGCAGCCCGCCAGCCTGCGCAAAGCCTTTGCCTTTACCTCAGCCCAAGCCCCCAACCAGCCCTTGCCGGGGGAACTGACGTTGGCCGACGAACGCACGGTACGCTTCACACCCCAGCAACCGCTGCAACCCAACAACACGTACACCGCCGCCTTTAGCACCGCGCTGACCACCGCCGACGGCCAGGCCCTCCCCGCAGCCGTCACCCTCACCTACACCACCGAAGACGCGTTCTCAGTGTTGCGCACCTACCCCACGGGTGACGACGTCGCGCCCGACGCCGACATCACCATTGTGTTCAACAAACCCGCCGCGCCCCTCACCACCCGCGAAGACCCGGCCGCGGCCGTGCCGTTGCAAATTTCCCCCGCGGTCAAAGGCACCGCCCGCTGGGTCAGCACCTCCATCCTCCTCTTCCACCCCGAGGAACCCCTGGCCAGCAACACCACCTACACCGTCACCCTGCCCCAAAACTTCACCACCCCCCAAGGCGAAAGCCTGCGCCAACCCTTGCAGTGGCGTTTCCACGTCCGCGCCCCCGCAGTCGACGCGATCAAAGTGGACAACTTCAACGCGTTGGACAACACCCCCAAATACGTCCGCCTGGACGCGGCCATCGAAATCCGCTTTGCCCAGCCCATGGAGCAGACCAGCACCCTGCAAGCCCTGGGCATCAGCAGCAACGCCCCCGACCGGGCTGCCATCCCCGCATTTACCAGCCGCTGGAACGCAGACGCCACCAAACTCACCCTGATACCCCAATCGCGCTACGCGTTAGACACCACCTACACCATCATCCTCTCTACCCAGGCGCGCGCCCAAGACGGCGGCACGTTGGCCCAGCCCGTCGTCGCCCAATTCCACACCGTCGGCCTGCCGCGGCTGATCAACGACCCCCACCTCTACCAGCAATTCTTCACCCCCTGGGCCGGTCTGGATTTCAACACCTACCTGGACCCCGACAGCCTGCAAGGGCACATCGTGATCTCCCCTGCAGTGCCCAACCTCACCTGGCAGGCTTTCGACCGCTATCTCAACATCGGGGTGCTGGAAGCGGGCACCACTTACACCATCACCTTGTTGCCCGGCATTCGCGACATCTACGGCCACGAAACCACCCAGCCCCTCAGCGTGCAAATCACCACCGCCCACCTGGAGCCTTCCGGCGGCGTGTACCTGCCCACCAGCCGGCCCGCCCAAATCCGCATCCACGGCCCGCAGCAAATCACCGTGCACACCGCCAACCTGACCCAGGCCACCCTCACCCTCTACGCCCTCGACGCCAAAGCCTTTCTCGGGGCCATCCGACACCCCTACGATGTGGAATGCGGAACGGGTAAACCCGTGGGCGTGGTGAACCTGCCCGTAGCCGACGACCCGCGTGACAAAGAAATCCGCCGCACCATCGCCCTGCGGGAATTCAACCACGGCCACGACCTCCCGCCCGGCGCGTATTGCCTGCGCTTCAGCCAGCAGCCCACCCCCGAATACGGCAAAGGCTACGACGACAACCTGCTCTACCTGGTCACCGACAACATCACCTTAGAAACCGACGCCGCGCACAGCGTGGCCTGGGTTACCGACTGGGATACCGGCGCACCCGTCGCCAACCTGCCGGTCCACTTCCTCACCGTGGACTACCGCGAGAAGCAAATCACCACGGCCACCCAAGGCAACACCGACGCCCAGGGGTTGGCCAGCGTCCCCCAAGGCGCCAATTACGCGGTGGTGAGCACAGGGGAGCATTTCGCGGTCACCTCCCTCCGCTGGGGGCTGGACGACAACCCCTTCTCGCCCGGCTACTACAACCAAACCCTCACCTCGCCCCCGGCCTACACCCTGGTCATCTACACCGACCGCACCCTCTACCGACCGGGGCAAACGGTCTTCTTCAAAGGCATTCTGCGGCAAAAAGAGGGTAGCCACTACGCCATCCCCGCGGGGCAAATCGCCCTCACCCTGCAAGCCGAAGGCGGTAAAGCCATCTTCCAGCAAACCTTGCCCCTTTCGCCCCTGGGCACCTTTGCCGGAAAAGTCGACCTGCCCGCAGAGGCCGAAGTGGGCACCTACTTCTGGAACGCCCAACTCGTCACCCCGGCCAAAAAAGAAGACATTTTGCCCCAGGGCGCGGTGCGGGTCGCCATGTATCACAAGCCGGTGTTCGAAGTGCGCCTCACTCCCGACAAGCCCCACCTGCTCACGGGGGAAGAGGCGACCGTCCGCCTGGAAGCCACGTACTACGCCGGCGACGCGGTGGCCAACGCCCAAGTGCGGGCCACCATCGAAGAGCAGCCTTCGACCTTCACGCCGCCCGACACGCTGAGCGACTACACCTTCACCGACAGCCGGGGCGAGCAAGGCTATTGGTGGTTCGGCCCGGCCAACGAAACCCCCACCCGCCAAAGCGAACCCCAGGCCATCGAAGGCACCACCGACGCGCAGGGGCGGTTCCTCATCCCCCTGAAAACCCAGGCCGACAAAAACCAGGGCGACCGGGCTTACACCGTGTGGGCCACC
Organism: Anaerolineales bacterium; assembly: GCA_027053355.1. Taxonomy (GTDB): domain Bacteria; phylum Chloroflexota; class Anaerolineae; order Anaerolineales; family DRMV01; genus DRMV01. The sequence goes on along the minus strand of JALUDX010000137.1, from coordinate 30,385 downwards.
GTCACCGACGCGGGGGGCAACAGCGCGGACGGCCACACCACCATCGTCGCCCGGCAAAGCGAGGTGTACGTCGGCCTGCGCGCCCCAACCTGGCTGGGCATCGCCGGCGAAGCGACCACCGTGCAGGTGGTGGTCGTGGATCCCCAGGGCAACCCCCTGCCCGACCACCCAGTGCAGGTGAAAGTGGAAGAAGTCCGCTGGCACAGCGCCGAAGTGCGCGGCGCGGATGGTGTGCTCCGCTGGGAAACGCAGGAAGAGACCATCCCCATCACCACCTTCGAGCACGTCCAAACCGACGCCCAAGGCAAAGCCGCGGTGCCCTTCACCCCCGAGCACGCGGGCACCTACCGCTTCGTGGCCCAAGCCGACGACGCGCAAGGGCACACGCGCACCGCGTCGCTGACCTGGTGGGTCAGCGGCCCCGAAGCCCTGCTCTGGGCACAAAACGACGCGCACGCCCTGCCGCTCATCCCCGACCACCGCAACTACCGCCCCAACGACGTGGCGCACGTGTTGGTACCCAACCCCTACGCCGCCCCGGCTTACGCGCTGGTCACCTTGGCCAACGAGCGCATTTACGAAACCCATGTGGTGCGCCTGGAACAGCCCAACAACCTGGTGCCCATCACGTTGAACAAAGACATGGCCCCGCGGGTGTTCGTAAGCGTGCTGGTGCTGCGCGGGGCATCCAACCAGCCTCCCGCCGACTTCCGCTTCGGCATCGCCCCCCTCGACGTGGCCCTGGACGAGCAGCAGGTGGAAGTACGCATCCAGGCCGACAAAGCCCGCTACGCGCCGGGCGAGACCGCGCATTTCACCATCGAAACCCGCACCAAAGACGGCGCGGCCATCCCCGCGGAGGTTTCGTTGGCCCTGGTCGACAAGGCCATCTTCGCGCTGGCGCCCGATACGCTGAACCTGATGGACGCCTTCTACTCCCCCCTGGACCTGAAGGTTTACACCGCCCTCGGCCTGCTGGGCGACCTGGAAACCTACAACGCCCGGCTCAAACGGGCGTTGCCCGAAGGCCCAGGCATGGGCAGCGGCGGCGGGGGGAAGGGCGCGGATACCTGGGGCGTGATCACCCAGCGCGAAAACCTGCGCGACACGGCCTTCTGGCAAGCCGCGGTGCAAACCGACGCGCAAGGCCGCGCCCAAGTCGACGTCACCCTGCCCGACAACCTGACCACGTGGGTGATGACCGCCCGTGCAGTGACCACCGACACCCGCGTAGGCCAAAGCACCGCGGAAATCACCGTCAGCCAGCCCTTCTTCGTCCAACTGCACACCCCGGCCTTCTTCATCGGCGGCGATACCGCGTTCATCCAGGCCGTGCTCCACAACACCACCGACCAGCCCATCCAGGCCCAAGCGCGGCTCAGCAAAACCGAGGGGCTGACCCTGCACGACCCCGTAGAACAGCAAACCACGGTACCGGCCAAGGGGCAGGCCGTGGTCACCTGGCGGGCGAGCGCGTCCTTGCAGGCCCAGCGGGTGATCCTGCGGGTAGAGGCCCGCGGCGGCACTTACAGCGACGCCACCCGCCCCGTGCTCGCCCAAGGGCCTGAAGGCAGCCTGCCCGTGTATCAAAACCGCATCACCGAAGTGGTGGGCACGTCGGGGGTGCTCCCCCGGCCTGCGGAAGTGGACGAGACCATCCGCCTGCCTGGAGAAACGGCCAACACCGCCCTGACCCTCGACCTCGCGCCTTCGCTGCTGGGCCAAATCGGCCAAACGGCCATCCCCGCAGCCTTGCGGCAGCAGACATCTTCTTCCCCCGGGCGGTGCCCCATCGCCCAAGCCGACCGGCTGCTGGCCTACGCGGCCTTAGCCCATGCGCTGCGCACGGTGGGCGTGCAGCCCCAATGGCAAGGGCAACTCGACCAGGCCATCGAAACCCTCATCCGCGCCCTGATCTCCGAGCAGGGCTACGATGGCGGGTGGTCGTGGTGCAACACCGAGCGCCTCAACAGCCAGCCCACCCCCACCGCGCAAACCCTTTTGGCGCTCACCGAAGCCCAGGCCGCCGGCTACGCGGTGGATGCCGACGTCCCCCGCGCCGGCTATCGGGCTTTGGGCGAAATGCTGGCCCGGGACGGCAAAAACAGCCGCTACTCGGCCGACGAGCGGGCGTTCTTTGCTTACGTAGACGCGCTGAAGGCCCCCGCACGGGCCAGCGGCGTGGTGTTCGATTTGCTGAGCAACCACGCGAAAGACCTGAGCACCGAAGGCTGGGGTTGGCTGGGGCAGACCGCGGCCCTGCTGCGCTTAGACGACCAAAGCCGACAGCGCATCTTGCAGCAGTTGGAAAACCGAGTCGCCCTCTCGGCTACCGGCGCGCACTGGGATGGCCGCGGATGGTCGCCGCCGCGGGTGACCACCGCGGTGGTGGTCGACGCGCTGCTCGCCCTGCAGCCCGACGCACCCGTGCTGCCCCAGGCGGTGCGCTGGCTGGCCGACGCGCAAAAAGCCCATGCCGACACCACCTCTTGGCAAGACGGCCTGGTGTATCGGGCGTTAGCCCACTGGGCGCAGGCACACGAAGCCCAACCGCCCAACTTCGATTACGAAGTGCTTTTCGCCGACACGGCCCAGCGCGGCCACATGGACAAAGCCCACATGGCCGAAGCGGTCACCCTGCATTGGAACGGCGAGCAATTGCCAGCGGGACAACAAAAAACCCTGCGCATCCGCCACTTGCCCGGACCGGGCACGCTGTACTACACCGCCTACCTGGAAACCACCGTCCCCGCGGGGCAACTGCCTGCCCGCGACGACGGCATCGCCGTGCAACGCGCCTACTACGCCATCGAAGACCTGCACAACCCCGCGCAGACCTTCCACGTGGGCGGGTTGGTGCAGGTGCGGCTGACCGTCACCTTGCACCACCAGATGGGGCATGTGGTGGTCACCGATTACCTGCCCGCGGGCTTCGAGGTGGTCAACGCAAACGTCGCCTGGCAGCCCCGGGCCGACGAGGGGTATCGTTTCGGAGATTTCTACCGCTACGGCTGGGGCTCGTGGCTGTTCGACCACCGCGAAAATTACGACGAACGAGTGGTTTTCGTAGGCCACGACCTGCCCGCTGGGGTGTACACCCTCACCTACTACGTGCGGGCCGCGGTGCGCGGCGACTATCAGGCGCGGCCCGCGGAAGCCTACGCGGCGCGCTACCCCGACCTGCGGGGGCGCAGCGCGGGCGCGGAGGTCAAAATTCGCTAACGCCGTGCGCCAGGGTGCGGCCCCACCATCCCCTGGTCACTGTTCGGCTCTGGGGAAACAGCCCGCGGATGAACGCGGGGGCGCCTGGCGAGTTGCGAGTTGCGAATGGCGAGGCCTGCCTCGCCCGCAGGTGCAGAGATGACGCCAGCGAGGCGCAAAGGGCAAAGTCAACGCGCCCCGTTTGCCGCACCCCGCTTCCCGCGGGCCCTCCGTATTTCCTCAATCCCCCAATCCCCCAATTCCTCCCCTTTTGCCCATGACCTCGCAGACCGTCCCCCCTTCCCCCACGGCGCCACGGGGCCAACCAGAGGAACCGACCATCGCGGACGCGCTAGCCGCCTATCTGGACACCATCAACCTGGCCCGCAGCGCCAATACCGCGCGCACGTATCGCAACGCCCTGCGGGCATTCAAGAACACCCTGGCCGAGCACGACCTGCCGGCCGACACCACCCCCCTGCACGCGCTCAACGAAGACGCGGTGGCTTGGTTTGCCACCGCGCTGAAGCCCCTGGCCCCGGCCACCGAACGCCTTTACCTCACCGCGGTGGCCGGATTTTACGAATACCTGGCCGCGGAAGGGCTGCTGCCCGTCAACCTGCCGCGGGTGCGGTTGCTGATTCGGCAACGGGGACGGCGGCTGGGCTTGCGGCTGCCCCAGTTTTCCCGCGAGGCCATCGAGCGGGTGTTGGCTTATGCCCGCAGGCTACACGAAAAAGCCACCGACGACCCCGCCCAACGCCTGCGCAACCTGCGCGACCGCGCCTTTCTGCTCACCCTGGCCGACACCGGCCTGCGGGTGCACGAGGCCTGCGCGCTGCGGCGCGGCGACATCGACTGGCACGAAGGCCGCACCATCATCATCGGCAAGGGCAACAAACAAGCGGTGGTGCGTTTTTCGCGCCGCGCGCTCGACGCGCTGCAAGATTACCTGCGCGCCCGCAGCGATTTAGACGGCAGCGCAGGCCGTCCTTTGCGGGCGCTCCCCCTGTTTGCCCGCCACGACAAAGGCGCGGGGAAAAAGGTGCTCCCGATCACCACGGCCACGGGGCGCAACATCGTGGCGCAGCGGGTGCGCGAAGCCCTGGGCCCCGAAGCCGCGGGCACCATCACGCCCCATTCCTTCCGCCACTATTTCGTGACCACCGTGCTCTTCGGCAGCGGCGGCAACCTGAAATTGGCGCAGGAACTGGCTCGCCACAGCAACATCGCAGTCACACAACGCTACGCGCATCTCACCGACGACGAACTGGATCGGGGCTACCACCGCATTTTCGAAGAGCGCCCCCTCGAAGAAGGCGACCGCCGTGAAGAATGAGCCTGTGGTAGGGGTGTTCCGCGAGTGTACGGCTTGCGGCTTTCGGTATGCAGAAGCCCCCTTGCAAACCCCGCCCGCCGACCGCTGCCCGCGCTGCGGCGGGCACGCGAGGGTAGCGGCCGTCGTCCATGCCACGGCCACAGCCAACTTGCCCTCCGACCCGCCGCGGACGCGACTGGCCGTGCTGCTCGACAACATCCGCTCGGCCTACAACGTGGGCTCGGCCTTCCGCACCGCGGACGGCGCGGGGGTGGAACATCTGTACCTGACGGGCATCACCCCCGCGCCGCCCCACCGCGGCATCAGCAAAACCGCGTTAGGCGCAGAACGCCACGTGCCCTGGAGCCATCACCCCAACAGCCTGCGCCTGGTAGCCGACCTGCAGGCACAGGGGTGGGTTTTGTGGGCGGTAGAAACCGCGCCCGCGGCCGCTCCATTGGCCAAGATGCTGAAAAGCACGCTGCCCGATCGCCTGCTACTGGCCCTGGGCAACGAAATTGCGGGCGTAGACCCCGGCTTGCTGACCATGGCCGACGCGGTGGTCGCCTTGCCCATGGCCGGGCGCAAACGGTCGCTCAACGTGGCCGCGGCCTTGGCCGCGGTGGTCTATGGCCTGCGCCTGGGGGACAAACTCAGAGGCACAGAAGAAGCGCAGAAAAGCGCAACGACGACACCCAGTAACTGTTCAGCCACGAGGAAATAGATCACGGATAACACGGAGCGTCACGGATTTTCAGGTCACCAAGATGACGCCAAGACCGCCAAGAAGTGAAAGCGAGCGGTGGCTTTTTTTCGCCCAATCCGTCATGCCATGAAACAACATTACACCTTGCTCGCCCTCACCACTCCCCCAGAGCCGGCGCCCTGAGCGAAGTCGAAGGGGGCGCGCAGCGGGGGGTAAGGTGAGGGCGAAAAGCCACTGCAGCGCTTCTGGGCAGGTAATTACTGTCAACCTGCGAAATCGGTGGATTTTTTCTGCGAAATCTGCGCAATCTGCGTTTTTTCTGCTGAGGCTAAACAGATACGACACCCAAGGCACCGGAAGAAGGCCCCAGGCAACCAGGGCGCCGCGCTTTTCATTCGAGCCAGATCTCCATGTGATCGCCATCCTCGTCGTCGTGCACCTCGATGATTTTGCCGACTTCACCCGAACGCAAGGCCTCACTGAGGGAGCCCCCCACGTTTTGCACATTCAACTCAGGGACGAAACGGCCAGCAATACGCATCCCCACATCCACCATTCGCAACGGCAAGCGGATGTTGACCCTCTGCGAGCCGCCCTCTTCCACCCTAATACGCAGCCAACGGCCCTGTTTTGTTGATGCCTCTGCAGCGGGTTGGGTTTGGTCGCCCGCGCCATGGGTGCCCAACGCTTCCAAAAGCGTCGCCGCCTCTTCGGGCTTGATTTTGCCATCGGCTACCATCTGCAAAATGCGGGTTTGCTCGTCGTTCTGTTCCATCGTCGTCCTCCTTTTGAAAAAAGGTAAGCGAAATCGCTCAGCCTGCTGCCCCATCATCGTCCTCCTAAAAAATGGTAAAATGAGGAAGAATTACCTCGGGCAAGAAACGAAATTTTCCGCTGTCACTCTTCCTAAATCCTAAAAGGAGGATAGCACAACCTTTCTGTTTTGTCAAGCGCTGTTTGTTTTTCCGAAACAAGGGAATGATATGCGCACACCGATAATTCTTTTGACCGACTTTGGCCGGCAAGACCCCTACGCGGGCATAATGAAAGGGGTCATTTTACAGCGCGTCGACGTGCCCCTGGTAGATCTCACCCACGACATTCCTCCCCACGATATTCGGCGGGCTGCGCTGACCCTGTGGCAGAGTTATCGCTACTTCCCGCGGGGAAGCGTTTTCCTGGTGGTGGTCGACCCAGGGGTAGGCACCCGGCGGCTGCCGGTGCTGGTAGAAACGCAAGGTTATCGCTTTGTCGCCCCCGACAACGGCGTGCTCACCTACGTGCTGGGTGACAAAGCCCGCGCCTGGGCGTTGGTCAACCCCTCCTTCCATCTACCCGAAACCAGCGCCACGTTCCACGGCCGCGACATTTTCGCCCCGGCCGCGGCCTATGCGGCCATGGGCGTGCCGGGCAAAGCCTTCGGGCCCATCGTGCCCGCGCTGCAACACATCCCCCTCCCCCGCTGGCGGTGGGGCGCGGCCGGGCTGGAAGGTGAAACCCTGTACACCGACCGTTTCGGCAACGTGGTCACCTCGCTGGGCGTGCTCCGCCGACAAACCGAGGGCGATTGGGTGCTGGAATCGTGGCCCCGACCTGGTAAAATGTATACCCTGCAACCACGAGCCGTGCGGCTCCCCCGCCACGACATGCTGCTGCCGCTGGTGCAGACCTTCGCCGACGTGCCGCCCGACAGTGCGGCCGCACTGGTGGGCAGCAGTGGCTTGATAGAAATCGTGGCCAACGGAGCCAGCGCAGCCCGTATGCTCGACCTGCAACCCGGCGAGCCCGTGCTGCTCTTGAGCAGAAAACGCTGGTTGGGCTAAACCATCGAAGTCCCCTGCTGTGAGGTGCGAGCGTGAACAGTTTCATCATCGAAGGCGGCGTGCCCCTGCGCGGCGAAGTGCAGCCGGGGGGGAACAAAAACGCGGCCCTGCCCCTGATGGCCGCCACCCTGCTCACCGACGAGCCCGTCATCCTGGACAACGTGCCCGAAATCCGCGATGTGCACACCATGCGCGCCCTGCTGGAAAGCCTGGGCGTGCAGGTGCGCGAACACGGCCCGCGGCGCTGGGAATTCCAGGCCCGCGATGTGCAACCACAGCGTTTAGACGCGGGGCTGTGCCGCAGCATTCGCGCCTCGATTTTGCTGGCCGGCCCCATGCTGGCCCGCAGCGGCGGCCTGCACCTGCCGCCGCCAGGAGGCGACGTCATCGGGCGGCGGCGGGTGGATACCCACATCCTGGCGCTGGAGGCCATGGGCGCGCACGCGGAATACCACGCTACCGAGCGGCAATTTGTGTTTACCGCGCCGCGCGGCCTGCACGGCGCGGAAATCCTGCTCGACGAAGCCTCGGTCACGGGCACCGAAAACGCCATCATGGCTGCGGTGTTGGCCCGGGGCGAGACCGTGATCCGCAACGCGGCCTCGGAGCCCCATGTTCAGGAACTCTGCCATCTGCTCAACCGCATGGGCGCCCAAATCGAGGGCATCGGCAGCAACATCCTCCACATCCAGGGCGTCGAACGGCTGCACGGTGCGGAATTCACCATCGGCCCCGACTACTTGGAAGTCGTCAGTTTCATCGGCGCGGCCGCGGTGACCCACGGCGAAATCCGCATCCGCCAGGCCAAGCCTGAATATCTGCCGATGATCCGCTTGGTGTTCAACCGCTTGGGCGTCGATTGGCAAACCGAAGGCGAAGACATCCTGGTGCCTGCGGCGCAGGAACTGAAAATCACCCCAGACTTGGGCAACGCGGTGCCCCAAATCACGGTGGGGCCGTGGCCAAGTTTCCCCACCGACCTGATGAGCATCGCCATCGTGGTCGCCACCCAGGCGCGGGGCAGCGTGCTCTTCCACGATTGGATGTACCCCAGCCGGATGTTCTTCACCGACAAACTGGTCAGCATGGGCGCGCAAATCGTGCTTTGTGACCCTCACCGGGTCATCGTCAACGGCCCGGCGCAACTGGTCGGCGAGCGGCTGGAAAGCCCCGACATCCGCGCCGGCATGGCGCTGCTGCTGGCCGCGCTGGCCGCGCAGGGTCGCTCGGTAATCCACAACGTGGGCCAGATCGACCGGGGCTACGCGCGAGTCGACGAAAAACTCCAACGCTTAGGAGCGCGCATCCAACGCGTGGCCGACGGCGCCCTCAACGGGCTATGAACCCCAAAAGCAACTGTTCAGCCTCTACGGAGGACGCGGGCAGAAAAACCACAGAAGACACAGCGAAGGCACCGAGAACACAGAAGACGGGAGGGGGGTAAGGTGCCGAGGGACTGGGACGATTGGAGGTCGGTTTGGCGTTCCTCTCTGCGCCTTTGCCTTCTCCGCGCCTTTGCGCTTTGGTGCCCCAAAACCCGCGTCTATCCGCAATGATCCGCGTTCATCCGCGGCCTCTTTCCCAAGGCTGAACAGTTACCCCCAAAAACCAAGGAGCAACTCATGGAACAACGCCCCACCTTAGAGGCCATCATCGAGGCCGTCAACCAGGTAGAGCACCCCGAAATTGCCGCCACCCTGCAAGAACTGGGCATGTTGCGCAATTTCGACTACGACCCCGAAGAAAACACCTTCTCGTTCACCCTGGTGGTGCCTTTTTTGGGCATCCCGCAAACGGTGCGCGATTATATGATCCACGCGGTGGCACGCGCGGCTCACGAATTGGGCGTCAAAAACTTTCGGGTCACCGTGGAACCGATGAACGCAGCCGAGCGGATGCGCTTTGTGGATCTGGAGCACAGCAAATGGAAGGCCGGCGGTACACCCGGCCAGCCGCAAATGTAGCCTCCGTTAACGCAAAGCGCAAAGAAACACAGACGCGGAGAGGGAAACGCCAAGCCCGCCGAGAAACGAAGGTGAGCGTTGCGCTTTTTGGCGTTTTTCGCTCAATCTGTGCTTATCTGTGAAATTTGTGGTAACTACCTACCCTGCGCCGAAAACGAGGTTGACAAGCAATATTCCAATAACTCTGCCATGCCATGAAACAACATTACACCTTGCTCGCCCTCACCACTCCCCCAGAGCCGGCGCCCTGAGCGAAGTCGAAGGGGGCGCGCAGCGGGGGTAAGGTGAGGGCGAAAAGCCACTGCAGCGCTTCTGGGTAGGTAATTACAATTTGTGGATGTTTTTTGTAATTACCTACGTGGTGGCAAAACGCCTCTGTCGGCGGTTTTTTCTTTGGAGTGCGGCGACGAGCCGCCCGTCCTGAGTGCATCGAAGGGCCGCTTTCCAAAGCGGTGCCAAGGCACCGCACTCCAAAATGCGCTTGCCCGGGGAAATACGCCCCCGTGTCCTCCGAGTTCTCCCGTGTTCCCTGTGTGAGCATTTACAGGCACGGGGCTCCCCGCAGGGCTTCTCGGTAGGTAATTACCTTCAATCCGCGGCTATCCGTAATGATCCGCGTTCATCCGCGGCCTATTTTCCCAAGGCTGAACAGTTACGTTTTTTTGAGAAAGTTACGCAGCCGCCATTTCGGGCGCTTCGACCCGCAAGGCGTAGTCATAAGTCACCTCGGCCACCGCTTTCAAGATGGCGCTGGCCGAGCAGTATTTGTCTTGCGAGAGTTGAATGGCTTGTTCCACATCCCGGGGGGCGATGGGCGCGGTGGCCGTGATTTCGTAGTGCAAATGCACCTCAGTGTAAATTTGCGGATACGTTTCCCGCCGCTTGCCTCGCACCGTCACCCGGACGTCGCTCACGGGCAAGCGTTTCTTGTTCTTGAGGATGTGCACCACATCCATGCCTGTGCAGCCTGCGACGCTTACCAAAAGCAGTTCCATCGGCGGGATGCCGGGCACACTGTCCAAGTCGCCCATTTGCACCACCCCGCCGTTGGCGTTGGAACCGATAAACGTCAAATCTTTGCCTGTCCAGGCGGCGTGCACTTCGCGCCAACCGGCTTTGCTCATGGTCAATACCTCCGAAATTCTGTTGGTTACTTGGTTACTTGGTTACTTGGCGCCTGGTTACTTGGTGCTTGGTTACTCAGGCACCCCTCCCGGCACCCTAAAATCAGCGGCTATCCGCCATCATCCGCGTTCATCCGCGGGCTATCTTCCACAGGCCGAACAGTGACGAGATTTTGTGTTTTCTGTATTGCCTTTCCATCGCAGCAGGGCTCACAAAATCTGCGGCCGACCACGATGCAGGAAACGGCCCTGCCCGCGCTGGCCCAACCATTCGCCCTCGCACACAATCAAACGACCGCGCAAATACACCTGCACCGGGAAGCCGGTCAGTTCCCAGCCCTCATAAAGGTTGTAATCGGTGCGGTGTTGGGCCACCGCGACGCCATACGTCACCTTCAGATCCGGATCCCAGACCACCAGGTCGGCGTCTGCGGCGGGGGCAAGGGTGCCCTTGCGGGGGTAAAGGCCAAAAATTTTGGCCGGGTTGGTGCTGGTATAGGCCACAAACTGTTCCGGGGTCAGCCGCCCCTTGACCACGCCCTCTGTCCACAGCACCGGCAGGCGATCGCCCACGCCCGGCAACCCGTTGGGGATTTTCGTAAAATCGTCTTTGCCTAATTCCTTGCCAGGAATGGCGATTTCTTCGCCTTCGTAAAGGATGGGCTTGGTGCCGTCGAAGAAGAAGGGGCAGTGGTCGGTGCCGATGGTGCTCATCCAGCCTTGCTCCAGCGCGTGCCAAAGCAAGGCGTTGTCTTCAGGGGAGCGCATGGGGGGCGAGCAGATCCACTTGGCGCCGTCGGGGCGGGCCAGGTGCTCTTCGGTGAAGAAGAGGTATTGCGGGCAGGTCTCGCCCATCACAGGCAGCCCTTGTTCCCGGGCATATTGCAGCATTTCTGCGCCGCCGGCGGTGTTCATGTGCACGATGTAAAGGGGGGCTTGGGCCTGCGCGGCCAGCATCGCGCCGCGCAACACCGCATCGACCGCGCCCCACGCGGGGCGGGTGCGGGCGTGCCACACGGGCTCGGTGTGCCCCGCAGCCAGGGCTTCGCGCACCAAAATGTCGATCACGTCGCCGTTTTCCGCGTGCAACATGGTGAGGATGCCGTGCTCCCGGGCCAAACGCATGGCTTCGAAAATCTCGCCGTCTTGCAAACGCAAGCGGCCGTTGTAGGCCATGAACACCTTGATGCTGGTAATGCCCCATTCCGGCAGGCGGGGCAGTTCGGCGCGGGTGGCCTCATCCCAACGGGTGATGTTCATGTGAAAGCCGTAATCCACCGCGGCTTTGGCTGCCTTGGTGTGCCACGCCTGCACAGCGGCTTCCAGGGTGGGCCAATCCTGGGGGATGAAATCCATCACCGTAGTGGTGCCGCCAAAGGCCGCGGCCTTGGTGCCGGTGTAATGGTCGTCGGAAGACACGGTGTCGAACATGGGCAAGTCGTAGTGCACGTGGGGGTCGATACCGCCCGGCAGGAGGAACTTGCCGTGCACGTCCACCACGTCGGCATCCGCGGCGACCAGGTCGCGGCCCACGGCCACGATTTTTTCGCCTGCGACCAGCACGTCGGCGGTGAACATTTCGGCAGCGGTGACCAAGGTGCCGCCGCGGAAAAGCAACTTGTGCGTCATGATGACCTCCGCCACAGAGGAAGACGCCAGGGGAACCCAGGCGTCTGCAAAGTCGGGCTTGCCGAGGGCTACGGGTCGTGCGCTTGCGCCCTCTATTTTACCTTTGATTGCCGTGAAGAGACAATGGTAAAATGAGCAGCAGCGTGACGGAAAGCGACATGCGTTGCCTGCGCAAAGAAGGAGGAAAACCACAGAGAGCACAGAAACTTGCAGAGCACTCAGAAAGAAAAGGTTTGTCTGTGCTAATCCGTGGAAACTGTGTGGTTTCTCTGCGTCTTGACTTCCTTTCCTTGGCGACCTTGGCGTTGTTATCCACCGATTGACATAGATTTGCACCGATTGAGAGGAAGACACAGAAAACACAGAAACTTTTTCTTTGCGTCTTTGCATTTCTCTGCGTCTTTGCGTCACTCTCTCTGCGTCTCTGCGTTAACCTTGGTGCCCTTTGTGTTTCTTTGCGCCCTTGGCGACCCCAAAAACCGCTGCCATCCGCTCCTCATTCGCGATTCGCAATTCGCCACGTGCCCGCGGCATTCTCAGCCCCTGACCGAACAGAAAACGGGGAAGGCCCGTGACACCGCTTCGCCTTTCTACCGTGCTCGTCCACGCCGGGGTGATCTTCGCTGCGGTCGGCCTCTACGGCTTGCTCCACTCAGCCTTGGCTTCGCACGAGGTCAAAGCCTGGGTACGCCGACGTTGGCCGCGCGCGGCCCGCTGGTATCGCCTGGCCTACAACGTGGTCTTCACCCTGTTGCTATTGCCCCTGTTAGCCGTACCAGGCCTGTTGCCTGACCGGGTGCTCTACGTGCTCCACCCGCCGCTGATTTACGCGGCCGGAGGGCTGGCGCTGGTAGGGCTGGCGCTGGCCGTCGACGCAACGCTCCGCACCGACCTGGGCGCTTTTCTGGGGCTGAAAGAGGAGCCGCCCGCCACCGCGCAAAGCCTGGTGGCCCGAGGTGCTTACCGCTGGGTGCGTCACCCCATGTACACCGGCAGCCTGCTCATGTTGTGGGCCTTGCCGGTGATGACCTTGAACAGCGCGCTGTTTTACGCCGCGCTGACGCTGTACATCGTCGTCGGCGCCCGCTGGGAAGAACGCAAACTCCTGGCCGAATACGGCGAGGCCTATGCGAAGTACCGCCAAAAAACACCCATGCTCTTCCCCTGGCCGCGACGCGGGCTCCGCTTTCCCAGCAACCCAAGGAGAAAATCGCTATGAAGATCAAATCCATCGCCTTATGGCAAACGCTGTTTGCCGCGGGCATCGTGCTCTGGTGGGCGCTCTTTTTCTTCGTCTTCCGCAATGACCCCCACAACAGCGCCGCGTATCTGGCCTTCGAAAGCGCATTCCCCCTGCCCGATCTGGTCTGGCTGACGCCGCTGTTAGTGCAGGCAGCCAAGGCCAACCGCCAGGCCAGCCCTCTGGCCCCCGTGTGGACCGCCGCGGCCGGCGGCGCGCTGGTTTTCTTGGGCCTGGTAGACTTCAGTTTCAACTTGCAACACGGCGTCTACGCCCGCTCCTTAGGCGATGGGTTGCTCAACGGGTTCATCAACCTGGCTTGCGTGAGTTTCGGGCTAATCAGCGTGGCCTGGAGCAAGCGGCAGTTGACCAGTAGCGGCAGAGAGCAGCAAAGCAAGTAGCCCGACCCTTCCGCAAAAACTCGCGGCCGCAGCCCGCTCGCCTCCCCCAACTGCCAAAGTATAAAAAAATCATAACAATCGCGGCGTGCGCCATAGACACTAACGGCAGGCCGCGTTACAATCGCCGCCAATTGAAACCCGGCTGCTTGAGCGCCGGGTTTGCCATATCCAAAAGCAAACGGTGTAAGCAGGAGTAGTAGGTCATCGGCCAGCGAGCCGGGGAGGGTGTAAGCCCGGCAACAGCGCCCACCGAGCGCTTCGAGACCGAACTCGCCTGCGCTCTCGTGCCGAGAGGCACCCCGCCGGTGAACCCCTGGAGGGCTGTAATCGACGGCGCGTGGCGCCCGTTAGCGCGCCGTGAGTGGTCGGCTGCCGCGCCGGCAGGTGCGCCTTCTGGTGCGCGGCGGTTGACAATGCGGGTGGTACCGCGGAGGTTGCGCCTTCGTCCCTGAACGACGAAGGCGTTTTTGTTTATGCATATCTGAGAACGGGAAGCGCAAGGCGTGAGACGGCATGCGCAATCAAAGGCCAAATAGTTCGTCGCTTGCCTGGGCGCCCACCTTCCCCGCAAGCCAAAACTGGGCGCAGCGCCCGGTCATCCCCTACAAGATTTTTCGGAGGTGTTTATGCCAGCCAAAGGATGGGTCGAAATTGACGAAGCCTTATGCAAAGGTTGTGAACTTTGCGTGGCTTACTGCCCCGTGAGCGTGCTCGCCTTGGATACCAACCGCCTGACGCCCCAGGGCTATCATCCGGCTGCGCTGGTGGAAGACGCCTGCACGGGGTGCAACGTGTGTGCGGTGGTCTGCCCGGAAGCCGCGATTACCGTCTATCGGGAAGTCATTCCCCGCCGCCATGCGACCACGGTTTGAAACAGGAGGCATACGATGACGCGCGAACTACTCAAAGGCAATGTTGCCATGGCCGAAGCCGCCATTCGCGCGGGGGTGGATGCGTATTTCGGCTACCCCATCACCCCGCAAAGTGAACTGCTGGAATGGATGTCAAAACGGATGCCCGAAGAAGGGCGGGCGTTTCTGCAGGCCGAAAGCGAGGTCGCGGCCATCAACATGGTGTACGGTGCGGCTTGCACCGGCGCGCGGGTGATGACCTCTACTTCGGGCCCCGGCATCAGCCTGATGGCCGAGGGCATTTCGTACATCGCCGGCACCGAGGTGCCCGCGGTCATTGTGGACGTCATGCGCGGGGGGCCCGGCTTGGGCAACATCGCGCCCTCCCAAGGCGATTACCGTCAGGTGATCCACGGCGCGGGGCACGGCGATTTCTTCCCCTTGGTGCTGGCCCCGGCCTCGGTGCAGGAAGCGGTCGACCTGATCAGCGAGGCTTTTGACCTGGCCGAGAAGTACCGCACTGTGGTTTTCGTGGTCGCGGACGGGAGCATCGGTCAGATGATGGAACCGGTGACCCTGCCGCCCATGCGGGAGCGCAAACGCGCGCGGCCTGAATGGGCGGTGGGTGGGGCAAAAGGACGCGCCCCGCGGCGGCTGACTTCGCTTTACCTCAAGCCCGAGGTCGAGGAAAGGGTCAACCTGCGTATTTTGCGCCGCTGGCGGGAAGCCGAAGCCCATGAGGTGCGTTATCGCGGCTACCATCTGGACGACGCGGCGTATGTGGTCATCGGCTTCGGCACCGCGGGACGCGTCGCCCTTTCGGCGGTGCGCGCGGCGCGCAGCGAAGGCATCCGGGTGGGCTTGTTCCGGCCGGTGAGTTTGCGTCCCTTCCCCACCCAGGCCATCCGCCAGTTGGCCAGCCAGGCCAAAGCCTTTTTGGTGGTGGAAATGAACGGCGGTCAAATGCTCGAAGACGTGCAGGCCGCAGCCCAAGGGCAAGTGCCCATCCGCTTTTATGGCCGCATGGGCGGGATGGTTCCCTTCCCCGACGAAGTTTTGGCTGAAATCAAGGCTCTGGCGGCTGCTCCCCCTTCCCCCGCCGACGACCCGCGGGGTCGTTGGCTGGCCCAAATGGCTCAAGCATAGGAGGTTCCCCATGACGGTGTCTGCGCCCTCAAAGCCCCGCAGAAAATTGAAACTGGTTTACCAGAAACCAGAAGCCCTCACCGACAAAGCCACCCACTATTGCCCCGGCTGCACCCACGGCGTCGCCCACCGTCTGGTGGCCGAAGTGATCGACGAGATGGGCATACGCGAGCGCGCGATCGGCATCGCGCCAGTGGGGTGTGCGGTGCTGGCTTACGATTATTTTGAGTTAGACGGCGTGGAGGCCGCACACGGCCGCGCGCCAGCCATGGCTACCGGCATCAAGCGCGTCTTGCCCGATAGCGTGGTCTTCACGTACCAGGGCGACGGTGACCTGGCCTCCATCGGCATGGCCGAAATCATGCACGCTGCGGCCCGGGGCGAACGCATTACCGTGATTTTCATCAACAACGCCATCTATGGCATGACGGGCGGACAAATGGCGCCCACGACGTTGCCGCAGCAGGTGACCACTTCTTCCCCCCGAGGCCGCGATGTAGTCACCCAGGGCTACCCCATTCGGATGGCCGAGATTTTGGCTACTTTGGACGGCGTGGCCTATTCAGTGCGCCGCAGTATGCACGACCCCGCGAACATCCGCAAGGCCAAGAAAGCCATCCGCCTGGCTTTCGAAGCCCAGGTGCGCGGCTTGGGTTTCGCCATGGTGGAGTTGCTTTCCACGTGCCCGACCAATTGGCGGATGTCGCCTATCGAGGCCATGCACTGGGTGCGCGACCACATGGTGCCCGCTTACCCCTTAGGCGATTACAAGGTCGACGCGGCGTTGAAAAAATTGCGGGTGTGACCCGGTTGCCTGGTTGGTTTTAGGAGGACGTGATGCAAACTGAAATTTTGATCGCCGGATTCGGCGGACAAGGTGTGCTTTTTGCCGGGCAAGTTTTGGCCTACGCGGCGATGGACGCGGGCCACGAGGTGACTTGGTTCCCTTCGTATGGCCCCGAGATGCGCGGGGGGACGGCAAATTGCACCGTGATCATCGCCGACGAAGAGATCGGTTCGCCGCTGGTGGCCCACCCGCAAATTCTGATGGCGCTCAACGCGCCGTCGTTGGATCGGTTCGAGCCCCAGGTGAAACCAGGCGGGCTGATCGTGGCCAACGCCTCGCTGTTGCAGCGCGAGGTACAACGCAGCGACGTGCAAACCCTCAGCCTACGCGCCAACCATGTGGCCGAAAGCCTGGGCGACCGCCGCATGGCCAACATGGTGATGTTGGGCGCTCTGCTCGCCCGCTGGCACGGCCTGACGTTGGCGCAGGTCAAGGCCGCACTCAAAGCGCATCTGCCCGCCCGCAAGCAGCACTTGCTGGAGGCCAACTACCAGG
Organism: Anaerolineales bacterium; assembly: GCA_027053355.1. Lineage (GTDB taxonomy): Bacteria > Chloroflexota > Anaerolineae > Anaerolineales > DRMV01 > DRMV01. Next base: position 13,640 of record JALUDX010000137.1, on the reverse strand, counting down.
CGCTCGAGGCCGGCGCGGCACAGATTGAAGAATTGAAGAAGAATTGAGGAATTGAGGGAGAGGCGCTTGGTGATCTGGGTGCCTGGGTACTGGTTACTTGGTTACTTGGTTACTTGGTTACCTGGTTGCCGGGTTGCCTCTCCCCTATGGGCGGGGCGGGGTGGGTAGCAGGCGGGTTGGCATCCCGCCTACGACGCTCTCGAATCCGCGGCGCTCCGAAATGATCCGCGTTCAGCCGTGGCCTATTTTCCCAAGGCCAAACCGTTGCGAGCAGTTGCCCAAGTTTGCCCGAAACCCTGTTGACTTTTTGCCTAAAGTATGCAATACTGGTCACACTGGGCTTTCACCTACTTTTAATCTTCTTTCCCCTTTTTCCATGAGTCTCTAATCTCCTCTTCCCTTTTGGCCTCACCGTGCGAGCGACGCCACGGCGTTGGCGCATGTTTTACCTCTTCGTTCTCCCCGCTCCCTTCATGCAGGAGTTGCCATGCTGCGAGGTTTCCGTCACCCACTCAACAGCAGTCGCCTGAAGCCCGGCGAAACTCAATTGCAGGTGCAAAACGTGCACTTGAGTTTCGGGGGCGTCGCCGCCCTCACCGGCGTCACCTTAGAAGTAAAACAAAGCGAAATTTTCGCCATCATCGGGCCCAACGGCGCAGGCAAAACCAGCCTGCTCAACAGCATCAGCGGCCTGTACAAACCGCAGAGTGGGCATATCATCTTCCACGACGGCCGAGGCTCCCATGAACTAATCGGCATGAAGCCCCACAAAATCGCCCGGCTGGGCATCGCGCGGTCGTTCCAAAACATCGAACTCTTCCGGCACATGACCGTGCTCGACAACTTGCTCGCTGGCTGCCACGTGCACATGAAGAGCAACCTGCTCAGCGCCATGATTTACTGGGGGCCAGCGCAGCGTGAACAAATCGCCTTCCGCGAGTTCGTGGAAGACATCATCGATCTGCTGGAAATCGAATCCATCCGCAATAAAAAGGTAGGCACCTTGGCCTACGGCCTGCAAAAACGGGTGGAATTGGGGCGCGCCCTGGCCATGAAGCCCGCCATCTTGCTGCTCGACGAACCCATGGCCGGGATGAACAGCGAAGAAAAGGAAGACATGGCCCGCTTCATCCTCGACGTCAACGAAGAGCACGGCGTGACCATCGTGCTCATCGAGCACGACATGGGCGTGGTGATGGACATCAGCGACCGGGTGGCCGTGCTCAACTTCGGTCAGAAGATCGCCGAAGGCACCCCCGACGAAATCCGCAAAAACCCGTTGGTGGTGCAGGCTTACCTGGGTGAAGAACAGGCCGTCTTCCCCTTTGCCGCAGGCGCAGCAGGAGGCCGCCATGCCTGAGACCCTCCCTCAATACCTCGCCATGCACGCGGAGCGCACGCCCGACAAGGTGGCGCTGCGGGAGCGCATCTACGGCATCTGGCAGCCGGTCACCTGGAAGCAGTATTACGAGCATGTCAAAGCCTTCGCCCTGGGCCTGCACGCCTTGGGCCTCAAGCCCGAAGATACCGTGGCCATCATCGGCGACAACCGCCCCGAATGGCTTTTCGCCGAACTGGCGGCCCAGTCCATGGGCGCGAAATCCGTGGGCATCTATCAAGACTCGGTCAGCGAAGAGGTACTCGACATCGTCAGCCGCTCCGACGCCACCTTTGTAGTCGCCGAAGACCAGGAACAGGTTGACAAACTGATTGAAATCTGGCCGCAACTGGAAGGCCAGGTGCACAAGGTCATCTACTACGACCCCAAAGGCCTGCGAAATTACACCGAAGACTACCTGATGTACTTCCTGGACGTGGAAGCCCTGGGCAAGGAATACGAAAAGGAACACCCTGGCCTTTACGAAGAGAGCGTCGCGCGCGGCAAGGCTTCCGACCTGGCCATCCTTTCCACCACCTCGGGCACCACCTCGCGCCCCAAACTGGCCATGCTGACCCACGGCAACCTGATCAGCATGGGCAAAAACCTGATGGCCGTTGACCCCATGGAGCCCGACGACGAGTTCGTCTCCTTCCTGCCTCTGGCCTGGATCGGCGAGCAGATGAGTTCCTTAGCCTGCGGGCTGTACGTCGGCTTCAAGGTCAACTTCCCCGAAGCGCCCGAAACCGTGCAGCACGACATGCGGGAAATCGGCCCGCAGATGGTCTTCAGCCCGCCCCGCATCTGGGAAAGCCTGGTCAGCCAGGTGCAGGTCAAAATCGAAGATACCACCCGCTTCAAGCGCTTCATGTACAACTGGGCCATGCCCATCGGCTACCGGATGGCGGAAACCCGCTTCCGCAAAGAAAAGCCCCCGTTGGGGCTGAAAATCCTCTATTTTTTGGCCGATTGGCTGGTGTTCGAAAACATCAAAGACCAACTTGGCCTGCGGCGGCTGAAGCGGGCATACACCGGCGGCGCGGCGCTGGGGCCGGATATTTTCCGCTTCTTCCACGCGATGGGCGTCAACCTGAAGCAAATTTACGGCCAAACCGAAATCGTGGGTATCGCGGTGGTGCACCGCGACGGCGACATCAAGTTCCAGACCGTGGGGCTGCCCATCCCCGAAACCGAGGTCAAGATTGCCGAGAACGGCGAGATCCTGATGCGCTCCCCCGCGGTGATGGTGGGCTACTACCACGACCCCGAGGCCACGGCCAAGGCCGTCGACGAGGAAGGCTGGCTGCATTCCGGCGACGCGGGTTATCTGGACGAAGACGGCCACCTGATTGTGATCGACCGCGCCAAAGACGTGATGACCTTGGCCGACGGCACCAAGTTCAGCCCGCAGTTCATCGAAAACAAACTCAAGTTCAGCCCCTACATTCGGGAGGCCGTGGTCTTCGGCGGCGACTGGCCTTTCGTCACCGCGTTCATCAACATCGACTTTGCCAACGTGGGCAAATGGGCTGAGAAGCACCAGGTGCCTTACACTACTTACACTGACCTTGCTCAGAAGCCCGAAGTGTACGAAATCGTCAAGGCGCATGTGCTGGAGGCTAATGCCGACCTGCCGCCTGCGGCGCGCATCCGTCGCTTTTTGCTGCTGCACAAGGAACTGGACGCCGACGACGCGGAACTCACCCGCACCCGCAAGGTGCGCCGCCGCCTGATTGCCCAGCGCTACGATGACCTCATCGACGCATTGTATAGCGACGCCCAAAGCGTGCCTGTGGAAACCACGATCACCTATCAGGACGGCCGTACCGCGACCATCCGCACCAACCTGCGGATTGAAACCTTGGATACCTCTGACTGACCGTTCCTTGCTGACCGCTAACCGAGAGGCAAATTATGGATTTGTTCATCCAACTCACCCTCACCGGCCTGACCAACGGCGCGATCCTGGCCTTAGCCGCGTTGGGCTTCGTGCTCATCTACAAATCCAGCGACGTCATCAACTTCGCCCAGGGCGAATTTCTGCTCATCGGCGCGTATGTGATGTTTTCCATGCTGGTGCAGTTTTCGCTCCCGTGGACGATCGGCCTGGTGTTGACGCTGCTGGTAGCGGTGGGCATCGGCGTGGCGGTAGAACGGCTGGTGCTGCGCCCCCTCATCGGCGAGCCGATCATCTCGGTGATCATGGCGACCATCGGCCTGAGCAGCCTGCTGCGGGCGATTGTGAGCACCATCTGGGGGAACCAACCGCGCGCCTTCCCGGCTTTCATCCCCAGCAAGCCGGTGCATGTGCTGGGGGCAACAGTGGGCGCCGACCGGCTGTGGGCGATCGCCATCGCCGGGGGAATGCTCTTCCTCTTCAACCTCTTTTTCACCCGTTCCAAAGAAGGCATTGCCATGCGGGCTGTGGCCGACGACCAACAAGCCGCGATGAGCATGGGCATCAGCGTGAAGCGCATCTTCGCCTGGGCCTGGTCGATTGCCGCCATGACAGCGGCTATCGGCGGCGCGCTGGTAGCCAACATCGTGGGTGTGGGGCCAGAACTGGCCGGTTTTGGGCTGCGGGTGTTCCCAGTGGTGATCTTGGGCGGGCTGGATTCCATCCCCGGCGCCATTGTGGGCGGAGTGATCATCGGCCTGTTAGAAGCCTATGTCGGCGGCTACATCGGCATGGGGCTCAATCAGGTGATTTCCTTCATCGTGCTCATTCTCATCCTGATGGTGCGGCCTTACGGCCTCTTTGGGCAGGAAATCATCGAGCGCGTGTAACCTGCGAGTCGTTCCCCAGCAGAGGAGTAAGCCGTTATGGTTTCTGGTGTTTTTCATACCTCGTATGAATCGGATATGGCGCTGCGGCGCACGCCCGCGCAGAAAATCCGCATTGCGCTGTTCATCCTGTTCATCCTGGTGTTCCCCTTCTTTGCCAACAAGTACACCCTAACGTTGGCCAACCAAATCGCCATTGCTACCATTGGCGCGATTGGGCTGAACATCCTCACCGGCTACACCGGGCAAATCAGCCTGGGGCAAGGCGGGTTCATGGCCGTTGGCGCGTACACGGCCGGGCTGCTGACCGTGCGCCTGGGTATGCCGTGGTGGCTTTCCATCATCATCGCCAGCCTGGTGACCGCGGTGGTAGGGGCGATTTTCGGCATCCCCTCGCTGCGGCTGAAAGGGCTGTATCTGGCTATCGCCACCTTAGCCGCGCAGGAAATCATCCTCTGGACCGTGACCCACTGGAAGGGCCTGACCGGCGGCGTGGAAGCCTTGGTGGTGCCCGACCCCCGCCTCTTTGGGTTGCGGCTGAACGCGGATTTCAACTTTTACTGGCTGGCCTGGGCATTGGCAGGCATCACCGCGCTGGTCACCCTCAACCTTTTCCGCACCCACTACGGCCGGGCGTTCATCGCCATCCGCGACCAAGACATCGCTGCAGAAGTGATGGGCGTCAATCTGTTCCGCTACAAACTGCTGGCCTTTGCCATCTCTTCCTTTTTCGTAGGCGTTTCTGGTGCGCTGCTGGCGCATTACCGCAGCATCGTCACCTGGGAACGGTTTACCTTGGATGTGTCGGTGCTCTATCTCGCCATGATCATCATCGGCGGGATGGGCTCAGTCTCTGGCTCGCTTTTCGGCGCTTCGTTTATGACGCTGTTACCAGCGTTTTTGACCAACATGGGGCGCGCACTGCGCAAGGTCTTCCCGGCTATCAACGCCATCATGCCTTTCATTCAGGAAGCCACTTTCGGCCTGGTGATCATCCTGTTCCTGATTTTGGAGCCGGAAGGGCTAAAGAAACTATGGGAAGACATCAAAGATTACTTCCGGTTGTGGCCCTTCAGTTATTAGGCTGCTGCGCGTGCCAGCAGCCGCCGGCTGGCGTTCTATCGCTGCGGAGGAGGTGCTATGGGATGATTTGCTGCCCGAATAATCACCCTGCTTTTTCACTCTTTCCCTTTCCGACCCACTCAGGAGGTGAAGTATGCGTAAATGGTTCTTCGTAATCGCCGTCATTGCGCTGGCGGCCGTCGCCCTGACCGCTTGCGGCGGCGGAGGCAAAAGCGCCTCGGCGGGCCCCATCAAGGTAGGCGGTCTGTTCGACCTCAGCGGCCCGACCTCCGACGTCGGTACGCCGTACAGCGAAGGTGTGCGCGACTACGTGGCCTGGCTGAACGCCAACGGTGGCATCAACGGTCGCCAGATCGACTTGGAATGGGCAGACTACGCCTACAAAGTCGACCAGGCCGAGCAACTTTACTCTCAGTATGTCAACGACGGCGTAGTGGCCTTCATGGGTTGGGGCACGGGCGATACCGAAGCCCTACGCTCTAAGATTGCTTCTGACAAAATCCCCTACATGTCGGCGTCCTATTCCGCCAATCTGGTCAAAGACATCAGCAAAGCGCCGTACAACTTCCTCATCGGCGTGACCTACTCCGACCAGGCGATCATCGCCATCCAGTGGGCCATTCAAGACTGGAAAGCCTCCGGTCACGATGGCGCGCCGAAAGTGGCGCTCATCCATCACGACAGCCCCTTCGGCGAATCGCCGGTGGCCGATGCCAAGGCCTTTGCCGACGCGCACGGCGTGGGCTTCATGCACATCGCCATGCCCAAAGGCGCGACCGACTACGTGGCCGAACTGGCGCAGATTCAGCAATTCGGCGCCAACTACGTCATCGTGCACACCGTATCCAGCCCCGCCGCGGTGCTCATCAAAGACGCCAAAAGCCAGGGGCTATTGGGCAAGATCAAGTTCATCAACATGAACTGGTGCGCGGATGAAATCTTCCTCAAACTGGCCGGTGACGCGGCCAACGGCGTGTACGGCACCATCCCCTTCACTCCGCCCACCGACCCGGTGCCCGGCCACGACGCACCCGCCAAATGGCTGAAAGACCACGGCTCCAGCCTGGACGCCAAGGGCGTGCACTACGTGCAAGGCTGGTGGACCATGGCCGTGATGGCCGAGGGCATCAAACGCGCAGCGGCCAAAGGTGATGTGACCGGCGAATCCATCAAAGCCGCGCTGGAAACCATCAAAAACTTCGACACCGGCGGCGTGACCGCGCCGATCACCTTCACCGCCCAAAGCCACCGGGGCAACACCGCCCTGCGGATTTACCAGGTCAAGGACGGCAAGTGGACGCGGGTCACGGACTACATCTCCGCGCCGTAATCCACACCCTTTCGTGGCGAGGGGAAGCCCTCCTTCCCCTCGCCACTTTGCCCACCCTGAACCGCCCTCCCCCGCTTACCCCGCGAGGATGCCATGCTCAGCCTCAACAATGTGGAAGTGATCTACAACAAAGTGATTCTGGTGCTCAAGGGTATGTCGTTGCAAGTGCCCCAGGGGCAGATCGTGGGTTTGCTGGGCGCCAACGGCGCCGGTAAAACCACCACCCTCAAAGCCATTTCGGGCCTCCTCAAACCCGAAGACGGCGAAGTGACCGACGGCTCCATCGAATTCCTCGGCCAGCCCATCCACAACCACGACCCCGAAGACATCGTGCGCATGGGCATCTTTCAAGTGATGGAAGGCCGGCGGGTCTTCGAGCACCTGACGGTGGAAGAAAACCTGATTGCCGGGGCTTACACCCATGCCAGCAGCAGCCTACACGACGACCTGGAGATGGTGTACACCTACTTCCCCCGCCTCAAAGAACGGCGGAAGCAGACCGCAGGCTACCTCTCCGGCGGCGAGCAGCAAATGCTGGCCATCGGCCGTGCCTTGATGGCCCACCCCAAGTTGATGCTGCTGGACGAACCCTCGCTGGGCCTGGCCCCCCTGCTGGTGCGGGAAATTTTCGACATCGTGCAGCGCATCAACCAAGAGCATGGCACCACCATTTTGCTGGTGGAACAAAACGCCAACCTGACCCTGCAGGTGGCCGATTATGCCTACATCATGGAAAACGGTCGCATCGTGTTGGAAGGCACGCCTGCCGAATTGAAAGAAAACGCGGACGTGCGGGAATTCTATCTCGGTCTGACCGAAGTCGGTAAGCGCAAATCGTACCGCGACGTCAAACACTACAAACGGCGCAAACGCTGGCTATCGTAACCGCCAACTGCTACCCGCTACCCACCCATAACCTCGCGAGAATGCCCCTGATGACTCTCCCTGACCTCATTGCCCATCTTGCCGCCCACGCACCGGCCTTTGCCCGCCGGCTGAAAGACGCGGGGCTCTCCCCTGCCGACATCCGCTCGGAAGCGGATCTCAGCCGCCTCCCAGTGCTGCGCAAGGACGACCTGCTCGACCTGCAGGCGCAAGAACCGCCCTTCGGCGGCCTGCTGGCGGTGGACATTGGCGCGCTGAAACGGGTGTTTCAATCCCCAGGCCCGATTTACGAACCCGAAGCCGACCGCGCCGACTATTGGCGTTGGGCTTCGGCGCTGGAAGCCGCGGGCTTCCGCGCGGGCGACGTGGTGCTCAACGCCTTTGGCTATCATCTCACCCCCGCGGGGGCGATGTTCGAAGAAGGGCTGCGCGCGGTGGGCTGCACCGTGTTGCCCGGCGGCGTGGGCAACCAGGAACAGCAAGTACGCGCCATGCACGCCCTGGGCGTCAACGGCTACGTGGGCTTGCCCTCTTACCTCAAAGCCCTGTTAGACAAAGCCGACCAACTCGGCCTGCCGCTGAAGGTAGAAAAAGCCTTCGTCACCGCGGAGCCGCTGCCGCCTTCGCTGCGCGCGGAACTGCAGAGCCGCGGCGTCGCCACCGTGCGCCAGGGCTACGGCACCGCGGAGTGCGGCAATTTAGGCTACGAATGCGAGGCCGAAGACGGCTGGCACATCCCCGACGACGTCATCGTGCAGATCTGCGACCTCAACAGCGGCCAACCCGTGCCGCCCGGCGAAGTGGGCGAAGTGGTCGTCACCGTGCTGCACGAGGAATACGCCTTAGTGCGCTTCGGCACCGGCGACCTCTCCGCGCTGAACACCGCCCCCTGCCCGTGCGGGCGGCCCAGCCCGCGGCTGGTGGGCTGGTTAGGGCGCGTCGGCGATGCCGTCAAAGTGCGCGGCATGTTCCTGCACCCCCGGCAACTGCGCGACTTGATGGCACGCTTCCCCGAAGTGGCGCGCTGGCAGGCCGTGATCACCCGCACAGCCCACAAAGACTACCTCACCCTGGAAGTCGTCGCCCCCGATGCGCCCGCCGACCTGGAAGAACGCCTGGCCGCGGCGGCCCGCGACGCGCTCAAATTCCGCCTGCAAGTGCGTCGGGTGGCCGACCTGCCCGCCGACGCCAAGCCCATCCACGACACCCGCACGTGGGCGTAGGCTTGCAGCCGTTCGACCCCGTCCAGGGGGAAACGAAACCACAGATTACACAGATTTCGCAGAAGCACATCCCCGGCGTTATCCGTGCGTGGTCTATTTCCAGGTGGCTGAATAGTTCCCGCCCATTGCCTTCACTTGCCTAAGGGGTATGATGGCCGCTCGAAACAACGCCCTTGCAGAACTCACCCGTTTCTGGCTCCAAAGTCGGCACGGCTGCCTTGTGGCCGAATCGGTGCCGGTCAAAGTGTCTTACGGTCATTCGGACATAGATTTCGTGGCCATGCGGCCGGATCTTCACCCCTGGACGTTGCCCGATGGAACGCCCGTGCTGCGAGCAATCGTCGAAACCAAAGACGAACACGACTTCGATCCCCACGGGCGAGATTTTGGAAAGCGGCTCCTCGAAGATGTAGCGGCGTTGGGCAGTGCTCCATGCATTGCCAAGGGGGAAAAAGCGCGCTTCAGCATGTTACGCCAAGAGCATTACGAGACAGCAACGACGATTTTCAGCACCACCGCGTTTCATCGCATCTTTGTGGTTCATGCGCTCGACGAACAAGTGCGGCAGCAGGTTTGCCCCAGCCTCGCCCAAGAAAAACGCATCCTCTGGCTCACAGTGCAAGACGTGGTAACAGATTTGATAGCATGGTACGAAGCACTCGAAAGCCGCACAGGGCTTCGTCACACGCTCATGGGTGACCTATGGCAGTTGTTGGTAGGATACTGCGGTTTGAGGTAACTGTCCCGCCGGGGAAAATGGGCTGCGGAGGACAACGGATGCGCGACGAGCGCCAAGAAACAAGGATAATCGTTGCGCTTTTTGGGGTTCTGCACCCAATTTGTGCTCATCTGTGAAATTCTGTGGATGTTTTTCTGCGTAATCGTAATTACCTACGTGGTGGCAAAACGCCTCTGTCGGCAGTCTTTCTTTGGAGTGCGGCGACGAGTCGCCTGTCCTGAGTGCATCGAAGGGCCGCTTTCCAAAGCGGTGCTAAGGCACCGCACTCCAAAAAGCGCTTGCGAAGGGAAACACTTTCCGTACCTTCGTGCCTTCTATGTTCTCTGGGTGAGCATTTACGGACCTGCAGCGCTTTGGGGTAGGCAATTACGCGTAATCTATGGTTTCTCTTCGTCAAGGCTGAATCGCTGCAGGCCGGAGGCGGTTCCGCGCCCAAAAAGCGCGATACACCGTCCACAGGGCGTTAGGCGTATCTTGCCGGTGGGTCGGGTCGGGCCCCAGGCGGAAGTTAAACGCATGATCCCCAGAAGCCAAAGGGGGCCAGGCAGGGTACCACATCCACACCGCGTAATTGACGCCCAGCCTTTCCATTTCGGCCAGTTGGTCACGCATGAACGCGTCTGCCCCCGGCGCCCACCGCTTCACCCCCGTTTCGTTGACCGCAACCGGCACGTGATAGCGAGCGCGGAAATCGGCGATAGGCTGAAGGAGTGCGACCAGACGGCTGCGGCCAAAAAATTCGGGCGCCGCGCCTTCTTCCACCGCCCACTTGCCGGGGTAGGGCAAGTGGTTCTCTGGCTCTTGATGGGTGTAAGCGTCGGGCTGGTATTGGTGCACGGTGTACACCACGCGCGGGTCGTCCACCGGCTTCATGGTGGGCAGCCAATCCACCGCGCTGTAGCCCATACACCCCACCAGGATGGGTGTGTGCGGGTCGACCTCACGGATGGCCGCCACGATCTGCGGATACCACGAAGTCCAGTCGTAGCCGGTGTCGCGGTAACGGGCGACAAATTCATCGGGCGCCCACACCTCCACGATGTCGTTTGCGTTGGGCTCCACCATCAGGTCGTAGCCCACCACCACGGGGTTGTGGGCGTAGCGTTGCGCGGTGTAACGCCACATCGCAGCCCAGGCGCGGCGGGCGGCCGGATCCTGCCACACGGTTTCGATCAGATAACTCTTAGGGAACCAATCGCCGGCGCCTTCCCGCAGGATAGAAAACTCGCTGCGGCCGGGGCCCGTGCGGGCGGAAAGCACCACGTAGAGACGGGCGCGGGCGGCCATCTGCAGCAAGCGGTCGATGGTGCGCACCACCTGCGGGTCGGGGCGGTACGGCGGCGAAACGGTAAACAGCCCCGGCACCGAAAAGTTGACCCAGTTCACGCCCTGGGCGGCCAGCGCGTCGAAGTCGGCCTGGCTGTAAGGCGGCCCCAAGGGGCCTGGGCCGAGGAAGTCGGTGCCGTCCAGCGGGGGGAAGACCCGCCGCTGGTAGATGTTCGCGCCGCGCAGGCGGGTGCCCTCGGACCACAGCGCCCATTTATCAGCCTGCGGGGAGGGCATCGGCGAGGGTGAAGGCGAGGGAGGCGCAGGGAGGGTGGCAGCAGGAGCGGCCGAAGGTTCGGGTGCCGGCGCGGTTGCGGTGTTCCCCTCCACCGTCGAGGGAACCGCAGCAGGCGCGACTGGACGGCAGGCAGCCCAAAGGCTCACGGCCAAAACCCAGAACAGCAGCACCACGCCCATATGGTGTAGCCGAAAAGAAAACATCAGCGAGGCTCCTTTTCTGCGAGGCAACACAGACGGTCGAATTATACTTTACCCCTCAGGGCGACTGGTAACTGTTCAGTCTCTACGGATGACGCAGGCGGAAAACCACAGAAGACGGGAGGGGTGGAGCACTGAGAGATTAGGGTAAATGGCGCTTGGCTACTCAGATGCCTCTCTTGCTGCCCTCGGCGTCCAAAACCCAGCGGCTCACTTTTGCCCAGACGTGGTAAGATAGAAATTGACGCTGTTCATTTTCTGCTGGAGGCTCATTATGGCTCGCGGACTTCCGCTAAACCGGCAGTGGGTTTTCGTTACCCGCAACGGCATCATCGCTTACGATTGGGGCAATGGCTACGCGCAGGACCTGATCAGTGGGGAATTTTTTCCCATGCCTGAGGCCAATACTTATGATACGGCGGACGAGAAGGCTTTGATGCTATTGGTACAAATGGGCGTAGCCGAGGCGTTCGACAATACGCATCTCTACGTCCACGATTTACCTACCCGTCCCCTCCGTTCTCTGGACTGAAAAATCCTCCTGCAAGAGCCCCTTCTGTACAAAAAATTAACGAAGGCTCGCAACCATTCAGCCACAAGAGAATCGGCCACGGCGCATCCAGATAGTCGCAGAGGCCCACGAATTTTTTAGGTCAACACGGCCCAGGGGGCCAAGATAACACAGTCTCCGAAATCTGCACAATCTCTTTGGTTTCCTCTTTCCCAGGCTGAACAATTACGAGGGCTCACAAGAAATACGAGGCGCCGGTTAGCCGGCGCCTCGCGATGTTGAACACAGCCGCTCTGCGCGTACGCTTTACGGCTCAGGTTCGATGCGCACCAACACGGCCTGTACTACCAGGCGCCAACGGTAAGTGCCAGCGCGCTCGTTGTAGCCCTGGCAGGTGATCAGGGTGACCCAATCGTGGTCTTTGTGTCCAAGCACCCGCAGGTCGGTCGGCTTCACCCGTTTCACAGCCCGCACTTCGTACACATACCGCTTGCCAAAGGCATGGATGACCACCTGGTCGCCCCAGCGCAATTTACCCAAGCCTAAGAAGGGGCCAGGTTCGCCGTTAGGCAGGTAAACGTGGGCTGTAATCGCGGTGTTGCCCGTCCAAGTCGGGAAGGCGGTGCCTTCCAGCCAGCCCGCTTTATCCCACAGCCAGGTCAGATCCCAGCCGGCGTCGGCGCGAGGTACACCCACCACGGGCATACGCACACCCAATGCAGGGATTTCCAGGGTCATGCCCGACAAGGCATCGTAACTGACCCGTTGCTCAGGCAAAACCGTGACCCGTCCCGGAGCAAAGCCCGTCTGCGGCAGTTCGGCCTGAACGGTTACCGTGTCGTGTGCGCCATAGACATCCACTGCGCTGCCCGGGTCGTAAGTACGCTCGGTCGAGGCATCATTGTAGGAACTTTGCGGCGTGCTCACGTCGCCGGGGAGGCTGCTCCAGGCCACGGAGGCGCTGTTGGCCACCTGGTCGCCGCCGGTCGTTTCCAGGGAAGCCTGGAAGGTGATACGGGCCGAGGAACCCAAGGGGAAGGTGTCCCAAGTGACCCGGATGGTAGCCGTGGCGGGGTCGTAAGCGATGCTGGTGGGGGTAGGCCCACTGACGGCCGTCAGGCTGCCAGCCACATAGTGCAATTGTGTGGGCAAAGCATCTTTGACGACCACGTCAAAGGCATCAGTGCGGCTTGCCGCAGTGTGGAAGATGTCCAAGGTAAAGGTGATCTTCTCACCCGGCAAGACCGTGGTCGGCTTTGCGGATTTTGCAATATCCAGTGCCGGCTCAACCACCGTCACCGGCGGAGCAGAGGCCTCGTCGCTTCCGGCATCCCACGACCAGACGGCTTTGTTATCCAAGTCTACGCCCGAGGTGTTGCCTGCACTGTCCAACACCACCACCGTGTAGGTGATGGTAAGAGTGGCGTCGTCGGTGCCGCTGTTGGTCACCGAACCGAAGTTCCACACCACCTGACGCCCTTGGTCAACGGGGTCGGTGCTTCCGGCAGGGTAAGCACTCACCGTGGGGTTCTGGCAGATGCTATCCAGCGTGCCCGCGCTGGCAGTAAGGCTACCCTCGGCCGTGATGCTTTCGCATTGCTGGAAGGCCAAGCCCCGAGCGAGCACATCGGTGAGTTTCAGGTTGTTCACCGTGCCCGGGCTCAGGCGCAAGGTCACTTGGTAGGTGAGAATTTCACCCACGGCTACGTCATAGCCCTCAGTGAAGGCCTGATTTGTGGACGAAACACCCTTGGTGGCGACTCCGTTCACCTTCCGCAGGCCAACATCAAAGGTCAGGTTCGTGCGGCCATCGGGATAGTTGTGGGTCAGCGCCGGGTCGGTCTGGGTGCTGTTGTCTTCGTTGGCGTTCTCGCCGGTAGTCCAGTTGCCCGCGGCCAGGTCGCTCAGGCCGGGCACGGTGATCGGCGGCAGGATGACCGCCG
>JALUDX010000136.1 GCA_027053355.1 Anaerolineales bacterium | reverse complement strand
TTTGGCAATGCTAAAAGGACGAGCAAATGGCGGCGCTATTCGGGAGCCTTTATTTTGTTGAAGGATTATTGGTCAATACCAACCCGCCTTTACAAAGAGGCGTCTAAACAAGCCTTGAGCGCCTTTGTTGACTTGGTTCTACCTCATGTCCTAACTCATGTCTGAACTTCAGTTTCTCTCCCTTGATAAGGCGCCCTTTTTTCGGTAAAATGTCACCAACGGGTGAAATAGCCTCGGGGGCCTCGTGAAAGCACGACGTCGTTGCCGACAGGCGCGAAACAGAGACTATGACGCCTGCCGGGCCGGAGAAGACAGGTTACCGGGACAACTGTCTTCACGTCTTGCCCGGCACATTGCTGGCGAAAACGCGGGCCGAATGTGGCTGGTTACCCCACTCGAAATGGTGGTTCTGGCGGCTTATGCTGCTGGGCCTTTTCCAGCCACAGCAACTTGCCCGCGTTTTTTGCCCCCTTTTGGCCCCCCAAGGAAGAAAGCCATGAGTTACCGCAAGTATTTTGACCGCTTTCGCACGCTTCAGTTGTGGCGTGCCCGTGCCGATCAGGTGCGAAACCGCGCCGGCGGCTATGTCTGGGAAGTGGATGACCTCGCTCGTGTGCGGCGCTTCCTCATTTTGGGTGCGTTCGCCACGTATTATGCCCGGCGCCATGTCCATGTGAAGGGATCTACCGATGCCCTGCTGCGCGCGTTGGAAAAGGACGGCGCCCGCGTGGTCGAGGAAATTCATGATGTTTCCGTCCATGGCCGGGCATACAAAAACGAACCCGCGCTTTTTGCCCTTGCGGCTGCCTTGTCAACCCCAAGCCTGGAAGTCCGCCAGGCTGCAGAGCGCATCTTCCCCGATGTGGTACGCACCGGGATGCACCTTTTTCAGGCCGCTCACTATCTGGAAGGCTTCCGCGGCTGGGGGCGGCTGGCGCGGCGCGCTTTCACCAATTGGTACTTGAACCAGCCTGTAGACCGCCTGGCCTACCAGGTCATCAAATATCAAGGGCGCAGGGTCGAAGAAGGCGACAAAGGTTCCCGCTGGGCACATCGCGACATTTTACGCCTGGCACATCCTCAAACGAGCGACCCGGTGCGCAACGCAGTGTTGTATTATGCCGTCAAAGGTGAACTGCCCGCCAATGCCCCAGAGGACGAGGCCCTACGGTTACTGCGTGCTTACCAGGCCATCAAGGCGGCGCAGACCGAAGGTGAGGTCATTGACCTCATCCAGCGCTACCGTCTGACGTGGGAATTCGTCCCCGGCCAGTGGCTGGGCAGCGCCGACGTTTGGCGGGCGCTGCTTCCCGGTTTGCCCCTTGCGGCCCTCATTCGCAACCTGGCGCGGCTGACGGCCTTGGGCGCGCTGAAGCCGTTGAGCCCTGAAGTCCAAGAGGTCACCCAGCGGCTGACCAACATGGATGCCCTGCGGAAAGCCCGCATCCACCCCCTGCAAGTGCTTGTGGCAGCCAAGATCTACAGCGCGGGCTTTGGCGTTCTCGGTTCGCTCCAATGGGAGCCGTTAGCGCCGGTGATGGATGCGCTGGACAAAGCGTTCTACCTCACTTTTGAGAACGCTGAGCCCACCGGCAAGCGGCTGCTCGTCGGCCTTGATATCAGTGGCTCGATGGGTTGGGGCCGTGTGGCCGGAGCGCCGTTGACCCCGCGCGAGGCTGCGGCGGCCCTGGCTTCGGTGTGGGCAGCCAAGGAACAAACGGTACACTTCATGGCGTTTTCCGAAACCCTCCATCCTTTCCCCATCCAACGCCGGGAACCCCTGGCGAGGCTCGTTCGACGCATGGCTGCCATGCCCTTTGGCCGCACCGACTGTGCCCTGCCCATGCTCTACGCTCGGCAAAAACGTCTGAAAGTGGATACATTCATCATACTGACAGATAACGAGACATGGTTCGGTAAAATTCATCCCTTCCAGGCTCTTCAGCAATACCGCCGCAAATATAACCCTGAGGCGCGGCTGGTTGTCGTGGGCATGATCAGCAACGGCTTCACCATCGCCGACCCCACCGACCCCGGCATGTTGGACGTTGTGGGTTTTGACACCGCCACACCTCGCCTCGTCAATGCTTTTGCCCGTGGTGAGGTGTAAGCCTCTAAACGAAACCATGCTGCTTAAGCGGCATGGTTTCGTTTAAGGGGGGTAATTTGACTTTCCCCTCGTGAGATTTGCCATTTTGGCTGTAGAAATAACAAGCGCCCCCGGCGCGATTCGAACGCGCAACCTACGGATTCGAAGTCCGGCGCTCTGTCCATTGAGCTACGGGGGCAGTAAAAACCGATAGCGTGGTGTGTGATGGTTATTATACCATCCCTCCCGCAGCAAGTTGGTTTTGCAGGTGCTCCAAGGCTTGGCGGTAGGCTTCGGCTTCGACGGGCTCTAAGGTGAGGATAGCCTCTATGGCTTCAATAGCCCGCGGTAAGTCGCCGCGATCTAAGAATTTTTCGCCCGCAGTGTCGTAGGCTTCGATGGCTTCGTGCTTTTGGCCTAACATGGCATGAACTTGCGCCAGCCGGATGTAGAGTTCTGCGCTGTCTGGGTGGTTGACGAGCAATTCTTTTAGCCAAGGGAGCCCTTCTTGCTGCAAGGTGTTGTTTTGTTGACAGGTTGTGAGGCGTTTGTCGACTTCGGCCAAAGCATCGTCCGAGCGCCCCAAGTTGAGGTAAAGGTGGGCCAGCTTGGCCTGGATTTTGGGGTCTTCACCTGTACGAGCCCGCAGACGGGTATAGTATTCCACCGCTTGTCGCCAATCGAGCCGTTGCTCTGCCAGGTCGGCCAACGGCCGCAGCAGCCGCGTTTCCCAACGGCGCCGCGCTTCGCTTGAGAGACGCCCCGCAAGTTCTAAGCCGTGGCGATAGGCCTGTTCCGCGCGCTGCAAGTCGGCCAGTTGGTAATAGAGTTTGCCCATTTGGGCATAGTGTTCTAAGGCATCTTCTAACCGGTTTTGTTGGAGTAGGCTTTCGATCAGACGGGCGTGGGCTTCCACATGGGTGGGGTTGAGTTCCAGCACTTGATGGTAGAGGGGCATGGCTCGCCCTGGGTTGCCGCGAGCTAGGTAAGTACGGGCGACGGCTAAGTATTTTTCTTCGGCGACGTCGGTCATGCCGCGGCGTACTAAAATGTCGGCTGTGAGGGTATGCAAGGGAAGGAAGGTGGGCGCCTGGAGGAGGGCCAGATGGGCTTCTTCTAACGCGGCCTGGAGGGCGTTGCGCTGCATTAGGTTCTGGATGGTGCTGAGGGTGTCGACCAGTGAGCCTTCGGGGGCTTCGAGGAGTAGGTCGGCCACTGGCGCGGGGGTGCCGTCGGCGCGAGGTGATAGTTGCTGCCTGGCTTGCTGCAGGCGGTTTTGCCAATCGGGTTGGTTGAGCAGGCGCAGGATGTTTTCGGTGACTTTGTTGAGGGCTTCGGTGTCTGTTTCTAGGCTGATTTGCTCCAACAAGGGTTCGTAGCCCTGGCTGACCGTTTCGGCCTGTTCGGGTGAGAGCAGCGTCATATCGGCCAGGCGCAAGGCTTCTAAGGCATGTTGGGCGGCCTCGTGGGGTTGTTGCGTCAGTTGATGGTTTTGAGCGGCCAACAAGTGGGCTGCCAGGCTAAATTGGGGGTCGGCGGTGGCTTGTTTGAGATAGGGAATGGCTGTTTCGGGTTGCTGGGTTTGGGTAAGAAGGTAGCCCAGGTCAAAGTGGGCCGCAGGATGGGTTAGCCCGGCTGCAACCGCGCGCTGTAGGTTTGCAGCGGCAGCGGCAAAGTTGCCCTGGCTTTGCTCTTCGACCACCTGGCTTAAAAGGAGGAGCAGGCGCCCGCGTTGTTGTTGGCGAGCATACGGACTGGTAATACCTTGCATGAGGGCTTCTAATTTGGTTTCGTCGGCGGGTGCTTTGGTGTCATCGGCCTCGCTTTCGGCGGCGGCGAAGAGGGCTTCGGCCAGCATGCTCAAGGCTTTTTGGACGCTTTGCTCCACGGGGGTGAGGCCGGGTTGATCGGGCGCGGGCTGGGGTTTGGCCGGAGCGGCAGCAGCGGTGGGAGGGACGGGGTGGAGGGGACGAGCCCCTCGCAGAGGGTGGGTGCCGTCTCCCAAGGCTTGGGGCGCGGCCAGAGGGGTGCCGCGTTTCAGCGCGGCCATTGCCTGCTTGGCCTGGGGATGGTCGGGCGCTAAGGCCAGCGCCCTCGCCACGGCTTTGTGTGCGGCCTCGGTTTTGCCTTGTTTTTGGAGCAAAGCGGCTGTGGCTAAATAAGCCCGCACGGCCTGGTCGATTTCTTGATAGCGGTCGTAGAGCGCGGCCAGCCGGGCATGGGCGGCCAGGAAATCGGGTTGCAACCTGACTGCGCGCAAGTAATTGTCAATAGCGCGTTTGGGCTCGCCCTGTTTGAGAAAGCGCTCGGCAGCCTGAAACGCGGCTTTGGCTGCTCGCTTCGGTTGGGTGAGCCGTTCGTAAATCTGGGCTAATTTCTCCCATGGGACGGGTTGCTGAGGTGCTACGTGGGCTGCTTGGGCATAAGCCCATAAGGCATCTTCTAACCGCCGACTTTCATAGAGCGCCAACCCCAGGCTGATCAAGGCCTGGTAATCATTGGGCTTGCTTTGAAGCGCCCGGTGATAATGGTGGGCTGCGGTCTCCCAATCGAGTTCCCACGCCGCGGCATGACCGGCGTTGAGGGCGTCTTGATAAATTCGTTCCTGCTCACTGGTACTCATGGTTGCTCCTTAGTGGCCGCCGCCGGCGACGCGAGACCCACCCGGCGGGCGTTTAAGGCTGCCAAACACAGCGCGCTGTTGGCTCGTTTCTATTTTACCCGCAATGGCGAAGAAGAGCGGGAAGAAGATATGGTACTTCGGGGGGAAGGCGGTGCTTCCCCCCGCCATCCGCAGCGCCGCATAGGGGGCAAATTTCACCATGCACGGTTTTTTTATTTATCCCCTGGGTATCTCATGAGGCCACGGCAACAGGAATGCGCTCAGAGGAGAGCGGCAGGTGAGAATATAGGGCGATGTCGGGGCTCTTATTGCGTTACACGAGCAGGGGCGCGCTTCTGAGTCAGCCGCCAGGCAGTGGCGGCTCCTTCCCCCGTGAGTTGGGCTGGCGGCAGGAGGCTACCACCAAACGCAGAACGTCGTCGAGCCTTTGCCGTGCATTTGCTGGTAGGTGGCTTGCACTTCGGCCACGATGAACCCCACGTGTTCTGGAACAAGGAGTTCAAAACGCGCCCAACCGTTTTCGTCAGTGCGAAAAGTGTAAGGCGTGTCCACCGCCCTTGTCGGAGGGAGCACTTTGCCGGTGCTCAGGTCGTAAAAAGTGATTTGTATGATGGCGTTGGGGATAGGGCGGTCGAGTTGGTCGGTGACCACGACGGCAAAATGTTGGCGTGCACGAGGCCGCAAAATGAGCGATTGGGAGAAAACCCTAACCTTCAAGTCGAGGATTTCAGCAGCCCGCTGAATGGCAGCCCGCCCGTCTACCGGTTGAGCGGCTGCTTTGTTGGGCTCGTGCTTTTGGAAATACCATTCCCCTAACGGCGCGAGCCGCACTCCGTTGGGCGTGTTTTCCAACCGGCCGGCTTGTACATATTGGACGGGAACGCCGTTTTCCGCCAGAGGGTCGCTGACCACTTTGCCCAGGTAATCTTTATAAGTGTTGTAGAACTCACGGAACTCAAAACAAACCGGATGTTCTTGCTCGTCGGTGCCTGGGAAGTTACCACAGCCGGCTAAATCCCAAACGTTCGAAAACAACGGCTCACGCTTGTTTTGAGAGGCGGTTTCTCGGTAGAACATTTCCCCCAACGGCAGTAGATAGGGTTGCTGTGAGTGGGGGGGAATGAAAACCACGGCCCGCTGAAAGTATTGGATGCGGTCTCCTCTGCTTGGCCGGTAAAAAGCCTCGGTAATGGGTAGACCCAGCAAGGCTTCTGGGTTGGGGGATTGTTCCCAAAACGCAAGGAACGCACCGGTTATTGTATGGCCGGTGCGCGGGAAATATTTGACCCCGTCTTGAGCGTGTGTCTTCTCCCCGAAGGGTGCAAAGACAAAGCCTAAGACGAGCAGGATGAGGGAGAATAACAATGACAGGTAGCCCCAAATTTGACGTTTCATAAGGAAATTATAACATATCATCAGCAGTGGTATTTCTGGGCGCGGGGCTCAAAAGGGAGCAGCCCTCGCGTTCATTCTACAAAGCGGTATTTGAGCAACGTCCAGAGGGCGATGAAGCCGTCACGGGCTTTGATCTTTTTCCCTTCGGTGTAGTCGCGCGGGTTGAAAGCAATGGGTACTTCGAAAATGCGGTAGCCGCGCTTGAGCACTTTGGCGGTGAATTCGGGCTCGAAGTCGAAACTGCGGGCGTGGATGGGCATGTTGGCTACCACTTCTCGTTTGAACACTTTGTAGCCGGTTTCCATATCTGAAAGGATGGTGTTGTAAAGCAAATTGGTGATCAGGGTCAAAATTTTGTTGGCGACCATGTTCCAAAAGAGAATGGGGCGCCGCGGCGCACCTAAGAAGCGGGAGCCGTAAACCACGTCGGCGATGCCATCGTAGATGGGCTGTAAGAGCACGGGGTAATGACGGGGGTCATATTCCAGGTCTGCGTCTTGGATGATGAGGATGTCGCCGGTGGCGTGTTGAAAGCCGGTGCGCAGGGCTGCGCCTTTGCCTTGATTGTTTTCGTGATAGAAAACCTGAAGGCCGGAGATTTCGCCTTTAGCCTGAATTCTGGCTAAGATTTCTCGCGTGCGGTCGGTGGAGCCGTCGTCGATCACGATGATTTCGTCGGGGATGCCGGTGGCGGCCACTCGCTGAAGGATGGCTTCGATGGTTTGTTCTTCGTTGTAAGCCGGGATGACCACGGTAATGCGCGGAGCGGCAGGGTTGGTAGTCATAGGGAAGTTGCCTCCTGGGGCAAGGGAATAACATCTACTGCTTTCACAGATTTGCACAGATTGGCAACGCGCTGCGATTTCTTGGCGTGCTCGGCGTCCCAAAATTCGTGAGCATCTGCAACGTTACGTTCTGTGTGATCCGTGGTTTATTCCTTGTGGCTGAACGGTTACTCGAGAGCGTATTATACCAATCTTTGGCTGTTCGGCGCGGCACGAGAGGTCGAGAGGGACGACGTTGCTTCCCTTGAAACCGCATGTTTTGCCTGAGCGCGGGCGCGGTCGTGGGGCGCCACGCCCTGGCCTAAACCTGCGCGCGCTCGCGCGCAACCTTCAGGCTGGCTGGTGTTGGCTTGCGCGCGAGCGCCCGGCCTTTCTATCCCCCAGGTATGGTGAGAAGGGCGGTTTTCGGATAGGTTTTCCCACATGTGGGGGGCGGTGCTGCCGCGAAGGTATAGAAAGCAGCACAAATTTGCGGCTAATTTTCGCCGCTCTCGCGGTCAGAGCCTTTTGTTTTAAGAATGAGTTTCTTAAAACAAAAGGCTTTTTGGCGAGTCGTAGGTTTTGCGCCCTGGAAAAGCCCCCTGAGCGCGAGTAAAATACGGCCTGCCTGGGGGCGAGAAGGCCCGCAGCAAGAAATCGAGAAACACAACCCACCGCTACAAGTTTGTCGCAATCCCCAAAGAGGATTGCCCAGAGGCGGCGGCCTGCGCTTGGAGGAGGTCAAAGTGAAATCACAGGCTGTACAGGTGTGGCAGTCCGTATTAGGACAATTGCAGATGGAAATGCCCAAGGCTACTTTCGATACCTGGGTGCGCGATACCCAACCCGTAGCCCTGGAAGATGGCAAATTTGTGATTGGCGTACAAAACGCTTATGCCCGCGATTGGTTAGACGACCGCCTGCGGAGCACAGTGCAACGCAAGTTGGCGGGCATTTTGGCGCGGCCGGTGGAGGTGGAGTTTGTGGTGTTGGCGGAGGCGGTGACGGCTTCGCCCGCCGGCCAGGGAGGGCGCGCCCTAGCCTCCGCGGGCACCGCCCTTGCAGACGCCGTGGCCTACCGCCGCCACGTGCCAGGCCAAACTACCGGCGTGAACCCCAACTACACGTTCGACAATTTCGTCGTTGGTTCCAACAACCGCCTGGCGCACGCGGCCAGCATGGCCGTGGCTGAGAAGCCTGCGGAGGCGTACAATCCCCTCTTCCTTTATGGTGGGGTTGGCTTGGGCAAAACCCATCTGCTCCACGCCATTGGCAACGCCTGTTTGGCCCAGGGGCTGGTGGTGCGTTATGTCTCCTCGGAAGAATTTACCAACGACCTGATCAATGCCATCCGGGCCCACAACACCGGCGCGTTTCGCGAGAAGTACCGCCAGGTCGACGTCCTGTTGATCGACGACATCCAGTTCATCGCGGGGAAAGAATCCACCCAGGAAGAATTTTTCCACACCTTCAACACCCTGCACGGCCAGAACAAGCAAATCGTCCTCACTTCAGACCGGCCGCCTAAAGCGCTGGTCACCCTGGAAGAGCGCCTGCGCTCTCGTTTCGAATGGGGGCTTACCGCGGACATCCAGCCGCCCGATTTCGAAACCCGCGTTGCCATTTTGCGTGCCAAGGCCGAGGCCTCCGGTCGGCAGGTGCCCATGTTCGTGCTGGAGGCCATTGCCCAGCACATGCAATCGAACATCCGCGAGTTGGAAGGCGCGCTGACCCGGGTGTTGGCTTACGCAGATTTTCGGGGGATGCCTCTCACCAACGAATTGGTGGAAGCCGCGTTGGCCGACTTGTTGCCGCGCCGCCGCAGCCTGGCGCCGGAAGAGATCGTGCGCGCGGTGGCCGAGCACTTTGGCGTCAGCGTAGAGCGGCTGCGCAGTAAAAGCCGCTCCCATAAATTTGCCTGGCCGCGGCAGGTCGCCATGTACCTCTTGCGGGAAGAAACCCGTCTTTCGCTGCCTCAAATCGGCGAACTGCTGGGCGGCCGTGACCATACCACCGTCAAATACGGGGTGGAGAAAATCGCCGACCGCCTGGAAAGCGACGACCGCCTGCGTCGCCAGGTGCTTGCCTTGCGCGAAAAACTTTATCGCCAAAGCCCCGGCCTGGCCGATTGAGGGTCCGCGTTAGCCGGCCCTGCGCCATCTTTCCCAGCCCGCGCCCGCAAGGGAATATGCTATACTGACCATAGGCGAGGGTGGGCCGTGGTGCGGCCTCCTGGCTCAGATGAATTCCTTTCCCCCATCCCAAGGAGTGAAAAATGGAATACAAGATTACAGGTACGGTTATGCAGGCCGTCGACGTCATTCTTGGCCCCAACGAGGCCGTCTACACCGAGGCCGGCGGCATGGCCTGGATGGGCGGCCCGGTGGAAATGACCACCAACACCAAAGGCGGCCTGATGAAGGGCCTGGGGCGGATGTTGGCCGGGGAGTCGCTGTTTATGACCACCTACACCTGCAAAGGCAATCGCTGCCTGGTGGTGTTCACCCCAGAAGCGCCGGGCAAGGTCATCCCCTTGGAACTGCAGGCCGGGCAGAGCATCATTGCCCAACGCGACGCGTTCATGTGCGCGCAAGAGGGCGTGACCCTGGAGATGCACTTCCGCAAGCGCTTGGGCACCGGCCTGTTCGGCGGCGAGGGCTTCATCTTGCAGAAGATCACCGGCCCCGGCATTGCCTTTTTGGAAATTGCCGGCGAAGTGCGGGAATACACCCTGCAGTCGGGGCAAACCCTGAAAATCGACCCCGGCCACATTGCCGCGTTCGAGCCCAGCGTGACGTACAGCATCGAACGGGTCAAAGGGCTGAAAAATATCTTCTTCTCGGGAGAAGGGCTGTTTCTGGCAACCCTGACCGGCCCCGGCAAAGTGTGGTTGCAAACCATGCCGATTGTGAACTTGGCGATGAAGATTGCCCGCTACATCCCCACCAAGAGCAGTTGATTTCGCCGGAAACCGGCGTTGCCAGCGGCAATGCCGGGCTTTGGCCAGCCAGCAAGGGCGTGTCGTCCTCAGGCCGTCGGATGTACCCGGCGGCCTGTCCTTTTTGCCAGAGAAAACCGAAAGCAACTGTTCAGCCACAAGGAAATAGACCACGGATACCACGGAGCGTCACGGATGTGCACGGATTTTTAGGTTGCCAAAGTCGCCAAGATGATGCCAAACGCGCCAAGAAACGCAGGGGATTTTGTGTTTTTCGCGTAATTACCTACCCAGAAGCGCTGCAGTGGCTATTCGCCCTCACCTTACCCCCGCTGCGCGCCCCCTCTCCTCTCCCATTGGGAGAGGAGAGGGGGCTGAGCCGCTATCCTGAGCGAAGACGAAGGGGCCGGCTCTGGGGGAGTGGTGAGGGCGAGCAAGGTGTAATGTCGTTTCATGGCATGCTTGTCAACCTCGTTTTCGGCGCAGGGTAGGTAGTTACTTTTTCGCCCAGTTTGTGTTCGTCTGCTGGTTGACTGACAAATCTCACCGCACGGTTTTCTATCTTACCCTCACCCCGCCCCCCTTTTATTCCCCCCTC
>JALUDX010000135.1 GCA_027053355.1 Anaerolineales bacterium | reverse complement strand
GGTGTAAACGTGGCCGTAGGGGTGGGTGTAAACGTGGCCGTAGGGGTGGGTGTAAACGTGGCCGTAGGGGTGGGTGTAAACGTGGCCGTAGGGGTGGGTGTGAACGTGGCCGTGGGCGTGGGGGTGAACGTGGCCGTGGGCGTGGGGGTGAACGTGGCTGTGGGGGTCGGTGTTGGCGGAACGCAGGGGCTGTCACCGTATGCTATGAAAAGTCCGGCAGGGGAACTCGTTGACCGTTGCCCCCCAAGCACATATAGATTACCGCACGAGTCTATGGCAATTTCGCCTTCTAAATCCCCTGGGTCATCGTAACTGGGGTCTGTAGCAGGGTCTATTTCCCACACCAGATTCCCGTCGCTGGTGAAGTTGAAAATCTTTGCTTTGTGTTCAATGACAAGTACGTTGCCATTCGCGTCTACCACCGGCGAGGATTGCGCATTTTTCCCGGTTTCGGCCGTCCACAACAAATTGCCGTTCCCGTCTAACGCATATAAGTAGGACGGGTCGGTGTAAGTGGTGAAGTAAATCCTTGTGTTGCTACCACTCCCGTAAACTACAGGAGAACTCCGCACTGGTGCGCCGGCGTTAAATTCCCAAATTTCTGTACCCGTATCTGATGAGAGGACATATAATTTTCCGTCGTTAGACCCAAAATACACGCGGCCTTCTTTGATAGCCGCAGAACTTTTTATGTCGTCGCCGGTTATGAATGACCAGACTTCTGTGCCGTCACTGGCATTGAAGGCGGCTAATTTGTTAGAAGTTAGTGCACCTGCAATGACGTAATCGTGGTCTGGGTCGTAGGTTGGCGAACTCCATACGCTCCCTCCTAAGGAAGTTGCCCATTGAAAGTTGAAGCTGACGGAAGCGACGATACCACCAGTGACCGTTTTTTCAATCTTCCATGCGTATACCCTTGAGCCGCAGCCTACATATAGCCAATCCTGCCCATTTCGCGTAACCAGCAACGGCCCGCCTTTGGCGGTGTTGCCGCACACATCTTCTGCACCCAGTTTAAGACCGTCGCTTGCTCGGAGTGCGTATACCGACGGGTCTGCCGAGTTGTCGTTCATTACTGGCACGTACACCACATCGTCGTCCGTGGTGCTGGTGCTGTTGTCATCTATGGTGGGTATTCCTCTGATATAGTCGCCGTCGTCATCTAAGGTTGTATGCCATTTTTCTGAGCCGTCGGGATTGACGGCATAGATCGTATCGTACAACGGGACAAAGAGAGTGTTGTCTACCCCTATCGCGGGGGAAGCGGGGAACCCGTGGGCGGTATCATTTCCCACGCTAAACTTCCACAGTTGCGGAGGCTTGACCGTTGGGGCAGCGTGAGGAGATATCCCCCAGTGTTGTTTGTTGTAACGCCATATTGGTTTTGCGGAATTTGCCAACCTCAGCGGGGTGGTCGGGAGGGCGAATTTTGCTAAGGCGGGCAGAGTCAGCAGCATTAAGAGAGAAAAAGCCAGTAGGTTGGTGAGGACGACTTTTGTGCTGGAGCGCATCTGAAGCCTCCGCGTATTGGCAAAGGACGATTAACGATTATTGCATATCGTAAAAACCTTTATCAAGCGTATGTCTATGGCAATGTTGGCGGTGCCCTTCGCGTCGCTGGGATGTCGCCATTTTTTAGGCCGCGAGTCAGGCGCAGGAGACAATTGTGCGCTTGTGCGCTTTTCGGCGCGCGCTGCCATGTAGAGGTTTAGGCCGCAGCGCAACAAACTACGCTTTGCCGCTGCGGCAAAGCGTAATCACCCTGCCCTCTTGTTCCCTTGAGGGGAGAGATGTTCAGCCGCCTCTCAAAAGCGCGCCGCGCCCTTGCTGAAGTTGAAGGCAGCATACACCATCTCTCCCTGAAAGTCAAGCGGGAATTAGTAGAACTTTAGCCTAATTTTTCTCGTTGACAAGACGTTATTCTCTGTCTATAATTAGAGTACAGTTACTTACCGTTTGGTAAGCGGTCGCCAGTTCCCAAGGAGGCGTTCGATGAAACGAGTTTTAGGGGTGTTCCTGGCACTGGCCGTGCTCGCCGCGGGAGGATGGCTGTGGTGGCGCAACCATCAGACACCCGCCCCCAAGTCCCCCTGGCAGACGTCGGTTTTGGCGAAAGGTACTTTGGAATCCACCGTCAGCGTCAGCGGCACGGTACGCGCCCGCCAAAGCGCGACCCTGCGTTGGCAGATCCAGGGCGTGGTGGGGAAGGTGGCCGTCGCTGCCGGCGACCACGTCCGCAGCGACCAGGTGTTGGTCGTTTTGCGTGACGACCAATGGCCGCAGGCGCTGCTTCAAGCGCGGGTGTCTTTGCTCAACGCGCAGAAACAATTGCAAGATCTGCGCGACGCGGCCTCGCTGCGCTATGCCCAGGCCCTGCAGCAGTTGGCCCAGGCCAAGCGCCAACGCGACCGCGCGCAAAACCATTACGACTGGATCGTCAACTGGGATGACGAAGACGCACAGCAAGAATACAAAAAATGGCACAACATGGTCATTTCCATCCAGCACGACCTCAACGACCCCCGCACCCCGCCGCAACTGCAAGACGCGCTGCGTGCCCAACTGGAACTGGCCAAACGCCAGGAGCAGATTGCCAAGGCCAACCTCGACGGCCCCAGCGATTTAGACTTGCAAGAAGCCGAAGCCGACCTCACCCTGGCCAAGGCGCAGGTCGAGCAAGCGGAACGCGAAGTTGCCCGCTGGAAAGACGGCCCGCCCGCAGACCAGGTGTCGATTTTAGAAGCCCAAATTGCAGCCGCCCAGGCCACCTTGGATATGGCCCGCCTGACCGCGCCTTTCGGCGGCGTGGTTACCGACGTCCAGGTGCGGGAAGGCGACGTGGTCGCGCCGGGGCAAGTGGCTTTCCGCCTCGACGATTTGGGCCAACTGCTGGTGGACGTGGGGCTCTCTGAACTGGATGTCGCCCAAGTGAAGGTGGGGCAGCAAGCCACCCTGGCCTTCGACGCTCTGCCCGGACGCACTTACCACGGCGTCGTTTCCGAAACCGCCTTGGCCGGCGAAGCCGCCCGAGGCGGCGGGTCGGTGACCTTCCGAGCGACGGTGCGGCTCACCGATGCGGACGAAGCCATCCGCCCTGGCATGACCGCTGCGGTTTCCATCCGCACCGCGCATCTGGAAGATGTCCTCCTGCTGCCCTTGCGTGCCATCCGGACGCGCGACGGCACCCCGGTGGTCTTCGTGCTCCGCACTGGCCAACCCCAGCCGGTGAAAGTGCGCCTGGGCGCTACCTCCGACGAATACGCTCAACTGCTGGATGGCGACCTGCACGTCGGCGATCGGATTGTACTCAATCCCCCGGCCGAGCAGATCAACTTTTTCGGAGGCCATTGATGAGCGAGTGGGTGCTGGAAGCCCGCAACCTGACCAAAATTTACCGCTTGGGCAAGGAAGTGGAAGTGCCCGCGCTGCGGGACGTCTCGTTTACGGTGTCGCGGGGCGAATTGCTGGCCATCATGGGGCCTTCCGGCTCGGGGAAGTCGACGTTGATGAACATTTTGGGGTGTTTGGATCGCCCAACCACGGGCGAATACGTCCTCGACGGGCGGCCGGTTTCCCAATTGAGCGATGACCAACTGGCGGCCATTCGCAATCGCAAGGTGGGGTTTGTGTTCCAGAGTTTCAACTTGTTGCCCCGCATGACCGCGCTGGACAATGTGGAACTGCCCTTGCGCTATGCGGGCATCTGGCGCGGCACGGCCGCCCGGGCCCGCGCCGCGCTGGAGGCCGTCGGCCTGGCCGACCGCTTGCACCACAAGCCCAACGAACTCTCGGGCGGGCAGCAACAGCGGGTGGCGATTGCTCGCGCGTTGGTCAACCAACCGGCCATCATCCTGGCCGACGAACCCACCGGCAACTTGGATACCCGCTCAGGCCGAGAAATCATGGCCTTGCTGACGCGTCTCAACCGCGAGCAAGGCACCACAGTGATTTTGGTGACCCACGACCCCGAAATCGCGGCCTACGCCCAACGGGTCATTCACCTCCGCGACGGCCGCATCGAGCGGATTGCCGCGCCGCAACCCGCTTCGGAGGTTGCCCATGTTGCTTAGCCTGTGGTTGGCCTGGCGCGACGCGGTGCGCAGCCTGTGGGCCAACAAATTGCGCTCGTTGCTCACCATTTTGGGCATTGTAATCGGCGTGGCCGCGGTCATTGCCATGCTGGCTATCGGCCGCGGCGCGGAAAATGCCATCACCTCTTCTATCGAAGGCATCGGCACCAATTTGCTGTTCGTGGCGCCGGGCAGAATCCAGCCGGGCACCAACCCCGCGGCTGTGCCGCGGCATCTCACCCTTTCGGACGCGCGGGCGCTCAGCGACCCTTTGGCCGCGCCGGCCATTGCTGAAGCCTGCCCTGTCGTCATGCTCAACGAAACGGTGACCGCCGAAGGCGCCAGCCACTTGACCGGCCTGGTGGGCATCACTCCCGGTTATCTGCGGGCGCGCAACATGGAGGTGACCGAAGGGCGGCTCATCAGCGAGGCCGAATTTTTGGGGCGCGCCTCGGTGGCGCTGTTGGGCCCCGACACGGCTAAAGCCCTCTTCGACCGCACCGAAGGCTTGGTGGGGCTTACCGTGCGCTTGCGGGGGCAGCCTTTCCGCATTGTGGGCGTGTTGGCGCCCAAAGGCGGCGGCGCTTTGGGCGGGAACCAGGACGACCGGGTTTACATCCCGCTGAGCACAGCCATGGCGCGCTTTACCCATCAAACCGAGCAGGTCGACTTCATGCTCTTGGCGGCCGTCTCTGCCGACCAGGTGAACGCCGCCCGCAGCCAGGCCGAGACCGTCTTGCGCGCCCGCCATCACCTGCGCCCCGACCAGGAAGACGACTTCACCATTTTCACCCAAGAGGAATTTTTGGGCACTTTCCGCACCATCACCAAGGTGCTGACCATCTTCTTGGGCGGCATCGCGGGCATTTCGCTGCTGGTGGGGGGCATCGGCATTATGAACATCATGCTGGTCAGCGTCACCGAGCGGACGCGAGAAATCGGCTTGCGCAAGGCTTTGGGCGCGCGCAAACGGGATATTTTGGTGCAGTTCTTGGCCGAAGCCGTGTTGCTGAGCCTGTTGGGGGGCGGCTTAGGCATCCTGTTAGGGTGGGGCATTGCCGCCGCGGTGGGCAAAATCGCGGCGGCCGCGCACGCGGATATCATCCCCCAGGTGGGCACCGACGCGGTGCTCTTGGCGACGCTGTTTTCTGCCGCGGTGGGCGTGTTTTTCGGCCTTTACCCGGCCAACCGCGCGGCCGGCTTAGAGCCCGTCGAGGCGTTGCGTTACGAATAGGTGTCTGTTCGGCTTTGTGTTTTTCGCTCAATCTGCACTAATCTGCGTAATCTGTGGTTTCTTCTTGCCAAGGCTGAAGTAAGGAGGAAGCGCTGAGGAATTGGGGAAAGCCATCTACATGGCGAGCAACCAAATCACGCCCCCTGTGGCGACCACCGTTCCGACGATGGCCCGGGGGGTGATTTTTTCGTGGAACACCCAATGGGCGACCGGCAGCAGCAACACCGGCGGCAGGGAACTCAAGGTGGTTGCGATGCCCACGGGGATGTTTTTGAGCGCCAACAGGGAAAGGGAAATGCCCGCCACCGGGCCGATGAGCACCGCGATGGCGATGATGCCTAACGCGCGGGGGTGTTTTTTCAAGGTTGCCCAGGTGGAAGGGAGCCTGCCGCTGAGCATTGTCCAGCCCCAAAGCACCACCATGCCGCCCGAAATGCGCACCGTCGCCCCCGAAATGGGATTGAGGCCGTACCCCATGCCGATTTTGGCCAGCAGGATACTGACCGCGCCCACAATCGCGGCGATGAGCGCGTAGAGCAGGCCACGCGGGTTGTGTTGGTCGCGGCTACGGCCATTGGGATCAGGCGCCCCCCTTTCCAGCACCACCCAACTCACGCCTCCCAACACCACGCCAATGGCCGCGATTTGCAGCGGCCGCAGGCGTTCGCCCAGGCCGACCCAGGCCATGGCCGTAGCCAGCACCGGCGAGAGGTTGAGCACCAGTAAGGTGAGGCGCGGCCCAATCAGCACGAAGGCTTCGAAAAGGAAGACATCTGACAGGGCCAGGCCGATGATCCCCGAAAGCAGCATGGCGGCCAGCGGCTGCCAGGCCATAGACGGGTAGGGGCGGCCAAAGAGGAGC
Organism: Anaerolineales bacterium; assembly: GCA_027053355.1. Taxonomy (GTDB): domain Bacteria; phylum Chloroflexota; class Anaerolineae; order Anaerolineales; family DRMV01; genus DRMV01. Next base: position 28,012 of record JALUDX010000135.1, on the reverse strand, counting down.
CAATGGATGCCGAGCAGGTAGGCCAGGCCCAGGAGCAGCCGCATCCGGTTGGCGGTCAACGAGCCCACTTGCCGACCGGCTAAGGTGAACAGGGTCGGCCCGATGGTGAAGCACACAGAAGCCGCCAGCGCGGCCAATTCGCCGAAAAGGTAAGGGGTCATGGTCTGAAGCGTTTGGGCATGATGCGTGATTTTGTAGGGGCGCACGGCAGTGCGCCCTTTTTTGGATCAGTCGGCATCTTCCCCCATGGCGGGGGCATAGAGGGCACGCATGGATTCTTTCACCATGCGCTGGGTGCCGTAGGGGCGAGGCACGCCTCGCCCCTACAAGGCCTTTGGGTGTGATAGGTTCTGTAGGGGCGCACGGCAGTGCGCCCTTTTTTGGATCAGTCGGCATCTTCCCCCATGGCGGGGGCGTAGAGGGCGCGCGTGGATTCCTTCACCATGCGGCGGGTGCTGTAGGGGCGAGGCACGCCTCGCCCCTACAAGGCCTTTGGGTGTGATAAGTTCTGTAGGGGCGCACGGCAGTGCGCCCTTTTTTGGATCAGCCGGCATCTTCCCCCATGGCGGGGGCATAGAGGGCGCGCATGTATTCCTTCACCATGCGCCGAGTGCTAAACTGCGGCGTGACCGTGCGGAGGGATTCCCGCACGCGCTCCAGCCACGCCGCGGGCAGACCGTCGGAGGCGCGGCGCTTGTAGTAAAGCGGGATGATTTCGTTTTCCAGCACGGCATACAGGCTTTCGGCGTCCGCGGCGTCCTGCGCGGCGGGGTCGTCGTAATCGGTTTCGTCACCAATGGCCCAGCCGTTGCGCCCGTTGTAGCCTTCCCGCCACCAGCCGTCCAGCACCGAAAAGTTGAGCACGCCGTTGATGGCAGCCTTCATGCCCGAAGTGCCCGAAGCCTCGTTGGGGCGGCGGGGCGTGTTCAGCCACACATCCACGCCCTGCACCAAGTAGCGGGCGAGGTTCATGTCGTAATCTTCCACGAACACCAGACGCCCGCCGTTTTCCGCCAGTTTGACCTTACGGTAGACCTCCTGAATCAGGCGCTTGCCCGGCTCATCGGCTGGGTGGGCCTTGCCCGCAAAGATGATCTGCACCGGCATGTTGGGGCGGTTGAGCAGGCTGAGCAGGCGCTCAAAATCGCTCAGCACCAAGTTGGCGCGCTTGTAGGTGGCAAAGCGGCGGGCGAAGCCGATGGTCAGCGCGTATGGGTCAAGGAGCACGCCCGCGGCAATCACCTGCACCGGATGCACCCGCAGTTCCAGCCACATTTTGCGGGCGCGCTCGCGCAGGTAAGCCACCAGTTTGCGCTTCAGGTGGCGGCGCACCGTCCACAGTTCGCCGTCGGGGATGCGGTCAACCTGCTCCCAAATTTCGGGGTCGTCCATGTGCTCCCGCCAGTTCGCGCCCAAATAGCGGTCAAAGAGCAGAGCAAGGCGGCGGGCAAGCCAGGTATCCACGTGTACGCCGTTGGTGATATGGGTGATGGGCACATCGTCTTCCTTGCGGTCAGGCCAGAGGAAGTGCCACATCTTGCGGGCAACGCGGCCATGCAGTTCCGAAACGCCGTTGCGGTATTCGGCTAAGCGCAGGGCAAGGATGGGCATGGAAAAAGTCTCGCCCCAGGGGTGCTCGCGGCGCGCCAAATCCAAAAACTGCTCGCGGGTGAGGCCAAGTTCCGGCCACAGGCGGGCAAAGTAGCGTTCCACCAGCCAGGTGGGGAATTCGTCGTTGCCTGCGGGCACGGGCGTGTGGGTGGTGAACACGCTGCTGCGGGCGACCTGCTCGGCGGCTTCCTCAAAGGAGACACCCTGCGCGACCAATTCGCGGATGCGCTCCAACGTCATAAACGCCGAATGCCCCTCGTTCATGTGCCAGACGCGCGGCGCACAGCCCAGTTTCCGCAGGGCGCGCACGCCGCCAATGCCCAAAATGATTTCCTGCGAAATGCGCAAGTCCAATTCGCTGCTGTAGAGGCGGGCCGTGAGCGCGCGGTCGTCGGCGGAATTGCCTTCCACATCGCTATCCAGCAGCACCAACGGCACGCGGCCGACCTGAATCGTCCACAGCCGCACCTGCACCTCGCGGCCGGGCAGTTCTACCGAAACGGTCAGCGGCTTGCCCTCGGCATCGTAAAGCGGGATGATGGGCAGGTCGTCGTAGCGCAGGTTGACGGGCAGGGCTTCCTGCCAGCCGTCGTCGCTGAGGCGCTGGGTGAAATAGCCGTGGGTGTAAAAAAAGCCCACAGCCACCAACGGGAGACCGAGGTCGCTGGCTTCCTTGAGGTGGTCGCCCGAAAGCACGCCCAGGCCGCCGGCGTAGATGGGCAGGGTTTCGTGCAAGCCGAACTCGGTGGAAAAATAAGCAATGGTGCCCTGCGTGTCGGGGTATTCGCGGCGGAACCAGGTTTCGGCGGTGTTGAGGTAGCGGTCGTAGGCGTGCATCACCGCGTCGTAGCGGCTGAGGAAGTGCTTGTCTGCAGCCACCGCGTTCAGGCGGGCGCGCGGCACTTGTTTGAGGAAGCGCACGGGGTTGTGATAAGTTTCCTCCCACAGCGAATCGTCAATATGGCGGAAAAGGCGCTGGGCGCGCGGATGCCACGTCCACCAGAGGTTGTAGGCCAGTTCGCCAAGGCGGTTGATGCGGCGGGGCAGGCTGAAGTGGTTGGGACGGTGGCTGTCGTCGTAGAACGAAAGCATGGAGGCCTCCGGGCAGGCGGGGGTCGCGTTGCCGGGCAGTCAAGTCGTTGGGTGAGCAAAGGGCAGCCGTCCGGCCACCCTGCGGCGCGACAACGCCCAATCTTACCACGCCGCACCCGCTTTTGCGGTACAATTGAAGGTAAGTAGAGGAAAAGCCTTTGGATGCAAAAAGGAAAACGCCATGGCAGACGTAGTCTTCGAAGTAAAGTTACCTCCCGATTTGCTGCGTTTCGGGTATGACCAGGCACGCATCCAGGATAATGTGCGGGAATGGGTGGTGTTGTCGTTGTTCACAGACGGCCAAATTTCATCAGGCAAAGCGGCAAAATTGCTTGGAATTTCCCGCACAGCGTTTTTGGCCCTGCTCCGAAAACGGGGAATTGCGTACATAGACTATGCCCCGCAAGAGTTGGAAGACGAATTCGCCGCGGTCGAGAAGATGAAATTGGACGAGTGAGCCGCGATGATTGTGGTCTCGAACACAACACCGCTGATTGGGTTAGCCTCCATAGGCCGCTTTGAGTTACTCCGGAAAATTTTCCGAGAGGTTTACATTCCCCAAGCGGTGTATGACGAAGCCGTGGTGTTCGGGCGCGAAAAAGGCGGAGCCAAACAAGAAGTGTCAGCCGCGACATGGATCAAGGTGAAGGAAGTGCGAGACCGCTTGGCGGTTGAAGTCCTACTTGATGAACTTGATTTGGGAGAAGCAGAAACCATCGTTCTGGCGCGAGAACTCCAGGCCGATTGGGTGCTCATGGATGAAAAGAAAGGCCGTCGCAAACTGGAGCAATGAGATGCTTCGCCCTGAATTAGCGCAATTACGAGAGAAAGGATTTAGCATCAGTCAGCGAGTGATTGATGCTGTTTTGGAGCAAGCACACGAGAAATAAAACTCGGTCGTGTTCTGGTTCAGCCACCACGCATCCGACCAAGTAACCAACCCACCAATTGACCACCCCCCCAAAAAAAATTCCCCATGCCCACCCTCCTCATCCGCAACGCCGAAGTTTTAGTGACAATGGACGATGCCCGCCGGGAAATTCCCAACGGCGGCATGTTCATCCGCGATGGCTTCATCGAACAAGTAGGCCTCACGGCCGAACTGCCTTCTACCGCCGACGAAATCCTTGACCTGAGCGGGTACATCGTGCTGCCCGGCCTGGTCAACACCCACCACCACTTCTACCAGACCCTCACCCGCGTCATCCCCGCCGCCCAAAACGCCAACCTCTTCCACTGGCTGACCACCCTTTACCCGATTTGGGCGCGCATCACCCCGCCCGAATTCCGCATTGCCACCAAAACCGCACTTTCCGAACTGGCGCTTTCCGGCTGCACCACCGCCTTTGACCACTGGTATCTCTACCCCAACGGCGCGCGGCTGGATGACGAAATAGAAGCCGCTCAGGAAGTCGGCCTGCGGCTGCACGCCTCGCGCGGCTCCATGAGCCTCGGCGAGAGCAAGGGCGGCCTGCCGCCCGACAGCGTGGTGGAAGACGAAGATTTCATCCTCAAAGATTCCCAGCGGCTGATTGAGCAATACCACGACCCTAAGCCCGGCTCGTTCCTGCAAATTGTGCTCGCACCGTGCTCGCCCTTCAGCGTCACCGCCGACCTGATGCGGGAAAGCGCCAAACTCGCCCGCGAATACGGCGTGCGCCTGCACACCCACCTTGCCGAAACCGAGGACGAGGAAATTTTCTGCCTGGAGAAATTCGGCAAGAAGCCGGTGGCTTACATGGAAGAACTGGGCTGGATCGGCCCCGATGTGTGGTTCGCCCACAGCATCCATGTGAACGATGAAGAAATCGCCCTTTATGCGGAGCACGGGGTGGGCGTGGCGCATTGCCCGGCTTCCAACATGCGGTTGGGCTCCGGCATTGCGCCAATTTACGAAATGCTGATGGCGGGCGTGCCGGTGGGCTTGGGCGTGGACGGCTCGGCGAGCAACGATGGCTCGCACCTGCTGGAAGAAACCCGCATGGCGATGCTGTTGGCGCGGGTGCGTTCCGGTGTGCTGGGCTTTTCGCGCAGCGGCTCGGGCGCTCCGCCGCTGCTGACCGCCCGGCAGGCGCTGGAAATGGCAACCCGCGGCGGCGCGCGCGTGCTGGGGCGCGACGACATCGGCCAACTCGCCCCGGGCAAAGCCGCCGATTTCTTCGCCGTCAATCTCAACCGCTTAGACTACGCCGGCGCGCTGCACGACCCGGTGGCGGCGCTCGTCTTCTGCGCTCCCGTGCGAGCCGATTACACCGTGGTGGGCGGCAAATTCGTGGTGAAAGAGGGCCAACTCACCACCGTAGATTTGCCCGCGCTGATTGAAGCCCACAACCAAGCCGCCCGCCGCATCGCCGGGTAAAGATCAAAAACACAGATTGCACAGATGAGTACAGAAAACACAGAAAGAAAAATTTTGACTTTTCTGTGCCTTCTGTGAATTCTCTGTGCCTTCTGTGTGCTTCTTTCCTGTGAAGTGTTGCCTCATGAGCACCCAGTCGTGGATTTACACCGCCCTGAGCAAATCCGACGCCTTCCGCAAGTGGCTGCACCGCGCCCTGTGCGCCTGGGAACGCCCGGTGTACAACGGCTACAAGGATCCCGAAGTGATGGCGCTCATCAAGCAGGTGTGCCGGGAAAGCGACATGCGCATCACCACCGCGGAGGCTTTCGCCCTCTACGCTGTGGCGCGCGCCCAGCGCACGGTGGAAGGCGCTTACGCGGAAGTGGGCGTCTACCGCGGGGGGAGCACCAAACTGATTGCCGAGGCCAAGGGCGACAAGCCTTTGCATATTTTCGACACCTTTGCCGGGCTGCCCGATGCTTCCGCCCACGACGAAGGCTTTTTCCGCAAGGGCATGTTCGCCGCCTCGTTAGAAGCCGTGCAGCACTACTTAGCCGACTACCCCAACCTGCACTTCCACCCCGGCTGGTTCCCCGAAACCGCCGCGCCGGTAGCCGAGGAAAACTTTGCCTTTGTGTTCCTGGACGTCGACCTCTATCAGAGCACCAAGGACGGCATCGCCTTCTTTTACCCCCGCCTCAGCCCCGGCGGGGTGTTGATGACCCACGATTACCAGTTCCCCGGGGTGCGCCGCGCCTTCGAGGAAGCCGGCCTCGTGCCCCAGGTCATCGAACTCGCCAACGCGATGGCCATGGTGGTCAAGCGCTGAACCCCGCCGCGGCAGCAACTCGCCGCGGTTTTCCTTTTCGCGGAGATGTTTCTGTAAACCGCAGATTACGCAGATTTCGCAGAAAAAATCTGCGTAATCTGTGAAAAAATCTGCGGTTCCCTTATCACACGGAGGTTTTCATGGACGCCAAAGCCTGGTATCGAACCCGCCAAAAACTCATCGCCGTCGCCATGGGGCGCGAACCCGCGGATCTGGTCATCCGTAACGGCAAGTGGGTGAGCGTGCAGAGCGGCGAAATCATCCCGCACACCGACGTCGCGGTGGCCGATGGCCGTATTGCCTTCGTGGGCGCCGACGCCTCCCACACCATCGGCGAACACACCACCGTGGTGGACGCCCAAGGCATGTACTTAGTGCCCGGCCTGTTAGACGGCCACATGCACGTGGAATCGGGCATGGTCACGGTGACGGAATTCGTGCGCGCCGTCGCCCCCCACGGCACCACGGGCATGTTCGTTGACCCCCACGAAATCGCCAACGTCTTCGGCCTGAAGGGCGTGCGCCTGATGGTGGACGAAGCCCGCCAGCAGCCCATCCACGTGTGGGTGCAGGTGCCCTCGTGCGTGCCCTCGGCCCCAGGGCTGGAAACCCCCGGCGGCACCATCACCCCCGAAGACGTGGCCGAAGCCATGCAATGGGAAGGCATCATCGGCCTGGGCGAGATGATGAACTTCCCCGGCGTATTCAACGGCGACGAAAAAATGCTGCGGGAAATGGCCGAAACCGCGGCCGCGGGCAAGACCATCGGCGGGCACTACGCCAGCCCCGACCTGGGCCTGCCCTTCCACGGCTATGTGGCCGGCGGCCCCGAAGACGACCACGAAGGCACCCGCCTGGAAGACGCGGTGGCCCGCGTCCGCCAGGGGATGAAGGCCATGCTGCGCTACGGCTCCGGCTGGCTGGATGTCGCCCCGCAGGTCAAGGCCATTACCGAAATGGGGCTGGATTCCCGCCGCTTTTTGCTCTGCACCGACGACAGCCATGCCGAAACCCTGGTCAACGAAGGACACATGGACAGGGTGCTGCGCCACGCGGTCAGCCAGGGGCTGCCGCCGCTGACCGCCATCCAGATGATGACCATCAACACCGCCGAGCACTTCGGCCTCAGCCGCGAAATCGGCATGATTGCCCCGGGCCGCTGGGCCGACATCCTGCTGGTGCCCGACATCGCCGACTTCCACGCGCACAAGGTATTTGCCAAAGGCCGCCTGATTGCCGAAGACGGCAGCCTGCTGATCCACCTGCCCACCTACCCTTACCCCGAATGGGCGCGCAACTCGGTGCACCTGAAGCGCCCCCTCACCGCCAACGACTTCCGCCTGCCCGCGCCCAAAGCCAGCGGCACGGCGAAGGCGCACGTCATCGGCATCATTGAAGGGCAAGCGCCCACCAAGCACCTGGTGATGGAAGTGCCCGTCACCGACGGCGAAGTGAAGCCCAACGCCGACCTGGGCCTTGCCAAAGCCGCGGTGGTAGAGCGCCACCACGCCACGGGCACGGTGCAGGTAGGCCTGGTGCACGGCTTTGGCTTCCGCGGCAAGTGCGCGGTGGCCTCCACCGTGGCGCACGACTGCCATCACATGCTGGTGGTCGGCACCGACGAAGAAAGCATGGCCGTCGCGGCCAACAAACTCGCCGAGGTGGGCGGCGGGCAGGTAGTGGTGAAAGACGGCCAGGTCATCGGCTTGGTGGAACTGCCCATCGCGGGGCTGATGTCCACCGAGCGCGCCGAAGTGGTGGCGAAAAAGGCTGCCACCGTGCTGGAAGGCTTCCGCACCTGCGGCTGCCGCATCAAGAACCCCAACATGCAACTCGCGCTGATGGCGCTGGTCGTCATCCCCGAACTGCGCCTTTCGGATAAGGGATTGGTGGATGTGACCCAATTCGCTTTCATGCCGGTGGTGGAAAATGGGTGAACCTGCGCCCTGCACGCTGCGACTGGAGATGGCGGCGCGCGCGAAATTGGCGCGTGCCCTCCACGACGGGCTAACGCAGACCGTGGCCGCACTGGCCATGCGGGCGGGCATTGCGCGGCGGCTTTGCCAACGTTCCCTCAAAGAGGGGTTAGCCGAAGTAACTGCCCTCGAGCATTTAGCGCACCAGGCCTCGACAGAGATTCGCTACCTGCTCTATCTCCTTTACCCCGCGGTATTGGAAGAGGACGGCCTGGAAGCCGCTCTTGCCTTGTTGGCCCGAAAAACCGAAGAGGTTTATGGACAAAAGACCAAGGTGCTCGTGGAAAGCGCGTTGCCTGCCGCCGATTTGTCCCTGGTGCGGCGGCGGGCACTTTTCTGGGCTGCGGAAGAAATCCTTACCCGCCTGCGTGAGGCCGCGCCGGAGCGCGAAGCGCAGTTGCGCCTGCGGTTTGTCGAAGCGGGGGTGGAAATCATCGGCCTGGTTGCGGAAGGGCAATTGCCTGACCAACCGCGCGCCGCGTTGGGCGCAGCCGAAATGCAGGCCCTCGCAGATTGCCTGCAAGGCCGTTGGGAAGAAGGACGAACCGAGGCTGCAGCCTGGCGCTGCCGGATGTGGTTCCCCCTCGCCGACGGGTGACCGCTCAGCCTGGGCAGGGAAACCACAGAAAACGTAATTACCTACCCAGAAGCGCTGCAGTGGCTTTTCGCCCTCACTTTACCCCTGCTGCGCGCCCCCTCTCCGCTCCCATTGGGAGAGGAGAGGGGGCTGAGCCGCCGCCCTGAGCGAAGACGAAATTGCTTGTCAGCCTCGTTTTCGGCGCAGGGCAGGTAGTTACCAGAAAACCCAGATTGGCGACCTAAAAAGCCGAACAGTTGCTCCCTCTTTCCCCCAGGAGAAGATGATGCCCCAATGGCGTGGTTTGTATTACACCGAGGCTGACTTGCGCCTCGCCGTGGGCGGAGCGGATTGCCCCGTGGTGTTGGTGCACGGCGCTGGCGGGAATCATTTGCATTGGCCGCCCCCGTTGCGCCGTTTGCCCGGCGTGCGCACCCTGGCGGTGGATTTGCCCGGCCATGGCCGCAGCGAGGGCGTCGGCGCACAGCGCATCGAAGAGTATGCCCGCGGCCTCGCGGCTTGGGCCGAGGGGTTGGGGCTCCCGCCTGCGCTGTGGGTGGGGCACAGCATGGGCGGCGCAATCGTGTTAGCGCTGGTGCGCGAGCAGCCTGAAAAGGTCGCTGCGCTGGGTTTGGTGGGAACGGGAGCGCGCTTGCCGGTCAACCCTCGCCTGCTGGAAAGCACAGCCCATGAAGCGGCCTTCCCCGCGGCGGTGAAAAGCATCGTCAAATGGTCTTTTGCCCCCCAGGCGTCGCCCCGCCTGCGGGAACTGGCCGCACGGCGGATGTTGGAAACCCGCCACACCGTGGTGCACAACGACTTCTTGGCTTGCGACCGGTTCGACGCGCGTGCCGACCTGCCCGCCATCGACGTGCCCGCGTTGATCGTGCATGGTGTGCTGGACAAGATGATGCCGTTGAGCGCGGCGTTTTTCCTGCGGGAGAAGTTGCCCCGCAGCCGGTTGGTCACCGTAGAAGCCGCGGGGCACATGGTGATGTTAGAACAGCCTGAAATGGTAGCCCAGGCGGTGCGCTCCTTTTGGGCTGAAGTCTGCGCGGGGTAAATCTCGCATCCCCTTTTTCTATCGCGCGTTGCCGTTCTCGTCGGTGTCCAGTTCTACGATTTCGCCTGAGGCGGTGAAAATGGTGCGTTCGCAGATGTTGGTCACCCGGTCGGCCATGCGCTCCACGTTGTGGGCTGCCCAGAGCAGGTAGTTGGCCTGGTCGATGGTTTTGGGGTCTTGAATCATGAAGGTGATGAGTTCGCGGTAAATCTGGTTGTAGAGGCCGTCTACCTCATCGTCGCGGCGGGGGATGGCAGCGGCGGTTTCCGCGTCGTCGTTGACGAAGGCTTGCAGCGCGGCCTGGAGCATATCGGCGGTGATGTTAGCCATGCGGGGGAGGTCGATGAGGGGCTTGAGCAAAGGCTTGTCGCCCATGAGGATGTTGATTTTCGCTATCCCTTTCGCATAGTCACCCATGCGCTCCAATTCCCCAGCAATATCCAACACCGAAGCCAAAAAACGTAAATCGTGCGCCAAGGGTTGTTGAGTGGCGATGACCACCAAAGCAGCCTTTTCGATATCGAAGCGCAGCGCGTTGATCGCTTGATCGGCAGCAATAATTTGCCGCGCGCGGTTGGTAGCGCGGTGCTTGAGGGCTTCGATGGCGTCCAACATGGCCTGCCGCACCATATCGCCTAAACGCAAAATCTGATTTTTGAGGTTCTGAATTTCGCTTTCTAACACTTGACGGGGCATGGGGTTCTCCTTTTTCGGGGGCAGTCTCTGTTCAAGCGGGGGAACTGCGGCGTTTGCAGAGGACGGACTGTTACCCAAAGCGGCCGGTGATGTAATCTTCGGTCAGTTTTTCTTTGGGGTTGGTGAAAAGTTCTACTGTGGGGCCGAATTCGACCAGGTAGCCGGCGCGGTCGTCGTCCATGCTGAGGAAGGCGGTGTAGTCGGAAATGCGCGCGGCCTGCTGCATGTTGTGGGTCACGATGACGATGGTGAAGTTCTCCTTGAGGGTTTGCAGCAAATCTTCGATGGTGAGGGTGGCGATGGGGTCGAGGGCTGAAGTCGGCTCGTCCATCAGAATGACTTCGGGTTCCACCGCGATGGCGCGGGCAATGCACAGCCGCTGCTGCTGGCCGCCGGAAAGGGCCATGCCCGATTGGTTCAGGTTGTCGCACACGTGTTCCCACAGTGCGGCCGCCCGCAGGCTGCGTTCGACCACTTCGTCGAGGATGCTCTTCTGGCGAATGCCCAGCAGCCGCAGGCCAAAAGCCACGTTGTCATACACGCTCATCGGGAAGGGATTGGGCCGCTGAAAAACCATGCCCACCCGACGGCGGATGTCGACCACATCTTGCCCTGCCGCGTAGATGTCTTCGCCGTCCAGCAGCACTTTCCCTTCCACCCGCGCGCCGGGGATCAGGTCGTTCATCCGGTTGAGGGTGCGCAACAGGGTAGACTTGCCGCAGCCCGAGGGGCCGATGAAGGCGGTGATGCGGTTTTCGTAGACGGGGAGGTCGACGTTTTTGATGGCGCGGAAGGTTTTGTAATAAACCGACACCCCACGGATGACCATTTTGGTGGCCGAGGCGACGGCAGCCGGCTTGTCGGTGCGGTTTAAGGCGACGGGTTGTTGCGTCATCCGGTTTTTCCTCCGTTTAGCCGTAGAGTTTGCGGCGGCGGTAGGCCAGCCAGGCGCGGGCTGCGATGTTGAGCCCCAACGCGAAGAGCATCAATACGAAAGCCACCGCCCAGGCCAGTTGGACGCGTTCCTGGTAAGGTTGCTGGGCGTATTTCCACAAGGTGAGGGGAAGCGCGTCGGCAGGCTGGCCGAAAATTTGCCCCAAAATCTGGCCCATGCTTTGGTGGTAGTGCAATCCCTGGCGGACGATCTGGCCGATTTCGTAATGGTCGTTGCCCAGCGCGGTGAAGAGCAGGGGCGCGGTTTCGCCCACCGCGCGGGCAATGCCCAACATCACGCCGGTGACGATGCCTTCCATAGCCGCGGGCAACACCACCCGCAGCGCAGCGCGCCATTCGGGTGCGCCCAAGGCCAGGGCGCCTTCGCGCATTTCGGGCGGCACCAGTTTCAGCATTTCTTCGGCCGAGCGCAACACCACCGGCAGCATGATGATGGCCAAAACCACGCCGCCGGCAAAGGCGGAATAGTGCTTCTGGGTGACCACGATGACTGCGTAGCCAAACAAGCCGACTACGATGGAAGGGATGCCGGCCAGCATGTCGGTGCTGAAACGCACGGCCTGGGCTACCGCGGTGTTGGGCCGGGCCAGCAGGTAAAACGCGGCCAGCAAGGCCACGGGAATGGCCAGCAGTGACGCCAGCAACACCATTACCAGGCTGCCCTCGATGGCGTGCAGCACCCCGCCGCCGGGCGTCCCCATGGGTGCGGGCAGGTGGATGAAGAGGGCTAAATTGAGGTAGCGCCCCCCTTTGAGCAGCACGTACACCGTGATCCAGACCAAGGGCAGCACGGCCAAGGCCACGGTTACGCCGGTGAGGGAGAGCATCACCGTGTTGAGGATTTTCCGCCGCCGATAATTGCGGCGCAGGTTCACGTGGGCGTAAATGCTTTCAGGAGCCATGGTTCCTCGCTATGCCCGCTTGATGGTTTTGTTGACCACCAGCCAGCGGGCCAAGGCATTGAGGAGGAAGGTCAGCACGAAGAGCACCAGCCCAATCTCGATGAGGGCTGCGGTGTGCATTTCGCTGACCGCTTCGGCAAATTCGTTGGCGATGATGCTGGCCATGGTGTACCCCGGCCGCAAAATGGAATAGCCGCCTCCCGCGCTGTTGCCGATGACCATGGTCACGGCCATGGTTTCGCCAATGGCGCGGCCGAAACCCAAGATGATGGCGCCCAAAATGCCGCTCTGCCCGTAGGGGAGGAGCACCTTCCACACGGTTTCCCAGCGGGTGGCGCCCAAGGCCAGCGCGGCTTCTCGTTGGCTGCGGGGGATGGCTTGCAGCACGTCGCGGCTGACCGCGGCGATGGTGGGCAAAATCATGATCACCAGCACCAAGGCCGCACCCAACCGGCTAAAACCCGAGGCGGGCACCGGGCCGCGGAAAAAGACGCCCAGCCCGGGAATCTCCCCCAAAGGTGCTAACGCCTTGCCCAAGGGGACGACCACCAATGGCAGGAACACATAGATGCCCCACAGGCCGTACACCACGCTGGGAATGGCGGCCAGCATTTCAACCATGTAGTTGAGCGGCGCGCGCAGCCATTCGGGCGCCAATTCTGAGAGGAAGATGGCAATGCCCACGGCCAAGGGCACGGCCAGCACCAAGGCAATCGCTGCGGTGATCAGCGAGCCGTAGATGGCCGGCCAAGCCTGGAATTTGTCTAACGCGGGGTTCCAGACGGGCTTAGCCCACGGCCAAATGAATTGCCAGCCGAAAGCGTGCCGTGCTGCTGCGGATTGCACCCACAGTTGCCAGGCAATCCAGAGCACCAGCACGAGCACCACGCCGACGGAAAGGGTAAGGAGCGTCCACCAAAGGACGTCGCCGTGTTTGAAGTAGTAGGCCAGGCGTTTCCGCCAGGATGAAGAAGAGGTCGGTTGCATGAGAAGGTCGCTGAATCGTTTGAAAGATGAGCGGAAAGAGAGGCGCGAAGACGCTGAAAGGCAATGCGGGGGCGAGACGCGCCTCACCTCCGCCGCCATCCTGTCTCCCGCCCCCCGCATTTGCGATTTATTCTATCAAGAGATGGCGCGGCTGGGGGTTAAAGTTGGGTTAACGACAAGCGGAAGCGGGTCATGCTTCACTGAGCGCGGCGACCAGTTCACGGCAAAAGGCCGGGATGTCGGCGACCACCCGTCCCCAAACCAGGTTGCCTTCTCGGAACGCGGGCGCGTCGACCCACTGGGCGCCTGCGTTTTGCAGGTCGTCGCGAATGCCGCGCGAGCCGGTGGCTTTGCGCCCGCGCACGATGCCCGCGGAGGCCAGCACCCACCCGCCGTGGCAAATGCTGGCAATGACCTTGCCCTGCGCGTGCATGGTGCGCACCAGGTCGAGTACCGCGTCGAAACGCCGCAGTTTGTCGGGGCCCCAGCCCCCGGGCACCACCAGGCCATCCAACCCTTCGGCGCTGACCTGCTCGGCGGTGACGTCGGGCCGGGCTTCTAAGCAGTGCTTCCCCTTGAACACGGGTTGTCGCCCCGTGCCAATGACGACCACCTCTGCGCCTTCTTCGCGCAGCCGCATCACCGGAACCCAAAACTCCAGGTCTTCGAAACCTTCTTCGACCAGCACGCCCACGCGTTTGCCTGTGAGTTTCATGGTTGCCTCCCGATGGATCGGAGATTAGCGATTTGCGATTGGCGATTGGCGATTCGCAAATCCTAAATTTGGATCACGCGCCCATGATTTTGCTCAAAAAGTGCGCTGCTAAGGTGAGAAAGATGAAGAACCCGCTGGCATCGGTGACCGCGGTGACCAGGATGGAAGAGGCCAGGGCAGGGTCTATGCCCACGGCTTCCAACGCCAACGGCACCAGCACGCCCACGATGGAGCCCACGCTCAGGTTGCCGATGAGCGCCAGGGCCAAAACCAGGCTCAAGTAGAGGTTGCCCCGCCAAAAATACACGCCTATGCCGACCACGACGCCCACCAGCACGCCTAACATCAGACCGGTGACGAACTGCCTCCACAGTGCCCGGAGCAGCGCGCGGGGAGAAATCTTCCCCAAGGCGATGGCGCGCACGGTCATGGCCACGTTTTGGCTGGCGGTGTTGCCGCCTTGCCCGGCTACCACCGACTGGAAGAGCGCCAGCACCGCGGCCTGAGCGATGATGTCTTCGAAATGGCTGATCACCCACGAGGCAAACAGCGCAGTCAGCGTGTTGAGATACAGCCAGGGCAGGCGGCCTTTGATTTGTTCCAGCACCGGGCTTTCGGGGTCTAAATCTTCGTCGGAGACGCTGGCCAGGTGGTAGATGTCTTCGGTGGCTTCTTCTTCCAGCACGTCGACGATGTCGTCGTAGGTGATCACGCCGACCAGCCGCTTTTTGGCGTCGACCACGGGCAACGCAGCCAGGTCGTATTTGACCATCACCCGGGCCACTTCTTCCTGGTCGGTGCCCGCGGTGACGTAAATGACATCGGGATCCATGATGTCTTCCATCACGGTGTCGGGCGAAACGGCCAGCAGGTCGCGCAGGTCGACCACGCCAACCAGGCGGCGCTCTTTGTCCACCACGAAGAGGTAGAAGGGGATCTCCGCGCGGTCGCTGATCTGGCGCAGGAAGTCGATGGCCTGGGCTGCTGTGGTCTGGCGGCGGAGGGCGACGTAAGTGGTGGTCATCAGGCCGCCCGCGGTTTCGTCGGGGTAGAGCAACAGGGGGCGCACCTCGTCCGCGTCTTCCATCTCGGCCAGCGCCTCCGCGGCTTGTTCGGGCGGCAGGTCGCCCAGCAGGTCCGCGGCTTCGTCGGGCTCCATTTCGTCCAGCACTTCGGCCAGCCGCTCGGTGGGGATTTCTTCCGCGGTTTCCGCGGCCTCTTCGTCCTCCATTTCTTCCAGCAGGTCGGCGATGGTCGCGATGTCTAAATGCGCCAGCAGCGTGCGGCGTTCGGGTTCGTCCAGTTCTTCGAAGACGTCCGCCCGGTCTGCGGGATGCAGGGTGAGCAGGATGGCGATGGCGTCTTGGATGCGGCCTTGTTCCAGCGCGGTTTCGATGCGTTGGCGTTGGAAGGTCAGGCTTTGCATGGTGGTGGCTTCCATGGCGGGCAATCCTCGCGGGTGGGGTGGTTAGTACACAAATTCACGGATGTCGTAGCGGCTAATGCGGGGCTTGCTGCCGCGGAAACGGAGCCCGGCGCGGATGGCGGCTTCTTGCGCCTGGCATTCCCGGTGGGTGAGGGGGCGCAAGTTGGCTGCCGCGGCCTGCTGGGCGTAGGGCATGTCGTCGGTAACGACCAGTTCGGAGAAGTAGATGATGTCGTGGCTGTCGAGGGGCATGGCGTTGATCAGGGCGATGGTATCGCGGACGTGCGCGTCGGCGTAGAAATGGCCGCCCGCGCCCACCAGCACGATCACGCCCACGGCGACCCCGCCGTCCTTCATGGCCTGGACGGTGTGCAGCACGTCCTTTGGCGTGCCGGGCTTGTCGAGGAAGCGCAACAGCGGCTCGTGCCCGCTTTCCATGCCGATGTAGATCCGCTT
This sequence comes from Anaerolineales bacterium, assembly GCA_027053355.1. GTDB lineage: Bacteria > Chloroflexota > Anaerolineae > Anaerolineales > DRMV01 > DRMV01. Next base: position 12,387 of record JALUDX010000135.1, on the reverse strand, counting down.
GAGCCCCAGCGAGGCCAATTTCGCATAGTCATTCACCCCTTTCTTCTCCCCACTAAAACCATCCAAAAAAGCATAAATCCCGCCCCAGGCGCTCTGGTGCGTAGCCATCCCGCCATCCGCGCGGCTGGCGGGCCGGCCGATGCTTCCCCAAGCCGCGGGGAAAACCTGGTTAGCAACCTCCAAAAGGGGAAGAAGACGACGCATCGGCACGACCAAAGCATTGGCATCGCCTAAAAAGACGCCTTGCCGCAGGTAAATGCCTTCCCCCAAGAAATCTTTGACAGCCTCGGCGTGACTGCGAAATTCCTCGGGCGATTTAATGCGGAAGGGGCGATCCCGGTAGAAAGTGCAGAAGGTGCAGGTGTTGAACGAGCAGCCCAGAGTGGCCTGCAACACGATAGCGCTGTACTGGTCGGGCGGCAAAATGCCGATGGGAAGGTAGATTGCCCGATAACGCCGCGCGTCAGCCCGGGAGCGCGCTTCATCCCAGGCGATAGCCCGCTGAAAAAGGGTGTGCCCCAAAGGGGGGAGGGGCACGTTGGTCTGCAGCACACCGCGCTGCAAGTCGTCGTACACAGCCTGCACCAAACCGCGGGCGCGGGCTTCCATTTGCAGCGCCTCGTCTTGGGTCAGCCAACGCCGCTGCCGCTGCGCCCCCGCGGGGCGCCATTTGGCCAACATGCGGCCATCCAGCGCGCGGCGGTACACCGTGCCCTGGGTAATGAACGTGCGCGGCCTGCCGCCGCCTTCGTATGCCGCGGTGAAAAGGCCGCCTTCCCACATGGCGCTCACCGTCAGGCTGCGCTCATGCTCGCGCACGCTAATTTTGAGGTCGTAATTGTGCCATTGGCCTAAGAGGAGCATGGCCTTATTGTACCCCAAGTTCGTCGCGCGATCTGAAATGCGGGGAACTGCCAGCGGATATTAAAGCGCTGCAGTAAAACCAAGTAGCCAGACTTCCCCTTCTGTGTTCTCGGCACCTTCTCTGCGTTTTCTGTGGTTTCTCTTTGGCTGCCGACAAAAAAAGAGCGCATCGTTCGGATGCGCTCTTTACAGGTGAGGTGAGGTGGGGCAGGGTTATTTGAGCATCTCTTCCAGCATCGCGGTGGTCACCGACTTGGGACGCTCGATGGGGTGCCCCAAGGCCCGCGCCCAAACCGTGTTGGCCGTGACGCCCAACGCGCGGCCCACACCAAACATCACGGTGTAGAAGTCGGATTCCACCACACCGTAGTGCTGCTGCAACGTGCCGCTCAACGCGTCCACGTTGGGCCACGGGTTCTTGGCCTTGCCGTGCTCTTTCAGCACCTCGGGGATGACCTCGTAAGCCACCTTGGCGGTCTGGAAGAGCGCGTCGTCGGGCATGTGCTCCAACGCGAACTCGAACTGGGCTTTGTAACGGGGGTCGGTACGGCGGAGCACCGCGTGGCCGTAACCCGGAATCACCTGGCCGCTGTTCAGCGTGTCCCACGCATATTTGCGCATTTGCTCGTGGGTGGGCACGCCGCCAAATTCTTCCATCACGCCCTTGAGCCAATAGAGGCAGTTCTGGTTCGCCAGACCGTGCAATGGGCCGGCCAGGCCGTCCATGGCCGCGGAGAACGCGTAGTAAATATCCGACAGCGCGGACGAAACCAAGTAAGTGGTGTGGGCGCTCACGTTACCGCTCTCATGGTCCGAGTGGAGGATGAAATACAGGCGGCTGAGATCCTTGTACTCGGGATTTTCCACACCCATCATGTGCGCGAAATTCGCGCCCCAATCCAGGTCAGGGTCGGCGGGGATGAACTTGCCGTCTTTGTACTTCAGGCGGTAGATGTAAGCGGCAATGGCCGGGAGTTTCGCGGTCAGGTTGAGCACGTCTTCCAACATCGGATCCCAAAAATCGGTCTTCTTCAGGCCTTCTTTGTAGCGCTTGGCAAAGATAGAATCCGGCTGCAAGGCCAACACTGCGGCCGCGAACATGGTCATCGGGTGGGTATCTTTGGGCAAGGCTTTGAGCATGTCGAACACGTGCTGCGGCACCTCGCCGCGCTTCTTCCATTCTGCCTCCACCGAGAGGGCTTCCTCTTCGGTAGGATATTCACCCACCAGCAGCAACCAATACAGGCCGCCCACGTAAGGCATAGTGCCGTCTTTGGGCTTAGGCAAGTGAGCCAAAACTTCAGGAATGGTGTGCCCGCGGAAGCGGATGCCTTCGTAAGGGTCGACGTACGAAATGTCCGTCACCAAGGCTTTGACGCCCCGCATCCCGCCCAAAATTTGGCGCATGTGCACCTGATCTACGACCACGTCGCCGTGTTCTTTGGCCAATTTACGTTGGCGCGCGCGCCAATCGGGGATGATTTGGGCCAAACGGTCTTTGAGCAGCATGAAATGCCTCCTTGGAGAAAGTTGAAAAACGGGAAGGGCGGTGATTGCCCTTCCCGTGGCGATTTAAAGCAGGCCGAATTCGCTGAGTTTTGCGACGTTGGATTTCACATGAGCCGCCGACTTCTGGAAGGCCGCCATTTCCTCGTCGTTGAGTTCGTATTCAATGACCTTCTCGACGCCTTTGCGGCCAAGCATGGTGGGCACGCCAATGAAGATGTCGTGCATCCCATATTCACCATCCAGGTAAGCGGTGGCGGGCACGATGAGGTTTTTGCCTTTGAGGATGGCCTCGGCCATCTGGGCCAGGGCTGCGGAGGGAGCGTAGAAGGCGCTCCCTTTCTTCAGCAGGCCCACGATTTCGCCGCCGCCCTTGCGGGTGCGCTCGACGATGGCCGCCAGTTTGTCTTCTGGCAAGTATTTGTACAGGGGCACCCCCGCTATGTTGGAATGCCGCGTCAGGGGCACCATGTCGTCGCCATGGCCACCGAGCACATAGCAGTGGATGTTTTCGACGCTCACGCCGGTTTCCATGGCCACGAAGGCGCGCATCCGGGCGGAATCGAGGATGCCCGCCTGGCCGACCACGCGGTAAGTGGGCAGGCCCGTGACCTTCCAGGTCAGGTAGGTCATCACGTCCAGCGGGTTGGTCAACACGATGTAGATGGCGTCGGGGGATTGCTCTAAGGTTTTGCGCGCCACGTCGGCCACGATTTTAGCGTTGGTCACCAGCAGGTCGTCGCGGCTCATTCCCGGCTTGCGCGGCAGGCCAGCGGTGATGATCACAATGTCAGAGCCTTTGGTGTCTGCATAATCGTTGCTTCCGAAAATCTTGGCGTCTTTGCCGATAACCGGCATGGCCTCGGTCAAATCCAACGCCTTGCCCTGGGGCATACCTTCGATGATGTCAACCAGCACAATATCAGCAATTTCCCGCTCTGCCAGCCAATGTGCCGTGGTCGAGCCGGTCATACCGGCGCCGATAATCGAAACCTTTGCCATAGTTGCCTCCTCAATGCATGATGGGACAGCCGAGTGAACGTTCGCGGCTGATTTTAGTCCGTCACGTTCCAATATAATCCACTTACCGCCCAGGGAGTAGTTACAATTGTCACTTTTACGCCCCCATAGCGGGAGTTAGCCGCTCAGGAAATGCACCACTTCCATGGCTGCTGCCGCGCCCATGCCTGCGGAAGTGATGACCTGCCGATAGCGGCTGTCGGCCACTTCCCCCGCGGCAAACACGCCCGGCACACTGGTGCGGGTGAATTTGTCGGTAACGATGTAACCCCGCTCGTCTAAGGCTAATTGTCCCGTGAAGAGATCGGTGTTGGGATGGTAGCCGATGAAGATGAAGACGCCCGCGGTGGGGTGATCGCGCGTTTCCCCGCTGGGCACGTGCCGCAGGCGCACCCCTTCCACCATGTCTTCGCCTAAAATTTCGGTGACCACGGTGTCGAGCAAGAAGCGGATTTTCGGATGCTCGCGAGCGCGCTTTTGCAGCAGCGGGCCAGCCCGCAACTGGTCACGGCGGTGGATGATCGTGACCGTGTTCGCGTAACGGGTGAGGAACAGGGCTTCTTCCAGCGCGCTGTCGCCGCCGCCGACGACCACGATGTCCATACCCTTGAAAAAGTGGCCGTCGCAGGTGGCGCAATACGAAACTCCCATGCCTACCAGTTCATCTTCACCGGCCACCCCTAAAGTTTTGGCCGTGGCGCCCGTGGCCACGATGACGGTGTCGGCGGTGTAGGTGGTTTTGGTGGCCTGCACGCGAAAAGGCCGCTGGCTGAAATCGACGGCCACCGCGGTATCCAACACTAAGCGCGCCCCAAACTTTTCGGCTTGCTCTTTGAACCGCTGCACCAATGCCGGCCCCTCGACCCCTTCGGGAAAGCCGGGGTAGTTTTCGACCATGTAGGTGATGGAAACCTGCCCGCCCAACTCAGGGCCGGTGAGCACCAAGGGGTTTAAATCGGCGCGGGCCGCATACAGGGCTGCTGCCAGCCCCGCCGGTCCCGCGCCTAAAATGAGCACCTGGGTATGCGTTATCATGGTTTTATGCTTTGGCTTGCAGGTATTCGCGCACCGCGATCGCGGCTTTGGCGCCATCGCCTACGGCCACCGCTACCTGGGCCAGATTGTTGGAACGCACGTCGCCCGCGGCAAACACGCCCGGCACGTTGGTGTGCATCCGCTCGTCGGTCACAATGTAGCCGCGTTGATCCAGTTCCACGAAGCCCTTGACGAAATCGGTGTAAGGCTGATAGCCCACATAGATGAACACGCCTTTGGCCGGGATCTCTTTGGTCTCACCGCTTTCCCGGTCTTTGATCACCACGCCGGTGACGAAATCGTCGCCCTTGATTTCCACGGCCATGTGCGAGAAGTAGCACGTCACTTTCGGGTGATTCATCACCCGGTCGCGGAGGACCTTTTCCGCAATGGAGTAGGAAAGGAACTCCACGAAAGTCACGCTTTTGGCGTATTCCAGCAAAATTTGGGCTTCTTGCAAGCCGGAATTGCCGCAGCCGATGACCACCACGTCCTGGTCTTTGTAAAGCGGGCCATCGCAGGTGGCGCAGTACGAAACGCCCTTGTTGGCAAAGGCCTCTTCGCCGGGAATGCCCAAATGCTTGGGGCGGCTGCCCGTGGCCAACACCACAGTGCGGCCTTTGTACGTGGCGCCGGTGGTCTCGATTTCGAAAATGCCTTCCGCGTTGCGCTGCAGGCGTTCTACTTCCTCGAACTCGACGATTTGCGCGCCAAACCGCTTGGCCTGCTCGGCAAAGCGTTCCATCAATTTCGAGCCGTCGATGCCTTCGGGGAAGCCCGGATAGTTTTCGATCAGATGGGTGGTTGCGGCCAAGCCGCCGGCGGCTTCGCGTTCTAGCACCAACGTATCCCAGCCATCGCGCGAAGCGTAAATTGCGGTGGTCAGCCCCGCAGCGCCCGCACCGACCACGACCAAATCGTAAATTTTGCTTGTATCGGCTGCTTCGGAACCGCCGATGTTCAGTTGGAACATGTTGCCCTCCGTTTCGTAGTTTAGAAGAGACACTGCAGATAACACAGACAGAAAGTCACAGAAGACACAGAGAAGGCACAGAAAATAGGGAGTCGGGAAACGGGATGCGGCTGTTGGCGTCATCTTGGCGACCTCGGCGCCCAAAAATCTGCGTCTATCTGCGTTTCTTGGCATCTTTGCGTCTTTATGTTCCTTTGCGTTCTTTGCATTACTCGAAAATCTGTGGGCATCTGTGGCAGCCCGTGTCACCCGTGGTCTTTCTCGTCACAGCGCCCGGGGCGGGGGGCACCCGGGCGCTGTTTTTTCTCGCTCGACAAAAGCAGGGAGGTTGTTCCCAGCGGTTGCGGTTACTTCTCAACCACGGCCAACAAATCGCTGGCGTCCATGATCAGATGTTCCACCCCGTCGATCTTGATTTCCGTGCCCGTGTATTTGGGGTAGAGCACCTTTTGCCCCACCTTCACGGGGATGTCTTCTTCTTCGTCGCCAATGGCGATCACTTCGCCAATTTGGGGCTTTTCTTTCGCCGTCTCAGGCAGTAAAATGCCGCTGCTGGTGCGCGGTTCTTCCTCTTCAGGGCGAATCAAGACCCGACTGCCTAAGGGTTGGACTTTGATTTTCTTGGCCATGTTGCTACCTCCACTTTTGAGACTTTTAGCACAATGTGCTGTTTGTGCAGTATTTGAGCACTGCTATTTTAGCATAAGGAGTTGAAATTGCCGGGGTTCGCGCAGGTTTCTAACAAATCTCTAACGTAGCAGTATGTCCCTTCGGCGGGGGAACTTTTGGCGAATACTTAGCGTCTATCGTTAGAGAGGCCATATGTTGGCCTGTTTATTGCACGGAACACGTTTGTTGACTCGCTTTCATTACGCAAAGAAGGAGGTCTAAAATGAGCCGCTTGCGCTCGCTTTTACCCTGGTTAGTGCTCCTGTGGGGCGGACTGACGCTGGCTTCATGCTCGCTGCCCGGGTTGAGCACCCCAACGCCTTTTGTGTTTCCGACTCCTGATCTTACCCTCACTGCTGTGGCCAACCCTACGGCCATTCCCCCTACGGCGACCAAAGAACCAACTTCACCGACGACGGCAGCGCCCACGCCTACCCTCGGCGATACGCCGACCACGCCCCCTTCCGCTACGCCTACGCCTTTGCCGCCCACTAACACGCCCTTACCTACCGCGACGTTCACTCCAACGCCCATCCCGCCCACGCCCACGCCCACACCCGCCCGCAGACCAGGCCCCGTGGTACGCGTACCACTATTGTGGGTAGCCCCCAACCACATCGATGGCAATTTCGTAGATTGGCGTACCCGCACTACTTATCCCATCAAATACGTGGTTTACGGTCAAGCCAATTACAACGGCCCCAGCGATATCAGCGGCAAATATCGCATCGGCTGGGATTATCGGGCGTTGTACATTGGTGTGGAAGTAACTGACGACCATTTGGTGCAAACCCAGCACGGTAAAGATATTTTCAAAGGCGATGAAATTGAAATTCAGTTAGACACCAATCTATACGGCGATTTCTACATTCGTGGGCTCAACATCGACGATTATCAAATCGGTGTGTCTCCCGGCAGCCCGCCCGGTACCTCTCCCGAGGCTTACGTATGGTATCCAGTGCACAAAGCGGGGAAGACCCCCAGCGTAGACATCGGCGTGCAGCTGGAAGACCACGGCTACAACATCGAATTTGCCATTCCGTGGGCGATGCTGGGGTTCAAACCGCATATCGGCATGCAAATGGGTTTTGCGATCAACATTTCTGACAACGACAATGCTGGAGAGGCCGAGCAACAAACCATGATCTCCAACGATCCCTACCGCGCCTTGGCCGACCCAACCACATGGGGCACGTTGGTGCTTTACAATCCCGGAAAATAACAGCCTATTTCGGATAGCCGAATAACTGCGTCAAGGCGCGTGCCGCGTCGGGAGGCCGCTTTAGAAGCGGCCTCCCGGTTTCGTGTAGGGTGGGGAGTGCTGCCTACGCGCTTGGCGGTTCGCCGGTAATGTAACTTTCCAGATGAGAAATCATGTGTTCCTGATTCTCGATGACCGCCTTGACCACGTCGCCAATAGAAATAACGCCAATGACGCGACCACCTTCCGTTACAGGGAGGTGGCGAATGTGATAGCGGCTCATCAATTCCATTGCGTCGTTAATGGTGGCTGAGGGAGCAATGGTCACCACGTTAGGCGTCATCAGGTCTTTCACTTGCGTCTCTTTGGAGCGCCGGTTGCGCAAGATACATCGGCGGGCGTAATCTCTTTCCGAAAAGATGCCCAGCAATTGGTCGCCATCCATCACTAACACCGCGCCGATGTCTTTGTTGGCCATTATCTCCAGCGCCTGATACACCGTTGCTTCAGGAGAAATAGCCCAGACCTGTCGCCCTTTTTTGTCCAGCAATTGCCGAATGGTAGTTATCATAATGTCCTCCTTGCCTCAAAAGTCGGGAACAAGGTTTTCCCACTACAGGATACATAACACCGCTCAAGGAACTTGGTTGCTGCCGGCAGCCAAAAAAGTGCGGATGGCCGTAAGCATAGCAGGGAAGGAGGCGTCGCCCGCCGAAAACCAGTGAATGCGAGGATCGTTGGGCTTGAACCAGTTGGCCTGGCGGCGTACAAAACGTCGGGTGCGGCGGCGGATTTGCTGCACTGCGTCGTCCAAAGGGAGGCGGCCTTGCAGATAGGCCGCCAGTTCGGCATAGCCAATGCCTGACATTGCGGGCAGGTCTGTCGTATAGCCGACAGAAAGTAAACGACGCACTTCGTCTAACCAGCCTGCGGCCAGCATGGCCTCAATGCGGGCGTCGATGCGCTGGTGTAGTTCCGGCCGAGGGCGGGTAAGCCCCAAAACGAGCGCCCGGTAAGGGGGCGGTTGGCGGGTACGCTGGGCCGAAAAAAGGCGCCCGGTGGTAAAAATGACCTCTAACGCCCGCACGGTGCGCCGCATGTTGGAAGGGAGGATGCCCGCCGCAGCCTGCGGATCCAGCCAGGCAAGGCGGGAGTGCAGGGCTTCGGCGCCGATTTCTTGCCCCCAGGCCTCTAAGGCGCGGCGTAATTCGGGGCGCGGGGCCACCCGCGGTATCTGCCAGCCTTCGACTACGGCCCAAATATATTGCCCTGTGCCGCCGACCAACAACGGCAGCCGCCCGCGCGCGTGAATGTCCGCGATGGCCTGATAGGCCGCATCTTGAAAGCGTGCCAGGCTCCAAGGTTTATCGGGGGTGGTGACGTCGATCAAGTGATGCGGCACGCGGGCGCGCTCTGCAGGGGTGGGCTTGGCCGTGCCGATGTCCATGCCGCGATAGAGTAACCGGGAATCCGCAGAAACGATTTCGGCATGCAAGGCCTCAGCCAATTGCAATGAGAGCGCTGTTTTGCCCACTGCGGTAGGGCCCACCAGCACCACCAGTGGCTGCGTACCGGGGGACGAAGGCGTTGGGTGCGTCGAGGTCATGAGGTAAGTATAGCAGAAACCCAGCGCCACGTCGGCTTTTTTCGTATCTAAAACCACAGATTACGCAGATTACGCAGAAAGAGATCCACAGATGAGCACAGATTGGGCGAAAAACACTAAAAAGTCCACGCTTTGCCCTCGCTTCTTGGCGGTCTTGGCGTCATCTTGGCAACTTAAAAATCCGTGTTATCCGTGGCCCATCCATTTGTTTGCGATAATGGTAGTTATCAAAAGCAAGCGTAAAAGAGAAAGCGTTTCCGCTCAAACCTCTCTCCGCGCGCTCCCCTGCCAAAAAACTTCAATGCCTTATCAAAAAACAAAAACGCGGCGGAAAGCGCTGCGCCAGCAAATGCTCACACCACTCTTCTGTTCTCAGTAACGCCGAATCGCGTTCCCGTGTTTTTCTCCTTAAAGCCCCCACCGCCTCCCTGCACCTTCTCGCTCGTCGCAGGTATCCCCTGCCTGCGCCTGCTTGCACTCCTCCCTGCCCAAATGATATATCACATAAATAAGGCGTGCCTCACAACCCCAAAGCAGCCCCCACCGCGGTGGTCAGGATGACCAGCACGGAAAACAGCGCGCCCTTCTTCACGAAATCCAGCGGCTTGTATTCGCCCGGGCCCATCAGGAACACGTTGACCTGATAAGTCGGCGAACTGAAGACGTTAGAAGCCCCCAGCGCGGCCACCACCGCTGCGGCGCGCGGGTCTGCGCCGAGGTGCGCCGCCGTTTGGATGGCCAGGGGAATGGTCACCACGGCCGCAGTGACGTTGGAAGTGAGATGTCCGATCAATGCGGCTGCCACGGCAATCAGCAGATAAAGCCAGAATGCGCTGTGTCCGCCGAGAAAACGACTCAGCAGGCGTCCTACGGCTTCGGAGGTGCCGCTGTGCACCATGGCCGCACCCAAAGGCAACATGCCGCTGATGAAAATGAGCACCTTCCACGAAATGGCGTGGTAGGCTTCTTCCATAGTGAGCACACCCAGCAAAAGCAACAGCGTAGCGCCACCCACCGCGGCCGCACCCAGCGGCAGGATGTGGAAGCCCACCGCGGCCAACGCCAGCGCCGTGACCACCGCGGTTACCACCGCCTTGGGCACCGAAAGCGTGTTCCCGGCTTCTTCCAGCGAAGTTTTGTCCAGCACAATAAAGTTGTCGTCCTCTTCCAGCGCGGCGATGCGGTCGGCGCGGCCGTGCACCAGCAGGGTGTCGCCAAATTCCAATTTGTGCTCGGCGATGTGATGGTGCTTGGGCTGGCCTTTGTGGTCAATGGCCAGGATGCGCAGGCCGTAACGGTTGAAGAAATCGGTTTCAGCCACGGTTTTGCCCTGCATCCACGCCCGCGGAGCCAGCGTCACCTCGGCCATCTGGTAGCCCTCGCGCAGCAGGTTGGGCGGGAAGGCCTCCACCTCGGGGAGCACTTCCAGGTTGCAGGCTTCGGCGGCGGATTGAACGGCCGCATTGTCGCCGCGGAGGAGAAGGCGGTCGCCCACTTGAAGCACCGTTTCGGCTGTGGGCGGTGGCAGAAAGCGCTCGCCGCGGCGGATGCCGATGACGTACACGCCGTGGCGGGAGCGCAGGCCGCATTCCCGCAGGCTGATGCCCGCCAGCGACGAGCCGGGCTTCACCGCGACTTCGTGGAGCACCCTGTCCAGCATGTAGGTTTGGATGAGCGCGTCGCTTTTCTGGAGGATGCTTTCGTATTCCGGCAGGCGTTTGGGCAAGAGCAGGTTTTTGAGGAGCACCATCAGTGCCACGGCGAGCACCACACCGGGGAGGATAAGCGGCGCTTGTTCAAAGATTTTGAAGCGCGGCAGCGACGCCGCGGCCAGAAATTCGTTCATGATGATGGTGGGCGTCGCACCGATGAGGGTGATCATGCCGCCGATGATGGTGCCCACGCCCAAGGGGAAGACCAGCCGCGAAGGCGAAATTTTGGTCTTGCGGCCGGCGCTCATCACCGCGGGCAGGAGCACGGCTGCGGTGCCGATGTTGACCATGATGGCAGAAAGCGCGGCAGCCGTGCTCATCACGATGGCAATCAGCGCCGACTCGTTCCCCTTAGCGAGATCAACCAGTTTGTCGCCCAGCCAGCCGGCCGCGCCGCTGCGCTGGAGCGCACCGCCGATGATGAACAGGCCGAACATCGCCAGCACCGCGTTGCTGCTGAAACCGGAAAACGCCTCTTTCCAAGAGACGAGGCCGGTTGCGCCCAAGGTAAACAGCACGCCCAGCCCGATGATTTCTGGCCGTAGCGCGTCGGTGAGCAAAAGTATCATGGTGATTACAATGATGAGGGAGAAAATGAGGATTTGCATGGCAAGCCTCAAAAATGACAGAGTGCGTAGAAAGCGTGCCTTCTGTGTGCTGTGTACAGGGCTATATGCAGCGCTTTTGGGTAGATAATTACGCGTAGAGAGCGCAAATTAGCCTTTGGTTCAACGGGGCACGGCTTCGCCCACCCACAGCGCACCGGTCAGTGTGGTCGCTGCCATCAAAAAACGGGTCACCAACGCTAAAGTGAGCGCCTGGGCTGGCGTGGCCCCTAACAAAGGGTACAAAACGGCGAGGCTTACTTCGCGCACGCCATAGCCATTGAAAGCAATAGGCAATAATGTAATGGTATAGGTAATGACCGTGGTGCCTGCCACTTCATACCACGACACGGGAATGCCTAAAGCCCGCGCGACCAACCAGGTAGCGGTAAAAGGTGGCAGTAGTGACAGCCAGGCTAACACAAAGCCTTGACCTATGGCCTGCGGCGAACGCCTTAGAGTTGCAAAGCCGCTTCCCACGGATCGCAATTTCTGCTGCAGTTTGGCCTGCAGATCTGGCGGCAACAACAAAAACAATCCTCCCCCATCTTCGACGGGTAGCATGTGGCGGAAAGTTGCCCCGTAGGTCAACCACGTGAGCGGCAGAAACGTGTACATGGCCACCACGTTGAGTAACCGATCTACCACCACCGAGGTTACCGCTTCCGCCACCGAAGCCGAAGTTACGCCTCCTAATAACCCTAACACTCGGAGCGTGTCACCGCCTACCGTCGAAGGAAGGAAATTAGACGCGAAAGCCCCGGCAAAAGTCAAGCGTAAGGCCTTACCTCTGGAGATTTTTATCTTCATCCCATGCAACACAGTATACCATCGGGCGGCATTGAAAGCGATGCCCGTCCAATAAAGCACAAAAGCCGCTAAAAGTATAGGCCATGACAATCGGCTCATCGCAGCCCAAAGTGTGCCCCAATCTTGCTTCAGCAGCCACCACGCCAGTAAAGTCCCAGCGAGAAGGCTACCGCCAAGACGCACCCACCGCCAAGAAGACGATTTACTCATAACGTTTCCTTCGGCAAAGGCGCAACATAAGGAGAAAAGGCGTTCTTCTTACGCGCTAAACAGCACGTATTTCATCAAAAACCGCTGAATTTCCTCGTACAGGTCTTCCAGCGTTTCGGGTTTGCGGAAGCCGTGCCCCTCGCCCGCGTAAGTTTTGTAGATGTGCGGCACGCCGT
>JALUDX010000134.1 GCA_027053355.1 Anaerolineales bacterium | reverse complement strand
CCCCTACCCCCGTACCGGCCTCGCCTACCCCCTGGCAGCCCACTGTCCGTTTTGCGGTGATCGGCGATTTTGGCTATGCCGGGCCGGCCGAAGCCGCGGTGGCGCGGCTGGTGCATTCCTGGCAGCCCGATTTCATCCTCACCGTGGGCGACAACAACTACCCCGACGGCGTGGAAGACACGGTGCGGGCCAACGTGCTGCAATACTACGGCGACGACATCCGCGCCGGCCGATTTTACCCCACCCTGGGCAACCACGACTGGCACGACGGCCACATCACCGCCTACCTGCGCTATTTGCGCCCCCCGGGCGGGCGGCGGTATTACGATTTTGCGGTCGGGCCGGTGCACATTTTCGTGCTCGACAGTTGCGGCCAGGAACCCGATGGCATCACCGCAGATAGCGCGCAGGCGCGCTGGCTACGCGAGGGGCTGGCCGCGGCGCGAGAGCCGTGGAAGATCGTCGTCCTGCACCATCCGCCTTATTCTTCCGCCCGCCACGGCAGCACCAAGGCGCTGCAATGGCCTTTTGCCGCCTGGGGCGCGCAGGCCGTCATCGCCGGCCACGACCACGTGTACGAGCGCATCATGCGCGATGGCATCGTGTATCTGGTAGACGGCCTGGGCGGGGTGCCGGGGCCGTACAAATTCCGCCCCACGCCGGTGCCGGGCACGGCGGTGCGCTACCGAGAAAGTTACGGCGCGCTGCAAGTCACGGCCGACGCCCGTCATTTGCGTTTCGAGTTCATCAACATCGAGGGGCGGGTGGTCGACCGCTACGAAATGCGCCGCTGAAGGCGCTGCAGGAAAGGTGCTGAGGGCATTGAACGATGACTTCTTCCGGCGTTTCACTCACTACGGTACAACCAGGCGTTGGCCTGTTGTTGGTTTCTCGCCCCGCGGTGCGCAATGCGCTTTCGTGGGAGGCGATGGAGGCTTTTGGCGCCGCGGTGGAGGCCGCGGCCGCGTCCGACTGGCGGGCGTTGGTGGTCAGCGGCAGCGGCGCGGCCTTCATTGCCGGCGGCGACCTGAAGGAACTGTCCCGCTATCCTACCGAGGCCGACGGCCGGCGGATGAGCCGCCTGATGACCCGCGCGCTGCAGGCTTTGGAGGCGCTGCCCTTCCCGACGATTGCCGCGCTCAACGGCCCGGCGCGGGGGGGCGGGTCTGAGGTGGCGTTGGCCTGCGATTTGCGGGTCATGGCCGCCAACGCGGATCTGGGCTTCGTGCAGGTGGCCTGGTTTGTCACCCCCGGCTGGGGGATGGGGCAGCGCCTGCTGCGCCTGGTGGGGTATGCCCGCGCGCTGGAGTGGCTGTTGACGGGGAAGGTGCTTTCTCCTGCAGAGGCGTTGGCGCACGGCCTGGCCAATCGGGTGGTGCCTGCAGGCCAGGCGTTGGACGAAGCCCTGGGGCTGGCGCGGCACGTCGCGGCGCTGCCGCCCGCGGTGGCTCAGGGCATCAAGCAAACGCTGCGCGCCGGCCTTACCCTGCCGCCGGCCACAGCCGCCATGGTAGAACGGGAGATCTTCCCGCCTTTGTGGGCTGCCGAGGAACACGTGGCCGCGGTAACGCGCTTCGCCACCCGCCGCCCCAACCGGCAGATCGACGCGTCTTCCTGAAACCTGCCGCGCCGTAGAGACGGCTTGGCGGCATTAACAAATTTCCTATCTTGCGCTTGCGTTTTTCTAACATGCCTTGGCTAAAGTAAAAGTGGTTGTGAACCGATTTCGTATGCCAAGGAGGTGCAAGATGACCATTTATCGGTTGGAACCCTTCCGCCGCATGGAGCGGTTGCTGGACGCGATGGATCGCCTGATGGAAAGCAGCGTGGTGCCGGTGAGCGACACGCGGCAGCGGGGGGTGCACATTCCCCTGAACGTGCAGGCCGAAGACGACGCCTTTGTGATCACCGCCTGGGTGCCCGGCCTGAGCACCGACGACCTGCGCATTGAGGTGCTGGACGACACATTGGTGCTGGAAGGCGAGTTCAAAGCGCCGGAAAGCGAGGGCCTGCTGCTGCAGGAGATCCCGGTAGGGCCTTTCAAGCGGGTGATCACCCTGCCCACGCCGTTGGAGCCGGGCAAAGCCGAGGCCGAGTTGGAAGATGGCGTGTTGAAATTGCGCCTGCCCAAAGCCGAAGCCGTGCGGCCGAAAGAGATCAAAGTGGTCGCCAAGAAGAAGAAATAGCCCCGAACGCAGGGTGCAAAGCGGCGACCCGAAAGCGCATCACCGCGGTGTATCCGTAAAGCCCCGACAGGTTTTGGAAAACCTATCGGGGCTTTTTTCGCGTGCGGCGACGTTTGGGGGATGGCTTGGCAGAAAGCCGCGCGCCAAAAGGGGGCGAGGCACGCCTCGCCCCTACCCGACGACCTTCTGTGTTTTCTGTGGTCTTTCTGTGTCTTCTGTGGTTTCCCCGCCTTACCCAAAAAACGCGCGGGCTTTCGTAGGGGCGAACGGCCGTTCGCCCCTACCCGAGCGGCAACGTGTTGCCGCGCGCCAAAGCGGGCGAGGCACGCCTCGCCCCTACCCGACGACCTTCTGTGTTTTCTGTGGCCTTTCTGTGTCTTCTGTGGTTTCCCCGCCTTACCCAAAAAACGCGCGGGCTTTCGTAGGGGCGAACGGCCGTTCGCCCCTACCTACCGTGCAACCTTCTGTGTTTTCTGTGGTTTCCTCGCACCGCGCCCAAAAGCTGCGGAGGCTTCGCGGGGGCGCGGCACCGCGCGCCAAAGAGGGCGAGGCACGCCTCGCCCCTACCCTGCCGCCTTCTGTGTTTTCTGTGGCCCTTCTGTGTCTTCTGTGGTTTCCCCGCCTTACCCAAAAAACGCGCGGGCTTTCGTAGGGGCGAACGGCCGTTCGCCCCTACCCGAGCGGCAACGTGTTGCCGCGCGCCAAAGGGGGCGAGGCACGCCTCGCCCCTACCCGACGACCTTCTGTGTTTTCTGTGGCCTTTCTGTGTCTTCTGTGGTTTCCCCGCCTTACCCAAAAAACGCGCGGGCTTTCGTAGGGGCGAACGGCCGTTCGC
>JALUDX010000133.1 GCA_027053355.1 Anaerolineales bacterium | reverse complement strand
AGTAGGTGATGTCGCGGTAATCCTTGGCCTTTTGCCAGTCCGCGGCTTTGTGGATGTGCTTCCAGGTTTCGGGCATCGGATTTCCTCCAGAGGGATGATGGCTCTATTGTAACGCCAAGGACGCCAAAGGGTTAACGCCAAGACGCCAAGGAAGCAAAGGGCGCTAAGATTAACGCCAAGGACGCCAAGGACGCCAAGGAGGTAACGCAAAGACGCAGAGGACACAGAGACGCAGAGAGCACCAAGAAAAAATTTCTGTGTTTTCTGTGGTGTTTCTGTGTATTCTGTGGTTTTCTTTATTCAATCGGTGTAAATCTGTTACTCTGTGGATAGTAACGCCAAGGGACGCAAAGGGCGCCAAGAAAGTAACGCAGAGGCGCAGAGAGAGCAAAGAGCGCAAAGAGCGCAAAGAAAAAGTTTTTTCTGTGTTTTCTGTGTGTTTCTGTGTCTTCTGTGTTTTTCTCCAATCGGTGCAAATCTGTGTCAATCAGTGGATGATAACGCAGAGGCGCGGAGGAAACAGAGACGCAAAGAAGGAGGCACAGAGGAGCGCAAAAGCGCAGAGAGAAACCTCAAGGTTGCCAAGATGGGCAGCCGGACACCCAAGCAAGCCACGTCCCCTCCCCTTTTACCCCAATCCCTCATTGCCTCAATCCCTCCCGCTTTCTGTGTTTTCTGTGTTTTTTCTGCTCCAATCTGCGTAATCTGCGGAATCTGCGGTTCTGCGCCGCCGCGCGTTCAGCCCAATCCATGCTTGTGCGCCCACACCGCGGCTTGGGTGCGGTCGTCTACCCCCAGTTTGTCAAGGATGCTGCTGACATAGTTTTTCACCGTCCCTTCGGCGAGGAAGAGGCGGGCGGCGATTTGCTTGTTGCTCAGCCCTTGAGCGATGAGGCGCAGGATTTCGCGCTCGCGGGCGGTCAGGTGGGCTTCCCTTGCCGCGGGCGGCACGTGGGGCAGGCGGGCAAATTCGGCTAACACCTTGCGCGCCACCGAGGGTTCAATGAGCGCCCCGCCTGCAGCCACCGTGCGGATGGCCGCAGCCAGTTCCGCACCGGAGACGTCTTTGAGCAAATAGCCCAACGCGCCGGCGCGCAACGCGTCGAACACATACTCATCGTCGTCAAAAGTGGTCAGGATGATGATGCGCGCGTCGGGGTGGGCTTGTAGCAGGCGGCGGGTGGTTTCCACGCCGTCCATTTCCGGCATCCGGATGTCCATCAGCACTACATCGGGCCGGTGTTTCTCGTAGGCTTGCAACGCTTGCAGGCCGTTTACCGCCTCGGCTATCACCCGCAGGCCGCCTTCCAGTTCCAGCAGGGTGCGCAAGCCTTCGCGCATCAGACGTTGGTCGTCCACTAACAGCAGGTCAATGGGTTTCATCGCGGGTTCCTTAGAAAAAATCCACCGATTTCACGGATTGGCACCGATTTAGGGCGCCAAGGCCGCCAAGATGACGCCAAGAGCGCCAAGGAAGGCAAAGACGCAAAGAGGTCACATCCCGCATCCCGTTTCCCGTTTTCTGCGGTTTTGCGCTTCAAGCCTTTATCGGCAGGGAAATTTTCAGCAGGCTGCCGCCTTCGGGCGCGGGGCCAAAGCGCGCCTGGCCGCCGAGGTGGGCGGCGCGTTCCTGCAGGCCGCGCAGGCCAAAGCCGCCGCGGGCCTCTCGCGGGCCGCTCCCGTCGTCGCGCACCCGCAGGGTGATGCGCCCGGCCGTGGTTTCCAGCGTCACCCATGCTTGCGTGGCCGCAGCGTGCTTGTGGATGTTGGTGAGGCCCTCCTGCACGCCGCGATAAAGCGTGAGGCGCTGGGCGGGGGAAAGCGGCGGCGTCTCGTCGGGCCAGGCGACGTGCACCGCGATGCCCGTGGCCTGCTGAAACTCGGCGGCGAGGCGGCGGACCGCGGTTTCCAGCGGCAGATCGCTTTCCAATGGCTGGCGCAGTGCAGCCACGGTGCGGCGTAGGTCGGCCAAGGCGGCGCGCACCTGTTCCCGCGCGGTGGCGACCATGCCCGCGGCGCGCGCCGGTTGGGTGGGAATCAGGCGCTCCGCGGCTTCCAGTTGCACCGCGGCCACGGTCAGCCGGTGGCCTAAAGTGTCGTGCATTTCGCGGGCCAGACGGTTGCGTTCCTCGGCCGCGGCCAGTGCTTCGGCACGGGCGGCGTAATCCTGCAATTGGCGGTGGGCGGCTTGCAGTTCGGTCAGCAGGCGCTCGCTTTCCGCACGGGCTTGTTGGGCGCGGTAGGTCAGGTGGGCGAAGATGGTGAAGAAGGCAAAGCCGCTGGCGTAAATCATGGCGGAGACCAGCCCGCCCACCAGCCCTTGGTGGGCGATGAGGAGGAGCAGGCTCAGCAGCGTGAAGCCGCCGAGCCACGCATAGGCTTCTCGCCGCGGCAGCGCCAGAATGGCGTACACGCTCATCATGTAAAACCAGACGATGAAGAAACTCGCTTTGGGCACCAGCGCCAACAAGGCGACGATGATGGCCGTCTGGACGCCCAAGAGCGCGCGTACTCGCCCGCGGCGCGCGGTGGCGTAGGGGGTGAACACCGACAAACTGAGCAGTCCGAAGGTCAGCGCCAGCGCGAGCACAGCCCAGCGCGCGGGGTGATGTTCTTCAAAGACGACGATCACCCCAGCCGCCCCCACAGCGAAGGTGGTCAGGTAATAGGAAAGGACTTCCAGAGGTAGGTGGGGACGTTTCATGATGTCATTTTACCTTATAGGCAAAGGTAGGGGCGACCGGCCGGTCGCCCCTACCGTGGATTACCGGCCTTGCTCCCACCGGAAGCGCCACAGGCCGATGGCGAGGAAAACCACACCGAAGGCCATCAGCACGCCCACCGCGGGTAGCACCGCGCGCAAGCCGAGGCCGCGCACGACGATGTCTTGAAAGCCCCGCATCCCCCAGGTGGTGGGCAGGGCTTTGGCCAAGGTTTGCATCCACCGCGGCACGATTTCAATCGGCCACCACGCGCCGCCCAACGCGGAGAGCACCATCACGGTGACGGTGCTCAGCCCGTCGGCCTGCGCGGGGGTG
>JALUDX010000132.1 GCA_027053355.1 Anaerolineales bacterium | reverse complement strand
CCTTTTATCCCCCCTCCCCTCTCCCGCAGCAGCGGGAGAGGGGAGGGGGGAAAGCCGCCGCCCTGAGCGAAGACGAAGGCTGCCCTGAGCGAAGTCGAAGGGGGCGGCTTGAGGGGAGAAGAGAGGGTGTGAAAAGCAAGATTTTTGTAAAGATTTGGCATGACGAGATGAGTTCTGCCGGCCAATGAGACAACGGCCAGGGCACGATTGATTTTGTGTCGGGTAATCAGAGCGAAAAACACAAAAAACGCAACGCTTCCCTTCGTTTCTTGGCGCTTGACGGCACTTTGGCGGCTTTGGCAACCCAAAAATCTGTGCGCATCCGTGGCTATCCGTGTCATCCGTGGTCTATTTCCTTGTGGTTGAATAGTTACAATCGAAAAAGGCCCTTCGCACCCTCCTGAGGTACCGCATGAACGCCTCGTCTTTTTCCCGTCCGCCCTTCGCCGCGGGGCAACGCGCGCCCGGCGGGGCCATACCGCAACCCGAATTGCGGCCGGTGTTGCAGCCCAACTCTCGCTTTTGCTTTGTCTGCGGCCTCGACAACCCCTTCGGCCTGCAAGCCTGTTTCTACCAAACCGGCGAGCGCGAAGCCACGGCCTGGTACACCATCCCAGAGCAATATCAAAGTTACCCGGGCATGGCGCACGGCGGCATCGTAGCCTCGCTGTTAGACGAAATCGTCGGCCGCTCGGTGATGGGCACCCAACCCGAAGAGGGACGTTTCTTCTTCACCGCCCGCCTGACGGTCAAATATCGGCAGCACGTGCCCGTGGGGGTGCCGCTGCGGCTGGTAGGGCGGGCGCTCAAAGACCGGGGACGGGTGCTCACCGCGTGGGGCGGGGTTTTTCTGGCCGCGGAAGACCCGGCCGTCGCCAAGCCGTTGGCCGAAGCCGAGGCCACCCTGATGGCCGTGCCCGAAAAAGAAATCGCCACCATGGACACGGAAACCTTGGGCTGGCGGGTGTACCCCGATTGCACCGTTCGAGAGATAGCGGATAGCGGGTAGCGGTTGGCAGTTGGCGAGTGGCGGTTGGCAGTTGGCGAGTGGCGGGTAGCGGTTGGCGGCTGGCGAAATGAGGCCGCCGAGAACGCCAAGAGAGGCAACCCGGCAACGCCGCGTCTCCCCCCAATGTGCTAAAATCAACACGTCCCGCCGCGCGCCTAAGGCGGGGTTGCCCCATCATCTTTGCCCGACAAGAGGAGTGGAACCATGCACCTGGAATACCATCGCCCCCAAACCCTCGACGAAGCCGTCCAACTACTGCGTCGCGAAACACCGCTCACCCTGCCGTTGGCCGGGGGGGCGTTCCTCAACGCGCAGCAGCGCCCGGCCACGCTGCCCCAAGAACCTGTGGCGGTGGTCGACCTGCAGGCCTTAGGGCTCGACGCCCTCACCCCGCGCGGCAATTTCTTCGACTTAGGCGCCACCGCCACTTTGCAGCAAGTGCTGGAAAAAGCCGCTGACGCGCTACCTTCCGGCCTGCGTGACGCGCTGCAAATGGAAACTACCTATACCCGCCGTCACACCCAAACCGTAGCCGGAACGCTGGTCGCCGCGGACGGGCGCTCGCCTTTAGCCACCGCGATGATGGCCCTCGACGCTCGGCTCACCCTCTACCCCGAAGCCACCCTGCCCCTCAGCGAGATCTACCCCTTCCGCTGGGAGCACCTGCGCGGCAAGGTCATCACCAAGGTGACCGTGCCTACCCAGGCATCCCTGGCCGTGGAAAGCGTCGCGCCTTCGCCGCTGGCGCAGCCCCTGGTCATCGTGGCCATAGCCCGCTGGCCCTCGGGGCGCACGCGCGTGGTGCTGGGCGGGTGGGGCGAAGCCCCGCACCTGGCCTTAGACGGCCCCACCGCCGACGGTGCAGAGGCCGCCGCCCGCAACGCAGCCCACGACGCCGCCGACCACCGGGCCAGCGCAGAATACCGCCGCGAAGTCGCCGCAGTGCTCGTCCGCCGCGCGTTACAAAACCTCGCCTAACCCCACCACCTTCGGGAGGCGCCCCATGTTCTCCCCCCTCACCCCTACCGACCGCACGGCCATGCTCCAGGCCGTGGGCGTCGAGCGGGTAGCCGACCTGTTCCGCGACGTGCCGGAACCCCACCGCTACCCCGCGCTGCGGCTGCCGCCGCCGATGACCGAGATGGAGGTCGCCGAAGAACTGCGCGCCCTTTCGGAAGACAACGAAACCGTCCATCAGTTGGTCTCCTTCTTGGGGGCCGGCGCTTACCACCACTACATCCCCGCGGCTGTGGAGGCTATCCTCAGCCGCGGCGAGTTTTATACCGCCTACACCCCTTACCAGCCCGAAATCTCCCAAGGCACGCTGCAGGCGCTTTTCGAATACCAAAGCATGATTTGCGCGCTCACCGGCATGGAAGCCGCCAACGCGTCGCACTACGATGGCGCTACCGCAGTGGCCGAAGCCGCGGTGATGGCCTACCACATCTTTCGCGGCAAGCGCCCCAAAGTGGTGCTCTCGCCTGCCCTGCACCCCCACTACCGGGAGACCACCCGCACCTACACCCAGGGTTCGCCCATGGTCTACGCTGGCGACGACCTGCCGCCCAGCGCACCGCCAGAAGCCCTGCTGCAGGAAGTGGACGACCAGACCGCGTTGGTGATGGTGCAATACCCCGACTTCTTCGGACGGGTTTACGACTTCACCGCCCTGGCCGAAGCAGTGCACGCCCGCGGCGCGCTCTTCGGCGTGGCGGTCAACCCCCTGGCTCTGGGGCTGCTCAAACCGCCCGGCGAAATGGGCGCCGACATCGTCACCGGCGAAGGCCAGCCCTTGGGCATTCCCCTGGCCTTTGGCGGCCCGTACCTGGGACTTTTTGCCACCCGCAAAAAATACGTGCGCAAAATGGCCGGCCGGCTGGTAGGCCAAACCGTAGACAACCGCGGCCAGCGCGCGTTCGTGCTTACCCTGACCGCCCGGGAGCAGCACATCCGCCGCGAACGGGCCACTTCTAACATCTGCTCCAACCAGGGGCTGCTGACCTTGGCGGCGGCCGTTTACTTAGGGCTGTTGGGCAAACACGGCCTGCGCAAAGTGGCGGAACTCAACTACCACCGCGCCCACTACGCGGCCCGCCGGGCAGCCAGCCTGCCGGGCTACGAACTGGTCTTCCCCCAGACGCCCTTCTTCAACGAATTTGCCCTCCGCTGCCCCGCACCGGCCGACGAAATCGCCGGCCACCTGCTGGAGCACGACATCATCGCGGGGTACCCCTTGGGCGAGGTGTACGGCGACGCCTTCCGCGACGTGCTGCTGATTGCCGTCACCGAGATGAACCCGCGGGGCGAAATCGACCTGCTGATCGAAGCCTTAGGGGAGGTGCACTGATGCCCGAAAAAATACGCGAACCGCTGCTCCGCGAACTCTCCTCACCCGGTCGGCAGGGGGTGCGCTTTCCCGACCTGGATGTGCCCCAATCGCCCCTGCCGGGCGACCTGCTGCGCGGCGACTTGCCCCTGCCCGAGGTTTCGGAAATCGACGTGGTGCGCCATTACACCCGCCTTTCGCACTTCAACCATGCGGTAGACATCAATTTCTACCCCTTGGGCTCGTGCACCATGAAGTACAACCCCAAAATCAACGAGGCGTTGGCGCGGCTGCCGGGCTTTAGCGCGCTGCACCCCTTGCAACCCGAAATCACCGTCCAGGGCGCGCTGCGCCTGATGTACGAACTGCAAGAAGCCCTCAAAGAAATCACCGGCTTTGCAGGTTGCAGCCTGCAGCCCGCCGCGGGGGCGCATGGCGAACTGACCGGCGTGCACATAATGCGCGCTTACCATGCGGACCGCGGGGACACCCGACGCAACAAAATTTTAGTGCCCGACTCCGCCCACGGCACCAACCCGGCTTCGTCTGCAATGAGCGGCTTTCGGGTGGTCGAAATTCCCTCGGACGAGCGGGGCAACATCGACCTGACCGCCTTGAAAGCGGAATGCGACGACACCTTGGCCGGGCTGATGCTCACCAACCCCAACACGTTGGGGCTGTTCGAAGAGCACCTGCTGGAAGTCATCGACACCGTGCACGCCGCGGGGGGGCTGGTGTACGGCGACGGCGCGAACCTGAACGCGCTGTTGGGCATTGCCAAGCCCGGCGATTTAGGCTTCGACGTCATGCACCTCAACCTGCACAAGACCTTTGCCACCCCCCACGGCGGCGGCGGGCCGGGCAGCGGCCCGGTGGTCTGTGCGCCTCACCTGACCGACTTTTTGCCCGCCCCCATCGTGGTCATCAAAGAAGAAGCCACCGACGACCTGCCGCCTTTTTACGGCTTCCACACCCCGGCCAAAACCATCGGGCGGGTCAAGGCCTTCCACGGGCATTTCAGCGTGATGGTCAAAGCCCTGGCCTACATCCTCATGCTGGGCGGCCCAGGGCTGCGGCAAGTGGCCGAAGACGCGGTGCTCAACGCCAACTACCTGCGGGTGCGCCTGCAAGACGCCTACCGCATCCCCTACAATCGCATTTGCATGCACGAATTCGTGGCCGAAGGCCGCTGGAAAGACGCACCCGACGTCCACGCGCTGGATATTGCCAAGCGGCTGATGGACTTTGGCTTCCACCCGCCGACCAACTACTTCCCGCTCATCGTGCACGAAGCGCTGATGATCGAGCCCACCGAAACCGAGAGCAAGGAAACCTTAGATGCCTTTGCCGCGGCCATGCTGCAAATTGCCGAAGAAGCCCACACCAACCCCGAAGTGCTGCACAGCGCACCCCACGAAACGCCCTTCGGCCGCCTGGACGAGGTGAAGGCCGCTCGCGACCTGGTGTTGCAATGGGATGACCGCCCTCCGAAATAGCAGGAAGCCCGTGTCTGCGCCGCTGAAATTTCGCTTCCCCGCGGCTGGCAGCCGCGGCCACTTGGGGTTGTGGCTGGCCGTGGCGCTGGCAGCCATGGGGTGGATTGCGTTGACCCGCGCGCCCGCGCCAGGGCACGGCGGGCCGCCGCCCGCGCCGCGCACCGGCTTCAGCGCGCCCGACTTCACCCTGCCCACGGTGCAGGGCGACCCCATCGCCCTGCACAACCTGCGCGGCAAAGTGGTGGTGCTCAACTTCTGGGCCACCTGGTGCGGGCCTTGCGCCGCGGAGATGCCCACGTTGCAGCGTGTTTACGCCGACCAACACGACCAGGGGCTGGAAATTTTAGCCGTCACCGTAGAAAACTCGCCCGCCGCGCTGCAGGCTTATGCCCAGCAGCACGGCCTGACCTTCCCCCTGCTGATCGACGCCCAGGCGCAGGTTTCCCGGCGCTATCGGGTGCAGGCCACGCCCAGCACTTACTTCATCGACCGACGCGGGGTGATCCGCTGGGTGGTGTTTGGCGGCCCGATGAGCGAGGCGTTGGTGCGCTCGAAAGTCGAAACCCTGCTGCAGGAGAAGCCCTGATGTGGCCTTACTTGCACCTCGGCCCGCTGGCCCTGCGGCTGCCCGGCCTGTTGTGGCTGGTCGGCCTTTGGCTGGGGCTGGAAGCCGCGTCCCGCCAGGCAACGCGGCTTCGCCTTTCGGGCGAGCGGTTGACCAACATGGTGCTGTGGGCCTTGGGCGGCGGCGTGGTGGCGGCGCGGTTGGGGTACGCGCTGCACTACCCCCAGGCTTTTTTGCAGGCGCCCCTGAGCCTGTTGGCGCTAAACCCCCAAACGTTGGAACCCACCATCGGCGGCCTGGCCGCACTGTTGGTAGCCGTGGCTTACGGCCAGCGCCATCGCCTGCCTTTGCGTCCCACGTTGGACGCCCTGGCGCCCGGCTTCCTCGTGCTCGCCTTCTTCGGCGCTTTGGCCAACGCCAGCAGCGGCGATGCCTACGGTCAGCCGACCACCTTGCCCTGGGGCATCGAACTTTGGGGCGCGCGACGGCACCCCACCCAGTTTTACGACGCGCTGCTCACCGCCGCGCTGCTACTCTGGCTCTGGCGGGCCACGCAGCACCCCCGCGGGGACGGCGCCGGCTTCCTGCAAGCCGTGGGCGGGCTGGCCGCCATACGCCTGTTTACCGAAGCCTTCCGCGGCGACAGCCTCACCTTGGGCGGCGGCGTGCGGCTCGCGCAGGTGATGGCCGCCGCGGTGCTACTGGCTGTGGTCGCGCTATATCCCTACTGGCGCGAACGTGGCGCCCCTGCCACCCCCCAGGGAAAAGGGGACGCCCGCCCGCGCGACCGTAACGATTGAGAAAAACGGGGTTTTTACTTCTAAAGCACTATTCGGCCTTGAGCAAATCGGCCGCGGATGACACAGATAGCAACGGATTCCCCCGGATTTTTGAGCCAAGGCCGCCAAGCAAGCAACAAGTGAGCGCAGGCAACTGTTCAGCCTTTGGGAAATAGGCCACAGATGAACGCGGATAGCAACGGATTCCCGCGGATTTTCGAGACGCCAGGCCGCTAAGAGCGGGGGGCTTCTCAGCGCAATCTGTGCTCATCTGTGAAATCTGCGTCATCTGCGCAATCTGTGGTTTTTCCTCGCCGAGGCTGAACCGTTACGAGCGTAGCACTTTTCAGCGTTTTTCGCCCAATCTGTGCCACGCTGCGAAATCCGCGGATGTTTTTCCGCGTCATCTACGTAATCTGTGATTTTCTCTCCTCGTCATCCGCCATGTCGCTTCGAGGCTGAACCGTTACCTATTTTTCTCTAAAAGGAGTGAGCGATGAGCCCTTCTCAAAACTCAAAACCCCCCAGCCTGTGGCAATTGATGAAGCGCAAAGAAGTTTTTGGGTGGACGATGTACGACTGGGCCAACTCGGCCTTCCCCATGATCATGATGTCGTCCATCCTGCCGATTTATTACTACAAAGTGGCCGGCAAAACCCTGCCCGGCAACCACGCGACGGTCTATTGGGCCTACACCACCGCCGCGGCGCTGTTGATCGTGGCACTGATCAGCCCGGTGGTGGGCGCGATGGCCGATTTCAGCGGGGCGAAGAAGAAATACCTCACCGGCTTTGCCCTCTTTGGCATTTTGGGCTCGGCTTTGCTTTACGGCGTTTATACCGGCGACTGGCTCAAGGCTTCTATCTTTTTCATCATCGGGAACGTGGGGTTTGCCGGGGCCAATGTGTTTTACGATAGTCTGCTGCCCCACGTGGCCGCAGAAAACGAGCGCGATATGGTCTCGGCAGCAGGCTACGCCATGGGCTACCTGGGCGGCGGGCTGCTGTTGGCCATTTGTTTGGGGCTGATCATGACCGCGCCCGACGCCAAAGTGGGCTTCTTCACCCGCCTTTCGTTTTTGCTCACCGCCATTTGGTGGTTGGTGTTCATGGTGCCCCTGCTGGTGTGGGTGCCCGAACCCAAGCGGCGGGTGCTGCCCAACGAAGTGGACATGAACCCGGTGCAGGCAGGTTTCAGCCGCCTGGCAACCACCTTCCACAAAGTGCGGCGCTACAACGAATTGTGGAAGTTTTTGCTCGCCTTCTGGCTTTACAACGACGGCATCGGCACCATCATCAAGATGGCGACCATTTACGGCACCGAAATCGGCATCAACGCCAACACGCTGATCGAAACGCTGCTGATGATTCAGTTCGTCGGCATTCCGTTTTCGTTCTTATTCGGTTGGTTGGCCGGGAAAATCGGTACCAAGCGGGCTATTTACATCACCCTGGGCGTGTACACGCTGATTTCCATCGGCGGCTATTTCATGCAGACCGCGCTCCATTTCTGGCTTTTGGGCTTTGGCGTGGCCATGGTGCAGGGCGGTTCGCAGGCGTTGAGCCGGTCGCTGTTCAGCCAATTGGTGCCCAAGAGCCAATCGGCGGAGTTTTTCGGCTTTTTCAGCGTGAGTTCCAAGTTCGCGGGCATTTTGGGGCCGCTCACCTTCGGCATTGTGGGCGAGTTGATGGGGAGCAGTCGGCTGAGCATTGTTTCCATCGTGATTTTCTTCATCTTAGGCGCCTATTTGCTGTCGCGGGTCGACGAGAAAGAGGGAATGCGGGTAGCGCAGGAAGAAGAGACCATGATCGAGCAAAAGGCCGTGGCCTAAAGGCGCGACGGCCCTCCCAGAAAACACCACCAGGGCGCGGCCTTTGGCCTGCGCCCTGGTGCATTTTTGCCGCCGGGAGCCATCACTCGTCTCGGGGGGAACCGTCCAACGCCTGCAGTTGTTTGCGCAGTTTTTCGGCCTGGGCTTGGGCGCGAGCGAGTTTGTCGCGTTCTTTTTGCACCACCTGGGGCGGCGCTTTTTCGGCGAAGGGCCCGGCCAGCAGTTTCTCTAAGCGGGCAATTTGCGCCTCGGTTTGGGAAAGCTCCTTCTGCAGGCGGGCGCGCTCTTCCTCCGGGTCGACAAGGTCGGCCAGCGGGAGGAAGATTTCCACCGTGTCGGCCACCAGGGCGATGCTGTCGGCAGGGCGGCCGGGCAGGCTTTCGGCGATGGTCAGGTGGGCTGGGTCGAGCCGGGCCAGCGCGGCCAAGGGGGGGGCCAGGCTTTGCAAAGCGGGGGCGTGCTGCCCCGCGGCGAGGGTGGCCCCGATTTTCACCGCGGGTTTCACCTTTTTCTCCGCCCGCGCGTTGCGGATCGCCCGCACCACCTCTTGGAAGACCGCAAACGCGGCGCGCTTTTCGTCTTCCCAGCCCTCTTTGGGGCGGCTTTCCGGCCACGGCGCGATGATCAATGCCTCAGGCCAGCCGTCGCGCGGGGTAAAGGCCGGATGACGCAGGCCATAGCGCGCTTCCACCGCTTTCTTCAGATGCCCCCACAGCGCCTCGGTGACGAAGGGGGTGAAGGGGTGCAGCAGGCGCAGGCTGGCATCCAGCACTTTGACCAAAGTCTGCGCGGTGGTGAAGGCGCGGTCGCCGCCTTCCGCCAGTTGGAGCTTGGCAATTTCCACATACCAGTCGGCAAACTCGCCCCAGAAAAAGTCGTAAATTTGGCGTCCGGCTTCGCCGAATTGGTAGGCGTCAAAAAGGCGGTTGACGCGGCGGATTAGGTCTTGCAGGCGCGCCCAAATCCACGAATCGGCTAAAGTCCAGTCCACCTCATTTTCGCGGCGGTCAGGGGCTTTTTCCAGCGCTCCGATTACGAAGCGCCCCGCGTTCCACACTTTGTTGGCGAAATTGCGGTTGGCTTCCACTTTCTTGAGGCTGAGGTTCATGTCGTTGCCGGGGCTGGAGCCGACCAACAGGGTGAAACGGAGCGCGTCGGTGCCGAGTTCATCCATCACCACCAGCGGGTCAATCACATTGCCTTTGGTTTTGGACATTTTCTGCCCGTGTTCATCGCGCACCAAGCCATGCAGATAAACGGTGTGGAAGGGCTCCTTGCCGGTAAATTCCAGCCCCATCATAATCATCCGGGCAACCCAGAAGAAAAGGATGTCGTAGCCCGTTTCCATCACGCTGGTTGGGTAAAAATAGCGGTAATCGGGCGTCTCTTCAGGCCAGCCCAAAGTGGAGAACGGCCACAAGCCCGACGAGAACCAAGTGTCAAGCACGTCGGGGTCTTGGGTCAATTCAACCGGATGCCCGTAGTGCTTTTCGGCTTGCGCGTGGGCCTCTTGCTCGTCGTGGGCTACGAAAACCTCGCCGTCGGGGCCATACCAAGCGGGGATGCGGTGCCCCCACCACAGTTGGCGGCTGATGCACCAGTCGCGGATGTTTTCCAGCCAGTGGAAATACACTTTCTCAAAGCGCTCGGGGATGATGCGGATTTTGCCTTCACGCACGGCTTGGAGGGCGGTTTCGGCAAGCGGCTTGATTTTTACGAACCATTGCGTGGAAATCATCGGCTCAATGAGCGTGCCGCCGCGCTGCGAAACCGGCACTTGGTGCATGTAGGGCTCTTCTTTGATGACCAGACCAGCGGCGCGCATGTCTTCCCACAGTTTTTTGCGGGCTGCGAAGCGGTCGAGCCCCGCGTAGGGGCCGCCGTTTTCGTTGACCCGGGCCTCTTCGTCGAAAATGTTGATGATCGGCAGGTGATGCCGCATTCCGATTTCGTAGTCGTTGGGGTCGTGGCCGGGGGTGATTTTGAGCGCACCGGTGCCAAATTCGGGGTCAACGTATTCATCGGCAATGGCGGGAATGCGCCTGCCCAAAATCGGCACCACCACTTCTTTGCCCACAAACTGCTTGTAGCGGTTGTCGTCGGGGTGGACGGCTACCGCGGTGTCGCCGAGGATGGTTTCGGGGCGGGTGGTCGCCACGGGGATGTAGCCGCTGCCGTCGGCCAGCATGTATTTGAAGTAGTACAGTTTGCCCTGTTGTTCGCGGTATTCCACCTCAAGGTCGGAGACGGCGGTTTTGAGGTTGGGGTCCCAGTTGATGAGGCGCGGGCCGCGGTAAATCAGCCCTTTCTTCCAGAGGCGCACAAAGGCTTCGCGGACGGCGCGCGAGAGGTCGTCGTCCAAGGTAAAGTGCTCGCGCGTCCAGTCGCACGAAGCCCCCAGGCGGCGAATTTGCCCGACGATGCGGTCGCGGTACCATTCCTTCCAGGCCCAGGCGTGTTCGAGGAACCCTGCGCGGCCCAAGCGTTCGCGGCTCAAGCCTTTGGATTCCAGATCGTGCTCCACCATGAGTTGAGTGGCGATGCCGGCGTGGTCGGTGCCGGGCACCCAAAGGGTCGGTTCGCCCTTCATGCGGTGGTAGCGGGTCATCAGGTCTTCGAGGGAAACGAACATAGCATGGCCTAA
>JALUDX010000131.1 GCA_027053355.1 Anaerolineales bacterium | reverse complement strand
TCACAGCCACCATTGTGATAGATTACAGCAACATCACTGGCATAGACCTTAGCGACGTGCACCTGCTCAAACGGCAAGATGCGGCCAGCCCGTGGGTGGACGTGACCTCGGAATTCGTGCACGATACAGCGGCGCACACGTTTACCAAAACCGGCGAGACCGAATTCTGCCAATTCACCGTAGCCACGGCCAACACAGCCACCCCGACCCCCACGCCGACGAACACCTTTACGCCCACACCGACGAACACGCCGACGCCGACCGCGCCGCCCACGGATACCCCGACAC
The DNA here is from genome assembly GCA_027053355.1 of Anaerolineales bacterium. Taxonomy (GTDB): domain Bacteria; phylum Chloroflexota; class Anaerolineae; order Anaerolineales; family DRMV01; genus DRMV01. Next base: position 10,378 of record JALUDX010000131.1, on the reverse strand, counting down.
CCACGCCCACGCCTGCGCCGCCCACGGATACTCCGACGCCCACGCCGACGCCTGCACCGCCCACGGATACTCCGACGCCCACGCCCACGCCTGCGCCGCCCACGGATACTCCGACGCCCACGCCGACGCCTGCACCGCCCACGGATACTCCGACGCCCACGCCCACGCCTGCGCCGCCCACGGATACTCCGACGCCCACGCCTACGCCTGCGCCGCCCACGGATACTCCGACCCCCACGCCGACGCCTGCGCCGCCCACGGATACTCCGACGCCCACGCCGACCAACACCTTCACACCGACACCGACCAACACAGCCACGGCGACACCCACGCCATCTCCCACCCCTACGCCTCACTTGTTCGACCCGCCCAAGGGCTGGAAGACGGTTGACGAAGCCGACTGGCCTTCCCTGACATGGCAGATGGTGTGGATCAACGACAGCAACACCACCGCGCTCAACGCCTTTGTGGTGGACGCCATCCCGGCAGGCACGCAGTACATCGCCAATTCATTGACCTGCACCGGCCAAGGCGCAACCGTCGTCCATGCCTGCACCTACAACGCAGCCCAGCAGCGCATTGAAGTTACCGCAGACATCGCTCCCGACCCCGGCGCAACCGACGAAACGCAGGCCGCGAACGAACTGGTCATCCGCTTCCGCACCACGGTGCGCACGCAAAGCGACCAAATACGCAACCAAGGCGAAGCCTTCTGGGACGAAAACGGCGATGGCGTTGTCAACTCGGCAGATGCGAACGTGGCGCAACATCGGCCTGTGTACACCGACGATCCTGCCCAGCCCGGCGCGGCCGACCCCACAGTGGCACAGCGGCCAGCACTGCCCCAAACCGGCTTTGCCCCTGGCAGAACCACGTGGGTAGGCGTACGGCCGGCTCACCTGCCCTACGCTCAGTTGGGCAGCATCTGGCTGGAAATCCCCCGCTTAGGGGTGCGTCGGCCCATTTTGGGCGTGCCTCAAGGGGCAAACCTTGCCTGGCTGCACGATGTGGGCTGGCTGTGGAACAGCCCCTTCCCTGGCTGGGCGGGCAACAGTGTGCTTACCGCGCACAACTACACCGCGGACGGGCTGCCCGGGCCTTTTGTGGGGCTGCGGCGGCTGCGATGGAATGACGTGATCCGGGTGCACGCGTTTGGTCTGGTTTACGAATTTCGGGTACGCCGCCATGAATTCGTTACCCCCACGGCCACCTGGCCGATAGAAAACGTCCACGATGGTTATGCCTGGCTGACCCTGATCACCTGCGCTTCGTGGGACGAAAGCCACCAGCGTTATCGCCAGCGCGAGGTCGTGCGCGCGGTGCTGATGCGTTGGTGGGCAGAAGGCACGAGGGATCGGTAGCCGCGCGCGGGCTGCTGCGACCAAAAAAACAGGGCGAGGGAAAAACCCTCGCCCTGTGTGTTTCATCTGTGGATGGGGGGCTATTCTTCAGGCTTGGCCGTAGCCGTTTTCTTGACGCCCTTGGCCGCGGTTTCGGCCACTTCGGCGCCGGCTTTTGCGGTCTTCAGCGCCCCTTTGGCGGCTTCCGCGCCCACCTTGGCGCCGCTTTGCACGGCTTTGGCTGCGGCCTTGGCGCCCTCGGCCGCGGTTTGCAGCCCGGTTTTGGTGAGTTTCGCGCCCACCTTGGCCGCGCCGCCCACGGCCTGCGCGCCGGCTTTGATGGCCTTGCCGGCCATTTTCGGCGGCGCGGTCACCGCGCCTTTGAGCGGCGCTTCGGGGATCTCGCTCAGCACCTCGGCCGATTCGGCCAAAGTCTCGCCCACTTTGGCCGCGGTTTCCAAGCCTTCGCGCGCGGTGTCCAGGCTGCCTTCGGCCAACGTTTTACCGGCCTTGCCCAATTGAGCGGCGGTGGCTTTCGCCCCTTCCGCGGCGGCTTGCAGCGTGTCGCGGCTGCTTTCACCGGCCACTTTGGCCGCCTTGCCGCTGGCCTGCGCCACCTCGCCCATGGCCGTTACCGAAGCCTCGGCCTTGGCCTTGGCGTGGGCCAGCAGCGCCTGGGGGATGCGCAGCAACGGCTCGCCTCGCTTCGCCCGCTCTTCGTTCAGCCGTTCGTAAAGGCGCAGTTTGGCCGCGGGGGAAAGGGGTTGCCTGCTGGCCGAACGCGCCTTTGCGCGCAGTTCTTTCATTTCCTCCAGCGCCTTGCGACAAGGCTCGCATTCTTGCAGATAGCCCTCGAAAGTCTTTTTGGCCTCTTTGGGCAGCAGGCCGTCCAAATAGTCGGCCATCAGGGATTCAAAAGTTTTCCGGTCCATGGAACGCCTCCTCATCAGGTCAAGAGATCATTGCTCGACCTGCAAACGCTGCGCCAGAAATTGCCGCAAGGCCAAGCGCGCCCGGTGCACCCGCACTTTGGCCGCCGAGGGTGAGACATTGAGCGCCGCGGCCACCTCTTCCATGCTCAAGCCTTCCAGTTCGAAAAGCACGAAAGCCGCCCGCAACTTGGGCGAAAGGTGGGTCAGCCCCTCGGCAATCAGGTCGTTGATTTCCTGCCGCTCAGCCCAATCTTCCGGCAGGGTGGCCTGCTGGTCGGGGATCCATTCGCCCGCGTCGTCCCCCAGGTCTTCCAACGCGTCGGTGGCGGCTTCGGTTTTGCGCTGCCGTTTGCGGATGATGTCCAAGGCTTTGTTGGTGACGATGCGATAAAGCCATGAAGAGAGTTTGGCCTCCCCCTGAAATTCACCAATGCGCAAATACACGGCCAAAAAGGCTTCTTGCAGCGCGTCTTCCGCATCGGCTGCGTTTTGCAGCAGGCGGAAGGCGACCCGATAGACCTGCTCCGCGTATTGTTCGATGAGTTGCTCGTAGGCTGCCGGCTCGCCCGCTTTGAGCGCGGCGACTAAGGCTTCCTCATCGGCAAAGGGAAAAACAGGCGCGGTCACTGTGGAACCTCCGGGCAGGGTTTGCGAACGTCGAGGTGTGTATAAGACGCTGCTGCGCGGGGAAAGGTTACATCCGCGGGTCAGGAGGCAGAAGAAGAGGCCGCGGCCTGGTGGATGGCCAACACGGTGTGTTTGTCGTCTTCGCGGGGCAGGAAGGCGATGAGCACTTCCTGGCCGTCTTTTTCCAGCCGCATTCGGCCGAAGGGGTATGGGGCTTTGATGTTGGGGTAGGGGTAGAGTTCCGTGACTTCCCAGCCGTCGTAAGGGGCTTCGCGCAGGAAGAAAACTTGCGCTGCGGGTGGTGAGGCGGGCAGGTAGAACGTGGCCCAGCGCGGGTCGTCGGGCTGCACGTCGGCCAAAATTTGGCGGAGGGGCACGGTCTGTGCGGCCTGGGGCAAGGGCACGCCGTAAGGGCCGGGGCGCGCGCTGGCTTCGTGGGCTACAAAGCGCAAACTGCTTACCATGCGGGAGGCTTCTTCCTGAAACAGGTGCCGCTCTTCTTTGCGGTGGGTCACCATCAGGTGCAAAATCAGGCCGCCCGCGGCCAGCAGGCCCACCCACAAGCGGCGGTCGAGTTTGCGGGGCAGCAACAGTTCGGCTTCATAGCCGCGCAGGTTGCCCACTTCCATTTCTGAAGCCCCCAGTTTTTTGGCCCCGCGCATGATGGCAATTTTGGTGATGTATTGGCTCCAGCGGGGTTCAATGGGCAGGAGGAAGGGGTTGAACTCAGGGCGGATGAGCAGATAGCCCATTCCTTCGCCCTGATAATCGGGGTCGAGGGCTTCGGGGCGGCTGGCAAAGGCCGTGACTTCGCCGTCATCCCGGTAAGCCCACCCCTTGGGGTATTCCAGCGCGTAGCCCCACAGGGGCTGGGTGAAGGTGGGCATCTCAACCTCCTCCCACCGCGGGGATGAGGGCGATACGGTCGCCATCGTGGATGGTGTCGTCGGGCTCGACCTGACGGCCGTTGCGCATGACGATTTTGACCTCTTCGGGCGCGATGCCCAGGGTTTCCATGAGTTGCGTAAAGGTGGCGCCGGGGGGTAGTTCCATGATTTTGGCTTCGCCGACGCCCAGGCCAGGCACGTAGGCGCGCAGGGTGGCGAAGAGACGGACTTCAACTTTCATGGGCAACCTCATTTTCGGGGGGAACGAGGAAGGAGAAACCGCAGATGTCGCAGATTACGCAGAAAGCCAACCACAGATTTCACAGATGAGCACAGATTGAGCGAAAAACACAAAAAAGCCAACGCTCACCTTTGCTTCTTGGCGGTCTTGGCGCCATCTTGGCGACCTTGGCGACCTGAAAATTCGCGACCGTGCCCCTGGCTTTTGGCAAAGCAGGGACACGGCAAGCCGCCGTGCCCCTGCTGTTTGGTGAGTCGAACGCGCGGGCGAAACTACCCTTCGTGCACCCAGGCGTACACTTTGTCCAGTTCTTCGTCGGGCACGTCCCACACCACGTTGTGCGGCGGGAGCGGCTCGTAGCGCATGAATTCGGGGACGCGGTCGTCCGCGTTGGTGAAACCGGCTTTTTCGTTGAACAGGCGCTCTTTCTTCAGGATTTCTTTGCCGATTTCCACCACGTCTTCGCCGCTGATGTCCCACCCCATCACGCCGGCCACGGTCTCTACCATCCCTGCAAAGCCTTCTTGGATGTCCAGAATTGGGAAGGCGATGAAGAGGCAGTAGCCGGTGCTGTCGATGAAGGCGGTGGTGGCTTGGAAGGCCAGGGAGAGTTCGGCTTTGCCTTCGTAGGTGAGCGGGTCAACCTTTTGACCGGTGCCCAAAATTTCGGGGGCGATGGTGTAGCCGGAGGTATGGTCCGCGCCCATGGTGCTGGTGGCGTAGGTGAAGCCGATGCCTTTGATGGCGCGCGGCTCGTACGCGGGCATGGATTGCCCTTTCACGGTGGGCACCCGGTGCACGCCGAAGACTTTGGCCGTGGCTTCCACGCCATTGGAAAGCACGCGGCCCAGTGCGGTATCGTTGCGGATTTCGTCGAACAGCGCCAAGGCTTTTTCTTTGTCGCCGAATTCCAGCAGGCCTGCTTCCATGGCGATGGCGATGGTGTTGCCCATCTCGATGGTGTCCAGGCCGAGGTCGTTGCATTCCTTGGTCATCTTGGCGACGAAGTCCAGGTCATCAATGCCGCAGTTGGCGCCCAGGGCAAAGGCGGTTTCGTATTCGATGGGCGAGGCGATGATTTTGCCGTCGGGGCCGGGGTAGATGTTGGAGCACTGGATGATACAGCCGGGGTGGCAGGCGTGGCCGGTCATACCGGCTTTGCGCTTTTCGACCATTTCGGCGATCATCTCGCCGGAGATTTTGGCCGCGCCCTCGAACTGCCCGCTGGAGAAGTTGCGGGTGGGCAAGCCGCCGGCTTCGTTGATGATGTTCATCAGGACGTCAGTGCCGTAGGCGTTCAAGCCGCCGCCTTTCTTGGTGATGTCGTGGCTCATGATGGCGGTGGTGAGTTTCTTGCGGCCCTGCTTGAACAGGTCCATGTTCTTGATTTCCACGCCGGGGCCGCCTTTGTCGTCCACCACGATGGCTTTGACGTGGCGGGCGCCCATCACTGCGCCAAGGCCGCCGCGTCCGGCGTAACGGCCGGGGTTGTTCTCGGGGTCGTTGACCGAAATGCCCGCGTTGGCTGCCAGCCGCTCACCCACCGGGCCGATGCCGATGACCGCGGGCTTGTGGTCATGGCGCTCCCACATGATGCGGTCGACTTCTTCCATGCCTTTGCCGAGTAGGTCGCTTGCGTCATGGAAGGTCACACCATCTTTGTCAATGTGGATGTAATACCACTTGCCGTCCTTGGGTTGGCCTTCTAAGATGATGGCCGCGATGCCCAAGCGGGCGATTTTCTGGCTGGAAAGGCCGCCCGAGTTGGCTTCTTTGATGGTGCCAGTCAGGGGGCTTTTGCCGCCGAAGGAAGTGCGGCCACTGCTTGGCGCAGCAGGCGTGCCCGAAACCCAGCCCGGGGCAATCACCAGTTTGTTGTTTGGGCCTAAGGGGTGACAGGTGGGGTCAACTTCGTCGTAGATGATAGACGAAGTGAGACCGCGGCCTGCCCACTTTGCCCACTTTTCGGGGATGTCTTCGTACTTGGCGGTCAGGTCGGTCATGTTGATGCGAAGAATTTTGCGAGCCATACTCACCTCCAAAATTAGGATGAACAGAAACAGAAGAGATTACTTATGCCGCGTCCCGCGGCCTATGCCTGAGATAATCGTGGGTGCTGGTGTATTCGGCTAATTTGGGCGACATGGGTGCGCCGCCGCGGTAATGATAAGGCCAAACATAATTTTCGGCGAAGATCCCGATATGATCGCCGTCGTGTAGTTCGTCGTTCAGGGAAAGGTGCAAGCCCGGCAAATCGTGGAGCACATGATTGATGAACACCAGCCCGATTTCTTCGGCTTGCAAGCCCAAACGTTCTAAAAGCCCCCCCACGGTGGCTGGTTCAGGGATTTCCATTTCGAAGACTGCCACGTGCTTGCCGCCCCCGGCGTGGGCTATCGGGCCGTAAAGCGCAACTTCGATGTGAGCCATGTTTCCCTTCTTTTTTGGGGAGGAGGCGCAGAAGGAATCATTCGGCCTCGGCGAGAAGAAACCGCAGATGACGCAGAAGAACATCCACAGATTGGATGAAAAGTATCGCTCGCCTTCGTTTCTTGGCACTCTTAGTGTGATTTTAGCGGCCTTGGCGACCTAAAAATCCGTGCGCACGCGGCCCTTTTTCCAAGGCTGAACAGCAATTTCATTATAGCATAAAACCACACACCATCAAAATTTGTGGTAGAATGGAAGTCTCAACCCAACCGAATACGCGGCACTCTTATCCAGAGAGGTGGAGGGACCGGCCCTATGAAGCCTCGGCAACCTGGCCGCAGTCACGAGGGGGCGTGAAAGCCCTGCGGTCAAGGTGCCAATTCCGGCAGACGGATGTTCTGGAAGATGAGAGGGCAGCCGCGGCGCCGTCTGTTCCTTCTACGTCGCCTTTTGCCCTTTCACGCTTGCCGGAAAGGGCTTTTTTGTTGCCCCTCACGAGCGCCGCGACCACCTTACTTTACGTTGGAGGTTCCGATGCGTTCGTCTTTCATGCGTTCGGCTGAAATGCTGTTCACTTCCGAGTCGGTTACGGAAGGGCATCCTGACAAGATGTGCGATCAAATCAGTGATGCGGTTTTAGACGCGTTTTTGGCCCAAGATCCTTACGCCCGCGTCGCGTGCGAGGCCGCGACCAAAACCGGCTTTGTGATGCTCTTCGGCGAGATCACTTCCAACGCTGCGGTCAATTACGACGATTTGGTGCGGGAGGTCATCCGCGGCATTGGCTATACCAGCAGCGAAACCGGCTTCGATGCCGATACTTGCGGCGTGTTGGTGGCGATTGCCAAGCAGTCGGGCGATATTGCCATGGGCGTCAACCGGGCGCTGGAAGCCAAAGCCGGTGAAATGGCCGAAGCCGAAATCGAGGCTATCGGCGCGGGCGACCAGGGGATGATGTTTGGCTATGCCTGCAACGAGACCCCTTCGTTCATGCCTGCGCCCATCGACCTGGCGCACAAGTTGACCCGCCGGTTGGCCGAGGTGCGCCGTCAGGGGTTGTTGCCCTGGCTGCGGCCGGACGGCAAAGCCCAGGTCACGGTGGCTTACGCCCATGGTCGCCCCCAGCGGGTGGACACGGTGGTGGTGAGCACCCAGCACGCGCCCGACGTGAGCCGCAAGACGTTGGAAGAAGGCGTTATCGAGGAAGTGGTGAAGCCGGTGTTGCCTTCGGCGTGGGTGGATGGCGAGATTCGTTATCTGATCAACCCTACCGGGCGTTTCGTGGTCGGTGGCCCGATGGGCGACGCCGGCATGACCGGCCGCAAAATCATCGTAGACACTTACGGCGGCATGGGGCGGCATGGCGGCGGTGCTTTTAGTGGCAAAGACCCGACGAAGGTCGACCGTTCGGCCGCGTATGCTGCCCGCTGGGTGGCGAAGAACATCGTGGCCGCGGGGTTGGCCGATCGCTGTGAAATTCAGGTGGCCTACGCCATCGGTGTGGCGCGGCCGGTTTCCATCAACGTGGAGACCTTTGGCACCGGGCGGATGCCTGACGAAAAGATTGTTGCCCTGGTGCAAGAGCATTTTGACTTGCGCCCCGGCGCGATCATCCGCGATTTAGATCTCCGCCGCCCTCTCTATCGTCAGGTGGCGGCTTACGGCCACTTTGGCCGTGAGGATTTAGACCTCCCGTGGGAGCGGCTCGACAAAGCCGATGTGTTGCGTGAGGCTGCGGGGTTATAACGGAGCAGGCGCCGCGGGCTCAGACCGCGCGCCTTTCCACTGCATGGCTGCCAACCCCATCAGCAGCACCGCAGGTACGGGAAACGAGAGCAACGGCGTTTGCCACGGCTGGCCGTTGCTCTCGACGCGTACGGTGGTCAGGAACATCACCCATGGCACTACGTAGCACCACGCGAGCAGCGCCCACGTGGCCCAGCGTCCCCACCGCTGGGGGTGGCGCCACAGCCAGTGCAGCACCATGAGCAGGGGGAAGAGCAGCAGCAGAAAATGGTCGGGCCCGCCGGGGATGCCAATCCATTGCCCCGCGACCTGGGTGAGGGCAAACACCCACAGTGCGCTGCGGAAGTCGGCCTGCCGATGGCGCCACCAGGCCCAGGCCAACCAAACGGTCAACCCCACGGTGAGCAGCAGGCCCAGCGCCTTTCCCCACCCTGCCCCATAGGCTGAGAGGATGGCCTGCACCGTGCCCCAGCGGTTGTAGCCGGGGAAGTCGCGCAGTGCTCGCGCGTAGACCCACCACCATCCCGGCCACCAGGCCGTGGCGCTGCCGGCCAACGCCAGCCATCCGCCTAACGCGGCGAAGTTGACCGCGCGGCGTTTCTGCGCCCAGGCCCAGCCGTTGAGCCAGAGAAAGGGAAGCAGGGCCAGGTTGGGTTTGAAGGTGCTCAAGGCCAATGCAAGCCCCGCGGCGACGTCGCTATGGCGCCGGTTTTTTGAGAGCAACCACACGGCCAGCATTTGCAGCAGCACGACTATGCCGGTGGCGTTGCCGTTGATGAGCAGGCGTACGTTGTGATACCAGGTCAGGGCGAAAAAGGTTAGCAGACCTAAGAGCCACGGTTGGGGGCGCCAGTGAAGCAGAGCCAGGCTTAGCCCCAACACGCCGAGGATGGAAAGGAAGAGCAAGGTTGTCCACGCGGCGCGGGCTGTGGCGAAGTCGTGGATGGTGGTGAAGGGTGCAAACACCACGACTGCGTAGAGGGGGTAGACGTCGCGTTGCTGATGTTCGTGGGGGCGCGCGGGGCGGCCGTAAACCCATTGTTGAATTTCCAAGGTGACGTTTTCGCTATATGGGCTTTCCCCTTGTAAGAGGTGGCGGTTGGCGATCCAGTGAACTAAGAAGTCCACCCCACCTGGCGCGGTGCGGGCGTAGTGGTTTAGTCCTTCGAAAATGATGAGGGTGAAGGCCAAGGTGAGGAGAAGGACGAGCGGGGTGGTTGTGTTTTTTGGGGTTGGTTTCATTGGGGTGGGTTGGGGTTTTAGATATTGGCTATACGAAATCCGCGCTTTCGCGTTCATCTGTCAATTCTAAATTTGTAGTAATTACCTACCCAGAAGCGCTGCGGGGAGCCCTGCTCACCTAGCGAACACAGCGGACACAGGGAGCGTCTTTCCCTGTGCCGGCGCTTTTTGGAGTGCGGTGCCTTGGCACCGCTTTGGAAAGCGGCGACTCGTCGCCGCACTCCAAAGAAAAAACCGCCAACAGAGGCGTTTTGCCACCACGTAGGTAATTACAATTTGTAGGCTTACACTTGGCGCTCTTCATTTGGCGTGTGTAGGGGCGCGGCGGCGCTGCGCCCCTACAGACAAAATGCCAGTTGACAAACCACTACGCAATCTGCGGCCTTTTCTGGGGCTGAACAAATACGCTGTCATTATACCAACGCAAAACGCGCGTCGCTTTGTAACTACCTACCCTGCGCCGAAAACGAGGTTGACAAGCGATATTCCAATAACTCTGCCATGCCATGAAACAACATTACACCTTGCTCGCCCTCACCACTCCCCCAGAGCCGCTCCCTTCGTCTTCGCTCAGGGCGGCGGCTCAGCCCCCTCTCCTCTCCCGATGGGAGAGGAGAGGGGGCGCGCAGCGGGGGTAAGGTGAGGGCGAAAAGCCACTGCAGCGCTTCTGGGCAGGTAATTACGTCGCTTTTCACAAAAACTTGGCAACCTGCCCTTCCCGTGGTACACTTGCGCCGTACCAAAATCCTATGAAAGGAGGCGCGCGATGACCAACAAACTGCAAACCACCCAACGCCCCGTGCGTACGCGCGCCTGTCGGCATAAGCGGAGACCCCGCTAACGTCTCTCGCACCTCGTATCTCTTGGCCACAGCGCGCGCTGTGGCTTTTTTGTTGAATGAGGGATTGGGGCATAGCCCCGCAGCATTAACCG
>JALUDX010000130.1 GCA_027053355.1 Anaerolineales bacterium | reverse complement strand
TGGTAACTGTTCGGATTGTTTTGAAAACGGGTGCGGCGGCCTTCACTCTGTGCCGGTCTCAAAGGACCATTTCACTACCGACCTGCCGCACCCGCCCCCTGCCTTTATCATACTATTTCACAGATTGAGCGAAAAACACAACGCTTCCCTTCGTTTCTTGGCGCGATTGGCGTTTCCCTCTCTGCGTTTTTGTGTTCCTTTGCGCTTTGCGTTACTTGGCGACCTAAAAATCCGTGTGCATCCGTGACGCTCCGTGTCATCCGTGGTCTATTTCCTTGTGGCTGAACAGTTACCGAGGCTGAACGGTTACGCCGCGACTTGCCATGACCCCCACCGACCTCCACACGTTGCGCATTGACCTCAAGGGCGCTGCCCGCCTGGGATTACCCGAGGCGTTGGATTGGGCGTTGGAGGGCCTGCAAACGTGGCCTGAAGTGGCCGCGAACCAGCCCTTGGCACCCAAAACCATCGACCAGTTGTTGTCGCTGGGGAAGATCTTGGCCAGTCCCCGGGTGTCGGCCGCGTATCTGCACGGGCTGAGCAAGCATGGCCTGGCTGCGTACCGCGCCCTCGCGGCCGGTGCGTGGGCCACGCGCCTCGGCGAAGGTGACGCCGCGGCCCAGGCTCCGTTGACCCGCCTGGCCGGCGACCCGCGCCCAGACGTGCGCACAGCCGTAGAAAAAGCCTTGGCCGAGGCCGACGCGCTACCCCCCGACCGGCTGGCTTCGCTCATCCAGCGCTGGCTGCAGTCGGGGCCGGGCGTTTCTCCGCGCGCCCAAGAGGTGGCTTTGCGCCTTTTGCCTGCTTTGGGCCAAAAGCGTCCTGCCCTCGCCCTTGCCTTGCTGCGAGAAGCCGCGCTCCCCACGGCCTTGGAGCCGGCTGTGGGCGAAGCCCTGAGCGCCCTGGCCGCGGCCGGGCAAAGCGAAGCCGTGCTGGCTCTGCTGGAAGCCTGGGCCCACAGCGCCGAGCCGCACTTAACGGCCATTGTTCGGGCTTTGCGCGGTTCGTGGGCGCGGCGACACCGGCCGCGCGCGTTGGCCATCCTCGACGCGCTGGAAGCCCGCCATCCCGCCTCGCGCGCGCTGCGCCGGGCGCGCCAATTCCTGACCTCATGATGACCTTGGGCGTGATCGCCGACACCCACATCCCCGACCGCGAGCCCGCGTTGCCCCCCGCGGCGTTGGAAGTTTTCCGCCGCGCCCGGGTCGACGCCATCTTGCACGCCGGCGACGTGGTGCATCCGCGCGTGCTGCGCACTTTGGAAACCCTCGCGCCGGTCTACGCCGTGCGTGGCAATCGCGATTTGTGGCTGCTGCCCCACCTTCCTTCCCGCTGGCAGCAGCGTTGGGAGGGGGTAAGCCTCGGCATGTGCCACGGCCACGGCACGTTGTGGCAATACCTGCACGACAAATGGACGCACTTGGTGCACGGCATCCCCTATAAGCGCTTCGAACGGCGGGCGCTGGCCGCCTTCCCCCAGGCCGATGTGGTGGTGTTCGGACACATTCACCGCCCGGTCTGCCGCCGCGTGGGGCGGCAGTTGCTGTGCAACCCCGGCTCGCCCGCGGTGCCTTTCCCGCCCAGCACGACACCGGCCACCGTGGCGCTGCTGTTTTTGGAAGAAGGGCGTGTCTGGGGGCAAATCGTGCCCCTGGAACCGGCATCTTCTGCTGTGTCGGGTTGAGTTGGGCTCTGCTCTCGCCTTTGCCTCTGGTGCGCGAAACCGCGTCGGCCACCCTTGCCAGCACGCCCAGAATGAAGTACACTTTATAAGGAAAACCCATACAACGAACCCCTTTTCACAAAGGTGCTCCATGGACAAAGGCCAACAAGAAGCCTTGAATCAGGCGATTTCGGACATCAAAAAACGCTATGGCGAAGGCGCTATCATGCGTTTGGGAGAAGCCCACCACTTGCAGGTGGAAGCCATCCCCACGGGCGCGCTTTCGCTGGATATTGCCTTAGGGGTAGGCGGTGTGCCCCGCGGGCGCATCACGGAAATTTACGGCCCCGAATCTTCGGGGAAGACCACCCTCTGCCTGCACATCGTTGCCGAGGCGCAGCGCTTGGGCGGCAAAGCCGCATTCGTGGATATGGAACACGCGCTGGACCCGGTGTACGCCGACGCCATCGGCGTGGACGTGGACGATTTGCTCGTTTCGCAGCCCGACACCGGCGAGCAAGCCCTGGAAATCGTCGAGGCGCTGGTGCGTTCAGGTGCGATCGCGGTGGTGGTCATCGACTCGGTGGCCGCGCTGGTGCCCCGCGCCGAAATCGAAGGCGATATGGGCGACGCATCCATGGGGATGCAGGCCCGCCTGATGTCGCAGGCGCTGCGCAAACTTTCGGGCGTGATCAAGCAGACCAACACCGCGGTCATCTTCACCAACCAACTGCGCCACAAAATCGGCGTGATGTTTGGCAGCCCTGAGACCACCCCCGGCGGCCTGGCGCTCAAGTTCTACGCGTCGGTGCGCATGGACATCCGCCGCATTCAGGCCATCAAGGTCAACGGCGAAATCATCGGCAACCGCACCCGGGTCAAAGTGGTGAAGAACAAAGTCGCGCCGCCCTTCCGGCAGGCCGAGTTCGACATCTTGTACGGGTTCGGCATTTCCCGCGAAGGCGACATTTTAGACCTGGCCGTCAAAACCGAAATCGTCGCCAAGCGCGGCGCGCATTACGCTTATGGCGAGCAGAGACTGGGGCATGGCCGCGCGGCAGCCATCAATTTTTTGCAGGCCAACCCCGATTTCACGGCCATGTTAGAGCAGCAAATCCGCGACGCCCTCTTGGGCGGCGAAGAAGTTTACGAAGAGTAACTGTTCAGCCGCGTGCATCCGCCCTCCTTCGCCGCCTGACTGGCAACTTGTCCTTCGCCGAAATCCGAGTGCCCCCTGTTGGGCGCGAGAGGGCGTCCAAACACCCCTGTTTGGGCCCCCTCTCGTGGGCAACAGGCCCGACAAGCAAGCGCGGGCATCTGCTTCCTTCCCCCCCGCGCCACGGCCAGAACTCAGGATAGTACGGAACACCGAAGCGCCTTTGGGTAGACCACCACCGCCAACACGCGGTTGGCTATCCGACTCACAACCCTGACCTGCTCGCCGGCCTCCCTTTACCGGCGGCCTTCAAAGGCGGACAGGAGCCGATCAGGCCCTTGTTCTTCCCGCCTCTCGGAGAGGAAAAGAGAGAAAATATGTCGTTATTTTGGCGGCGAAGCCGCCAAAATAACACATAAATTCTTCTCTTCAGGGGCGGCTGTCCGCCCCTGAAACCGGCGGCCTCAGGGATGATACGCTTGCCCGAACCCCCGCGCGGTGACCTTGCACCGCGGGTCGGTGTTGCCTAAATATCCACCTGAAAACGGCCGTGGCGCGCGCCCGGCCGTTTTCGTTTCTCTGCCATGGCTGCCAAAATTACCGCCATCACCGTGCAAAAGCGCAACCCCCAACGGGTTAATGTTTACCTGGATGGCGAGTTTGCCTTTGGCCTGGCCAAGGTGGTGGCCGCCTGGCTGCAGGTGGGGCAAGAACTGGATGAGAAAGCCATTGCCCGCCTGCGTGAGGCCGACGCCCACGAGCAGGCGTTTCAGCGGGCTTTGCATTACCTGAACTACCGGCCGCGCACCGAGGCGGAACTTCGCCGCTACCTGCAAAAGCGTGGCCTGGACGAAGCCCTGATCGAAAGCACCCTCGATCGCCTGCGCGAACTGAAACTGATCGACGATGCGGCCTTTGCCCAACGCTGGGTAGAAAGCCGCAACACCTTCCGCCCGCGCGGGCGGCGCGCCCTGCGCGCCGAACTCCGCCAAAAGGGGCTGGACGAAGACCTCATCGGCCAGGCCCTGGCCCAGGTCGACGAAGAGGCTCTGGCCTACCAGGCCGCGCAAAAAGCGCTGCGCCGCTATCGCGGGCTGGCCTGGCCCGAGTTCCGACGCAAACTCAGCGCCTACCTGGCTCGCCGCGGCTTCCCCTATGCGGTCGTTCAAGAGGTCGTGACCCGCGTGTGGGCAGAAGTTTCTCCCCTTTCCCCCTCGGCGCCTGCCGAGGATATCCCCGACAATGAGGAATCGCCATGGACGGAATGACACTACTCATCCTTCTGATCGTCGCTTTGGTCGCCTTGGCCATCGGCGCGGCCGTGGGCTACTGGTACAAAACCCAGAGCGACAAACGCCGCTTGGCCGACGTCGAAGCCCAGGCTCAGCGTATCCGCCAAGAGGCCAAAGACCAGGCACGGGAAACCATCCTCCACGCGAAAGACGAGGCCTTAGCCCTGCGCCAGGAGGCGGAAGAGCAACTCAAAAACCTGCGCCGGGAACTGCGCCGTGAAGAAGAGCGCCTGCAGCGCCGGCGTCAGGAACTCGACCGCCGCGCCGAAAACCTGGAGCGCCGCGAACAATCCCTCAACAAACGCCAAAGCACCCTCGACAAGCGGGCGAACGAAATCGAGCGCCTGTACCAACAACAAAATGAGCGTTTGCAACAGGTCGCCCAGATGAGCGTAGAAGAAGCGCGGCAGCAGTTGCTGGCAGAGGTGGAAAAAGAAGCCCGCGCCGACATGGCGCGCATCATCCGCCAGGTGGAAACCGAGGCCAAAGAAGAGGGCGAAAAACGAGCCCGCAAACTGATCGCGTTAGCCATCCAGCGGGTGGCTTCGGAACACGTGTCGGAAATTACCACCTCGGTGGTGCCGTTGCCCTCGGACGACATGAAAGGCCGCATCATCGGCCGCAGCGGGCGCAACATCCGCGCCTTCGAGCAGGCCGCGGGGGTCGACGTCATCGTCGACGACACGCCCGAAGCGGTCACCATTTCGTCCTTCGACCCGGTGCGCCGCGAGATTGCCCGGCGGGCGCTGACCAAATTGGTGCTCGACGGCCGCATCCACCCCGCGCACATCGAAAAAGTGGTCGAAAAGGAGCGCGCGGAGGTGGAACGCATCATTGCCGAGGCCGGTGAAGAAGCCGCCTACGAGGCGGGCGTGGCCGGCTTGCCTCCCGAGGTGCTCAAGGTGCTCGGCAGGCTCAAGTTCCGCACCTCTTACGGCCAAAACCAGTTAGATCACGCGGTAGAAACCGCCAAACTGGCCGCGGTGCTGGCCGCAGAGTTGGGTGCGGACGTAGAGGTCGCCAAGGCCGGTGGCTTGCTCCACGACATCGGCAAAGCCATGGATCACAACCTGGAAGGCACTCACGCGCTCATCGGCGCGGAATTTCTCAAGCGCCACGGTGTTTCGCCGCGGGTGGTGAACGCGGTGGCCTCGCACCACCACGAAGTGGAGCAGGATACGGTGGAGGCCATCATCGTGGAAGTGGCCGACGCGATCAGCGGCGCTCGGCCGGGCGCCCGCCGCGAAAGCCTGGAAGATTACCTGAAGCGGGTGCGCACCCTGGAAGAAATCGCCAACGGCTTTGCCGGGGTGAGCGAGAGTTACGCGCTGCAGGCCGGTCGCGAAATCCGCATCATCGTTCATCCCGAAGAGATCGACGACCTGCAAGCCGCTCGCCTGGCGCGTGACATCGCCAAAAAGGTCGAGGAAAACCTGCAATACCCCGGCCAGATCAAGGTCACCGTGATCCGAGAAACCCGCGCCACCGACTTCGCGAAGTAAGGCATCGAGGGGCTGAGGCATTGAGGAATTGGAGATTCGCACTGCGCCTCCGCGTCTCTCTGCGCCTCGCCCCTACTTCGCGCCTCTCTGCGTTGTCTCTAATGCCTCCGGTGAGGAGTGAGAGTATGCGTGCAGCGATACCGGTGCATCCCTGGCTGAGGGTTCAGCGGGTGGCCTTCGTGCCCGGCAGGCAACCCCTTTCTCCCCTGGAAGCCCACGTCTTCCAGGGGTTGGAGCAAGCCTTTCGGGGGTTGGGGCACGTGGTCACGGCCGAGCCGCAGCCCGATACCAACCTGATTTTTACCACCGCGCCCTTTGGCGAGCCCATCAACTGGCGGCGCGGCCTGATGTTTACCGCTCGGCGTCGCTTTGGCCTGCGCCAGACCCCCACCGTGGTCACTGTGGTGGGCGTTTCGCCCCCTGCGTTTCGGCAGGCGTTAGACCGCCTCGAAGCCGCGCTGAGCAAGTCGCCGCCCGACCCGGCCGACTTTGCCTTCCCCGGCATGGCGCCCCAGGCTTATCAGACCCTGATCGAGCAAGGCCGTCGCGGCGGCCCGCTGCTGGCCTTGGAGCGCGTGGTGCAAGCCCAGGCCAAGGGTTTGCGCATCCTCTTGGCCGTGGGGGAGCGCGAGCCGCAAGAGGCTTACCTCTTCGACCTGGTGGGCGCTTATCCGCGCTTGCAGGCGCAAAACTTCGACGCCTTTTACACCGACATCGCGCTGCGCTTGGTGACGGCCTTGAGCGCAGAGGAAATCACGGAACACAAGGTGCTCCCGCCGCCCATCCCTGCCGCGGTGTGGCAGGCCGCGGAAGCGCCCAAAGCCATGGTGCGCGCCGGCGCGGCCTTCGGGCAGCGCCATTTCTTCACCCGCATGGTGCGGATCAACAACCTGGTGGCCGTGCCCGCGCTGGAAGCCAGCATCTCTGAGCAATACAGCGAAGGCTGCTTTGCCACCTGGGAACCCACCTTCCCCGGCCTGGTGGCGACCATCACCGGCAGCGCGCGGCCGGTGGCCAAAGACGCGCTTACCGAAGACGAACTGGCCGTGATCGTGGGCGTGCGGGAAGACGGACGCGGCGCGCTGGTGCGGCACGTGGAAGGCAAGCGCAACGACCCGCCCTCTTCTGAAGCGGTGGAATTGTTTGCCATGGATCAACCCCTGCCCCGCATCCGCTGGCAAGGGTACGACGTGCCGGTCATCCGCTCTAAACTGCATGGCCATCGCGGGGTGGCTTCCTTCGACCCCGCGGTGGTGGAGTTCGCGCCCATGGCCGAGACCTACCACCGTTACCCCGTGTCGTGCGCCACCCGCGCCCAGGCCGAAGGCATTGTGGAAGCCTTCAGCCGCGCCGCCAGCCTGCGTTCCCCCGACGACCCGCGCACTTTGGCCTTCACCATCATCCCCGGCCACGGCCTGGTGGTGGTGGAAAAATGGCAGCCCGGCAAGGTGGCCTTCCAGGCCATCTGGGAAGCCATGGACCGCGGCGCGCTGGTCATCAGCCCCCACGTGCCTCAGGGGCCCCATCGCTTTGTGCTCGCGGCCGATGGCCGAATGCACCTGGAGGAATGACCTCACCCTGGCCACTCAGGAGTCCCTTTCCCCGTAACGGTTCAGCCTTGACAAGGAGAAACCACAGATTACGCAGATTTCGCAGAAAAACATCCACAGATGAGCACAGATTGGGCAGAAAACATAAAAAGCCCACTCTTGCCCTCACTTCTTGGCGGTCTTGGCGTCATTTTGGCGACCTTGGCGATCTAAAAATCCGCGGGAATCCGTTGCCATCCGCATCATCCGCGGCCGATTTCCTCAAGGCGGAATAGTTGCCTTTCCCCATCCTCAGGGAGGAACCCATGCCCGAAAAGCCGCTCGCTTTTTCTTCCGCTGCCCTGTTGGAGGGCGAGATCGACCAGCCGCGCATCCGCCAGGCCGTGGCGGAAATTTTGGCCGCCATTGGCGAAGACCCCGCCCGCGACGGCCTGCAACGCACCCCCGAGCGGGTGGCGCGCATGTACGAGGAACTGCTGGCTGGCTATCGCACCGACCCCGAGGCGTTGATCAACAACGCCCTCTTCGACGTGGATTACGACGAAATGGTGGTCGTGCGCGATATTGAGTTTTATTCGCTGTGTGAACACCACATGCTGCCCTTCATCGGGCGGGCGCACGTGGCTTACATCCCTAAGGGGCGGGTGTTGGGGCTTTCCAAGATCCCGCGCATTGTGGATATGTTTTCGCGGCGCTTGCAAGTGCAGGAAAGAATGACCCGGCAGATTGCCGACTTTCTGGAAGAATTGCTGCACCCGCACGGAGTGGCGGTGGTGGTGGAGGCGTTTCACATGTGCGCGATGATCCGCGGGGTGAAAAAGCGCGACGCCCTGATGGTGACTTCCACCATGTTGGGTTCTTTCCGCACCAACCCGGCCACCCGCAACGAATTTTTGGCCCACATCAGCCGCGGCACCCAGCCGCTTCGCCTCTAACCCCTGGTTCGCAAAGGTGCGCCCATGTTGGAAAAACTGCACGGCATCGAACAACGCTTCGCAGAAATCGAAAAAGCCCTGGCCGAGGTCGGCAACGACTACAAGCGCGCGGCCGCGCTGGCCAAGGAACGGGCTGATCTGGAGCCGCTGGTGCGTAAGGCGGCGGCGTATCGCCGCGTGTTGCAGCAAATCGAAGAAGCCCGCCAACTGGCCGAAGAAGGCGAAGACCCGGAACTCAAAGCCCTGGCGCGCGCCGAACTGGACGACTTGCTGCCCCGGCAGGCCCAACTGGAGGCCGAAATCAAACGCCTGCTGTTGCCCAAAGACCCGCGCGACGAACGCAACGTGATCATGGAAATCCGCGCCGGCACCGGCGGCGAAGAGGCCGCCCTGTTCGCGGCTGATCTGTTCCGCATGTATGCCCGCTACGCCGAGCGCCAGGGCTGGAAGGTGGAGGTGCTCTCGGCCAACGAGACCGGCCTGGGCGGCTTCAAGGAAATCACCTTCCTCATCAAAGGCCAGGGCGCGTATTCGCGGCTGAAATACGAGGCCGGGGTGCATCGGGTGCAGCGGGTGCCGACCACCGAATCGCAGGGCCGCATTCACACCTCCACGGCCACCGTGGCGGTGCTAGCCGAGGTGGACGATGTGGAAATCGACATCCCGGACAAAGACATCAAGATCGACGTGTACAAATCCGCAGGCGCGGGGGGACAAAACGTGCAGAAGAACGCTACCGCGGTGCGCATCACCCATTTGCCCACGGGCATTGTGGTGGCCTGCCAGGACGAACGCTCGCAGTTGCAGAACAAGATGCGGGCGATGAGCATCCTCAAAGCGCGGCTATACGAAATTGAGGAGGCCCGGCGGCGGGCTGAGGTAGAGCAAGCGCGCCGTGCCCAGGTGGGCAGCGGGGAGCGGTCCGAGAAAATCCGCACCTACAATTTCCCCCAATCGCGCGTGACCGATCATCGCATCAACAAGTCGGTGTACAACCTGCCCGCGGTGCTCGACGGCGAGTTGGACGACTTCATCGACGAATTGGCAACTCGCGACGAAGCCCAACGCCTGGCCGCGCTGGAAGAAACGCCTCCCGCGGCGTAAGGGTGCACAGCCCTGAGAAAACGAACCGCAGGTGGCGTGGGCGCGAGTTGCGAATTATGAGTTAGCCCGCGGCTTTGAGGCCGCCAAGGAGCGGGGGCGCCAAGATCGCCAAGACGACGTCAAGGGCGCCAAGAGAGACAACCAAGCAACCAAGCAACCATCTTCTTTTTTACCCCAATCCCCCCTTTCCCCCTCATGCCCCATTCGCTGCTTTTTCTCGAAGAAATCGTCATTTCCCTGCTCACCGTGGCCGTGGTGGTCGGGCTGCTCAGCCGACGGCTGCGGATGCCCTACACCTTGGGTTTGGTGTTGGTGGGGCTGGCGTTGGCCATCTTCGCCGAGGTCACGGTTCACATTACCGGCGAATTGATTTTGGGGGTGTTGGTGCCGCCGCTTATCTTCGAAGCCGCCTTTCACCTGCGCTGGGATGACCTCAAGCGCGATTTGGGGCTGATCATGAGCCTGGCGGTGGTGGGGGTGTTGGTGGCTACCGTGGTCACCGCCGCGGTGGTGCATTATGGCCTGGGGATGCCCATTACCGTGGCGTTGTTGTTTGGCGCGTTGGTAGCCGCGACCGACCCGGTGGCGGTGGTCGCCCTTTTCCGCTCCTTGGGCGCGCCCAAGCGGCTGCAGGTGCTTTTGGAAGGTGAAAGCCTGTTCAACGATGGCACCGCTATTGTGATTTTCAACCTGTTGTTGGGCGTGGCACTGACCGGCCAGTACAGCGTGAGCCAGGGCGTGATGGACTTTTTGCGCGTGGCCGGTGGGGGCTTTTTGGTGGGCGTGCTTTTGGGCGCGTTGGTGGCCAGCGTTATCGCGCGGGTGGATGATTATCTGTTGGAAACCGCGCTGACCACCGTTTTGGCCTACGGCGCGTTTTTGGTGGCCGAGCAATTGCACGTCAGCGGCGTATTGGCCGTGGTGGCCGCGGGTTTGTTGGCGGGCAACCTGGGGCCGCGCAGCATGTCGCCCACCTCGCGCATCGTGGCCGTCAATTTCTGGGAATTCGCGGCCTTCCTGGCCAACTCGTTCATCTTTCTCCTCATCGGCTTACAAATTCGGCCCCACGTGCTGCTGAACAACGGATACACCGTGCTATGGGCGGTGCTGGCCATTTTGGCGGCCCGGGCGATTAGCGTTTACAGCCTGGCGTGGGTGGGGAAAGGGGTGCCCTGGGCCTGGCGTCATGTGCTTTATTGGGGTGGGTTACGCGGCGCAGTTTCGCTGGCGCTGGCGCTGGGCCTGCCCGAAAGCCTGGGCGGTGCTCGGGAGCAAATTCAGATCATGGCTTTTGGCGTGGTGTTGTTCACCCTGTTGGTGGAAGGGGGCTCCATGCCGTGGGTGCTGCGCAGGTTGGGTATCGGTGCGCCCGACGCGGCAAAGATGGAATTCGAGAAACGCCATGCCCGCGCGGTGGCCGCGCGCGCGGGCTTCGAATATCTGCGCCGCGCGTTCCGGCAAGGCGTGATCTCCGCCCACACCTGGGAAATGCTCCAACCCCTGCTGGAACAGCGCAACCAGCGCTTGCAACAGGCGGTGCACGAGATTTTAGCCCAACGGCCTGAACTGCAGATGGAAGAATTCCGCAAAGCGCGCCTGGAAACCTTGCGCGCCCAGCGGGCTGCGTTGCACGACCTCTTTCAGGCCGGGGTGATCAGCGAGCACATTCTCTCCGAACTCACCACCGAAATCGACCGCGCGCTCAACGAGCCCCTCCCCGCCTGGCCGGGGATGTTGCTGCGCCGCGTACCCGACGCGCCGCCCATTCGGCATTTGATGATGGCCGTGATTCAAGAGCGCCATCCCGAAGCCGTGGCCGAGGCGTTGGCCCGGCTGGGCGTGCCGGTGGTGCCCGTGCTCAGCAGCGGCGGCTTCCTCAAACGCCCCAACGTCACTTTGCTCATTGGCGTGCCCGAGGGCCAGGTCGAGGAAGTGGTCGCCGCGCTGCGCAAAACTTGTCGCCATCGGGTGGAATTCGTGACGAAAACCGTGGGCGGGCTTTTCCCCTTGCCTCAGCCCCGCCCGGTCAAAGTAGGGGGCGCCACCGTGTTTCTCTTCGATTTGGACGATTATCTGGAATTTTGAAGCCCGGGGGGCGCTATTGATGGTAGTGCCCTCACTCTTCCCCCGCGGGTGCTTCGGCAAAGCCTCAGCACCGCGCGGCGGGCGGCTGCTGCACCGCGACCACCCGCGGGCGCCCCGCCAGGTCGGGGTGCACAGCGATTTCGGCCTGGGGAAAGGCCTCAGCCGCCAGACCGCGCGCCTTTTCCCCCTGGTCGGCCGCGATTTCTAACAACAGCAACCCGCCAGGAGCCAGCCGCGTCCGGGCCTGGGCGAGCAAAGCGCGCACCAGCCTCAGGCCGTCGGGGCCGCCATCCAACGCCAGGTGGGGCTCGTAGCGGCTGACGGCTAAGTCGGCCAGCGCCTCGTGGGGGATGTAGGGCAAGTTGGCGACGATCAAGTCGAAGGGGCCGAGGCAGGCGCGGAGCAGGTCGGTCAGCACGCCGTGGACGCGCGCCGCAACGCGGTGCCGCCAGGCGTTGACCTGCATCAGCGCCAGCGCGGGCAGGCTGAGGTCGGTGGCCGTGACGCGCAGCCGCGGCTGTTCGGCCGCGAGGGTGATGGCCAAAATGCCGCTGCCTGTGCCCACATCGGCTGCCCGCACCCGCCCGGGGTGTGCCTGCAGCCAGGCCAAGGCGTGGGTTACCAGGGTTTCGCTCTCGGGCCGCGGGATGAGCACCGCAGGGCTCAGCGCGAATTCGCGGCCGTAGAACCACCACCGCCCGATCACGTAAGGCAAAGGCACGCCCCGAGCCAGTTGGGCGCAGGCGCGTTGCCAGCGGCGGTATTGCCGGGGGCTGAGTCGGGCTTCGGGATGGGCTAACAGCCAGCCGCGGGGGCGGTGTGTGAGCGCGGCGAGCAGGGTTTGGGCGTCGAGCGCGGGGGTGGTGCTGTGGGGTTGCAGCACGCGGCGCGTTTGACGCAGAGCCTGGGCAATGGTCAGCATAAGCGGTAGAAGGCAGGGTAGGGGCTCAGAAAGCGATTTCCCACGGTTCGGCCGTAGGCAGTGTGCGGCTGCGGCCGTCGGGGGTGATGACCACGGTGCGTTTGGGGCCGCGGATGACCTTCCAGCCCCAGAAGGCAAAGCGCAAGGTCTCGGCAAAGGGGCTGGGCCAGGTAAGGCGCAAGCGGCGGGGCGTGAGGGGATGCACCCCCGCGGTCTTCATCCACAGCGCGGGCGCTGGCAGACCGGCCAACATTTCCGCCCGTTCTAACCCCTGGCCGGTGTCCGCGTGGTAGGCTTCGAAGAACGCGCCCTGGTGGCTCAAGGCGTGTTCTACGGCCTGGGTGCTGGCCGTGAGCAGGCGGGCTGCGTCTTCCCGGAAGCCGTAGGCCAGCAGGCCCTCAACGGCCAACGCGTTCCAGGGCAGGTGCACCGCGCGCTGCCACGGGGGCGCTTTCTTGCCGCCGCGGGGGCTGAGGGGTGCGCCAAAGGGGCGTCCGTAGCCGCGCACGCCGCGCAAAGCCCGCCGCACCTGCTCGGCCTGTTCGGGCGTCAGGGCTTCAGCCCACAGCGCAGTGAGCAGGCTGATGTCGCTGAGGGTGTAATCGGGGGTGAGCAGCACCCAGCGGTCGCGGCTGCGCAGCCCATCGACCCGCACCTCCTCCAGATGGGCGAACACCCCCTCGCTGGTCAGCACGCCTCGCCCCTCGTACCATTGCACGCGGCTGGCCGGCAGGATTTCTTCCAAGGGCTTGCCCCGCTCGTCGCGGCCGCGCAGCACCACCTCCACCGAGCGGACGCTGCCCCGTTGGGGGAAGAAATGCAGCAACAGCCGTTGCGGCGAAGCAAAAGTGAGGGAAAGGGCGACGGTCTGCCGGCCATGGGCTTTGTGCAACACCTGGTGCGGGGGGCGCTGGTGGGTGTCCCGATCCCGATAGAGGGGGGCGCGGCGGGCGTCATCCCACATTTCGTTGAGGGCGCGGCGCAGGCGGCGGCGGAAGGTCTGCAAAGATTTGGGGAAGGGGCGCTCTCCGGCCTGGGCCATGGCCTCTAAGTGGTTGAGGGCAGCAAAGAGGAAGGCATACAAAGCAGGGCTTTCGGCATGGCTGAGGGAAGCGCCGGGGGATTCGCGGCGCCAGGGGGCGAAGCCGGGCGGGTCGGCCAACCCCATTTGAAGCGGGTGCGTCCATTCCGGCAGGCCGTCGCGGTTGGCGTCGGCTTGGGTCTGCCAGGCTTCTAAAAAGTGGCGCATGGGCTCGTACAGCCCAGCCAGGCCGGTGGGGTCGTGTTGCCAGGCGCGGTAAGCCAGGGTAACCAACAAAGGAGAAGCCAGGTTGCCTGCTGTGGGGAGGGTGGGCTTCCAGGGGATGAAGCCGTTGTCTTGCTGGCGGGCGAGGAAGTTGGCCACCCAGCCGCGCACCGGCTCGGGCCAGAGGGGGAGGAAGACCGCGCTGGCCAGGTGGTAAGCATCGAGCACCGAAGGCGCGCGGTGGCTGGCCTGGGGGTCGTAAGGGCCGCCGTGGTCGGGGCCGCGAGCCGTGACGAAGAAGGGGTGCGGCAGGTCGGGGTGGGGGCGCAGGAGGCGCAACGCCATCTGGCGCCCGCGCAAAAAGGCCCACGAGCGGGCGGGTGCTTCGGCTTCGACGTGCAAAACCTGGGCTTCGAGCACGGCCAGGCGGGCTTCGACCGGCGGCCAGGGGCGGGCCGCCAGTTGGCGCGCCAGTTCGAAGCCGGCTTCGGGGTCTTGCCGCGCGGTTTGCACCCACGTCAGGTGACGCTCTTGCCCCGGCAACAGTGAAAAGGACACCGTGAGCGCGGGGAAGGGCGACCTCCTCCCCTCGGCCCCGCCAGTGAGGAAGAGCACCGGGCTGAGCCCGCCGCCTTCGCCTTGTAAGACGTGTACCGCGTGGGTTTCTCGTGGTTCCAGCCCGCCCTCTTCGCCGGGCAAGGGGCGCAGCACACCGGCCACCCCGATGGCACCCACGCGGGGCACGTGGCCTTCGTTGTACAGGTGCAACCGGCCGACCATCCCCTGCGGATGGGCAGCCCAGTATTCGCACTGCAGCACCAGCCCCAAAAAGGGTTCGCATTGCAACCGCGCCCATGCTGGGGTCAGGGCGAGGAGGTGCGGGCCGTTGGCGAAAGTTTCCGGCGCCCATCGCCGCTGCCCCTCCACTTCCACAAAGGGGAAGGTGACCACTTCCTGCACCCGCAAGCCTAAGGTGGAGACCAAGGCCATGGCCTCCCAGAGGCCGAAGGCCGCGTGCAGGCGCCAGGCGTAATCTTCACCGGCCGTTTCGGCCTGCAAGCGGGCGTCGGTGGCCAACGTGAAGCGCGCGGGAGGGCGAAAGGGTAAAGTGGTCATGGGATGTATTGTACCCTAATTCCGCAGTGCCTCAGTGCCGCCCCCCGTTTGCCGAGACGAAGTTACCCTGTGGGTTAAAACCAACTTTTCCCTTAAAAAATACTTACTGCGCCTCGTTGGGCCTTGATTTATGGGGTGGAGTATGCTAAAATGCCAACCCCAAGATGCAGGGGCATGGAGTGCGCCAACCCCAAGATATGGCGGATGCATCATGAAATGTCCTTTTTGTGGTCACGCCCAAAGCAAAGTGGTCGACACAATCCACGACAAACAAGGCGGCATCCGCCGGCGGCGGCAATGCTTGGCCTGCGGTCGGCGCTTTACCACTTATGAGCGTCCTTTGCTGGCGACGCCGCTCATCGTCAAGCAAGACGGCACGCGCGAAGAGTTCAACCGCGAGAAATTGCTGCGAGGTATTCGGATTGCCTGTGCGAAGCGTCCGGTCTCTGGCGCCAGCATTGAACGGCTGGTGGGCGAGGTGGAGTCCAAACTGCAGGGGCTGGGCAAAGCCGAGGTGTCTTCGCGCGTGGTGGGCGACATGATCATCGAAGGGCTCAAAAAGTTAGACCAAATTGCTTACATCCGCTATGCCATTGTGTATTTGGGTTTAGACGATCTGAAAGCCATTCGGGATGAGATTGATCGTTTGTTAGAAACCGGGTGAAGCCGAGTTTGGAGAACGTTTTTGGGGCAAGAGGCGAAAAGCCGACGTTCTCCACCGTAGTGATACAACCACGAAAGGACCTTTCTGCTGCCGGGCGATGCGACGTTGCCACGGAAGGATTGTGACGTCCTCTTGTCACTGTTCAGCCTTTGGGAAACGGCCCGCGGACGATTACGGATAGACACGGATTTTAGGGCGCCAGCGTCTCCAAGATGACGCCAACGGCCGCGTTCCGCATCCCGCATCCCGCATCCCGTTTCCTGTACCTTTTGTGGTTTTCTGCCTGCGTCATCCGTAGCGTCTCTTTGAGGCTGAACAGTTACTTTCTGCGTAATCAGCGGTTTCTTCAAGGCTGAAAAATCACGTCCTCTTTTTGGAGCGCCGGCCTGCCTGCAGGCCGCCCTCTTCCCCACACCCCAGGTCGAGGAGCGAATCATGGCCACTTCCACCCCCACCAAAGGACTCCTACCCACCCCGCCTCTGCCCAAAGGGCTGCCCAAGGTCAACCTGACGGAAAACGCCTATCAGGTCTTCGTGCGCCGCTACGTGCGCAAAGGGCCTGACGGCAAGCCGGTTGAAACGCCAGAAGAAACGTTTTGGCGGGTAGCCTACCACGTGGCCAAGGCCGAAAGCGAGTTTGGCGCCAGCAAAGCCCAAATCATTGCCCAGGCTAAGGTATTTTACAAACTGCTCATCGCCAAACGCTACATCCCCAATTCGCCGACGTGGACCGGCGCGGGTACGCCCTTGGGGCAACTGGCGGCCTGCTTTGTGCTACCCATTTCCGACGACATGGGGCGCAAAGAGTCGGGCATTTTTATGACACTGCGCAACGCCGCGCTCATCCAGCAGACCGGCGGCGGCAACGGTTTTTCCTTCTCCCGCCTGCGCCCCAAGGGCACCATTGTCAAATCTTCGGCTGGCCAAGCCACAGGCCCAATTGGATTCTTGCGGGTTTACGACCAAGCATTTGGGGAGATTGCGCAAGGCGGCTCAAGGCGTGGGGCCAACATGGCCGTCCTCCGCGTAGACCATCCCGACATTGAAGAGTTCATCACCTGCAAAACTGACGAAAACGCCATCACCAATTTCAACATTTCGGTGGGTATCACCGACGCTTTCATGCAAGCAGTGGAAAACGACGAGGAATGGGAACTGCGCTTCCCCGACGTGCTTGACCCGCGCTACCACGATTTTGACGGCACCATAGACCAAGCCGAAGCCGCGGGCATCCCCATCAAGACCTACCGCAAGGTGCGCGCCCGCGACCTGTTCGACAAAATCGTCAAACAGGCACACCACAACGGCGAGCCCGGTGTGCTCTTCCTTGACACCGCCAACCGCGCCAACCCCGTGCCACACCTCTACCCGCTGGAATCCACAAACCCCTGTGGCGAGCAGTGGCTCGGCCCTTACGAAAACTGCTGCCTTGGCTCCATCAACCTGGCCCAGCACGTCACCGACGGCGGCAAGGTAGATTGGGAGAAACTGCGAGAAACCACCGAGCGCGCGGTGCGCTTCCTTGACGATGTGGTGGAAGCCAACGCCTATGTACCCGCCGTGCCTCAACTGAAGGAAGCCGCCCACCGCGCCCGCCGCATCGGCTTGGGCATCATGGGCTTGGCCGACCTGATGTACGTCAACGGCGTGCGCTACGGCTCGCCCGAAGGGCAAGAATTTGCCGCGCAGGTGATGGAATTCGTGCGCTACCACGCCATGCGCACCAGCATTGAACTGGCCAAAGAACGGGGCCCCTTCCCGGCCATCAAAGGCAGCATTTACGACCCCGAAAACCTGAAGTGGCAGCCGCCCCAGTGGCCCGACTGGCTCGGCGGCGGCCCCAAAACCGACTGGGGACGCCCTCCGCTGGACTGGGACGCCATCGTAGAAGGCATCCGCAAACACGGCATCCGCAACGCGGCGCAGACCACCATTGCCCCCACGGGCACGGTTTCCACCGTTTCGGGTGTAGAAGGCTACGGCTGCGAGCCGGTGTTCGCCTTGGCTTACATCCGCCACGTCAACGACAACGGCAAAGACCTGCAACTCACCTACACCAGCCCCCTCTTCATGAAGGCGCTGGAAGAAGCCGGGCTGGACGAAGAAACCCGCAACCGCATCATTGAACAAGTGCTGGAACAGGGCACCTGCCAGCACATCCCCGAAGTGCCCGAACACATCAAGCACACCTTCGTGGTGGCCTCCGACATCACCGCCGAAGAGCACGTTTACACCCAAGCCGCGTTGCAGGTGTTCGTAGATAATAGTATTTCAAAGACCGTGAATTTCCCCGCCGACGCCACCCCCGACGACGTGGCCAAGGCCTACAAACTGGCCTGGGAACTGGGCATCAAAGGCTTGACGGTGTACGTCACCGGCTCCCGCGAAAAGGTGGTGCTGGAAACCAAAGCCACCGCCAAAGCCAAGGGCAAGGACGTGGCCTTGGGAGCCCCCACCGCGCAGAGCGAGCAGCCCCGCCTGTGGAACGAGCCGAAGAAGCCGCGGCCGTCCGTCCTCCGCGGCCGCACCTACCGCATTGAGACGCCGGTGGGCCGCGCCTTCATCACCATCAACGAAAACGGCGGCGGCCAGCCCTTTGAAGTGTTCATCAACACCGCAAAGGCCGGTTCGGAAACCGCGGCGATTTCCGAGGCCATGGGGCGGCTGGTTTCCTACGTTTTGCGCCTCACCTCTACGGTGGAACCGCGCGAGCGCCTGCGTGAAATCTGGCGGCAGTTGAGCGGCATCGGCGGCGGGAGATCCGCGGGCTTCGGCCCCAACCGGGTGCGCTCCCTGCCCGACGGCATCGCTCAGGCCATCAAGCGTTATCTGGAATCTGAGCCTTCCACCGGCGAGGAGGAAGAGGAGGAGCGGCACACGTTCTCGCTCAACCTGCCCTCGCTGCTGCCGTTGGAGGGCGAAGAAGAACCCGCGGCAGAAAACACGGTAGAGACCTTAGCCCCGCCTGAAGAAAAAGGCGAAAAGCCGCTGGACATCACCCAAGTGGGCGACATCTGCCCCGAATGCGGCGCGGCCGCGGTGGTTTATACCGAAGGGTGCGCCCGCTGCTACGCCTGCGGCTACAGTGAGTGCAAATAACCCCCATGTAAACAGCAACCCCTGCACGCACACAGCACCCCAACCCCCGCTCTTTTGGGTTCAAAGGCGCACAGGGGCCGACCAGGCCCTTGTTCTTCCCGCCTCTCAGAGAGGAAAAGGGAGAAAATGTGTGGTTATTTTGGCGGCGAAGCCGCCAAAATAACCACATAACTTTTTCTCTTCAGGGGCGACTGTCCGCCCCTGAGCTCTCTCGGGCGGGGGGGGGCTATCCCGGCGAAGGCTCAAAACTGCCCTCGGGCGAATGTAAACCTTTGGATGACGTGAACGTCAACCTGACTTCCTCTTTTTGGGGTATACTGAAAGTACCGCGAGGGGAAACAGTAGACCCCGCAGGAGAAAAATGCCGATCCCCCTGCATCTCATCCCCAACTCCGAACATGTACCAGGCGACCACGCGACGCCCACCCAGCCGTAAATTCGCCCCGGTTACGGGTTTCTCCCCTGGCCGCGCACTTTGACGCGCGGCCAGGGGAGCCTTGTTTTTGGAGGCGCCCTCATGAAATCGGCGATCTGGTCAGGCATCCTTTTCGTTTTCATGCTGGTCGGCTGTCAGCACCGCTCGCAACCTCATTGGCTGACACCCGTCCGTACGATAGCGCCGGAGACGGCCACGCCGCCTGTCACATCCCCCATCCCTACTGCTACTGCCACGGCCTTGCCGAAGGCCACTGCCGCCCCTGCTGCCGACCTCCCCACCCCGCCGCCGCTGCCTTTCAGCCCTCTCGAAGACGGCGCTTACCGGTATCTCCCCATGAAGAACCTCAATCTGTGGGGGCGTTGGGCGGGGTATTACCGCCTTCCCCAGGCACCCAACATCCTGATTTTTGTTGAAGGCTACAATAGATATTGGGACTCTCCCCACAACTACTCTCTTGAGATCACCTTCGCCTTTCAAGTCTTTGGCATCGCGCCATCTCAAATTGCCACCCCTTTTCCGCCTTATCCACCATCTCCCCCCACGGGAGGAAGGCCGGGCGCTACGCTTCACTTCATTCGAGGGCTACGGCAGATTTACCTTCCCCCAGACAAAAAGCCGCTACTCACGCCAGAAATGCGCAAAACGATTTCCCTTTTCCCCACCAACAACGGCCCCCCCACTTATCGCACGCCGGTGCCCAATGTGTTCGTCACTGTGGAAAACATCACCCTCTCTCTTCCTCCAAAAACGCCTTTGAGCGGCGGGGAACTCTGGCATGGAAAGAAGGCCATCGATTGCATCGTGGAACTGGAGATGGCTCCCGGCTTCCACCTCAAAGGCCCGCTGCGCCTGTGGGTGCCGATTTCCTACTACAACGGTCCAGCGCCGTAAAGAATCCGATTTTGCCCAATCGCGGGCAACTATTCAGCCTCGAAGAGACACTGCAGATGACGCAGACAGAAAACCACAGAAGACACAGAGAAGGCACCGAAAACACAGAAGGCGGGAGGGGTTGGGTGAAATAGTGCTTGGTTACTTGGCGCTTGGTTGCTCAGGCACCTTTCCTGGTGCCGTCGGCGCTCTAAAATCCGTGTCCATCCGCCATTATCCGCGTTCATCCGTGGGCTGTTTCCCAAAGGCTGAACAGTTAGATCAGCGTCTTCTTTCCGCGGCTGCGCAATACAGGTTGACCTTCTCGCTGCTTTGTGGCATAATTTGGGCAACCCAAGCCCCCTAAAGGCGTCGATGGAGACGAGTAAGCCTGCCCGGGGCTGCCAGCGAGTTCGGGATGGTGGAAGCCGAACAGCCGCCGCAGGCCGAAAATCCCTCCGGAGCCGCAAACCCAACGGGGCGTGAGCCCTTAGTAGGCGCGCCGGCCTCGCCCACCGTTACCCGGGCGCGGGCATACGCTTTCCCAGGCCGTGCCCGACCGAGGGCCCGCCAACCACGGCGGGAACCAGGGTGGTACCGCGGGAGTTTCGCGCTCTCGTCCCTGCACGGGGCGGGAGCGTTATGCGTTAATGGCGAGTTGCGAATGGCGAACGATGACCGCACCGCTCCTCCTAATCCCTAATCCCTAATTCCTAATTCCTCATTACCCCGGAGGTTTCCCCATGCCCTTCAAACCCGTTTCACCCCAGGTTAGTCTACCTGAGATGGAAAAACGCCACCTCCAATTCTGGCGCCGGCGTCGCGTCTTCCAGAAAACCGAAGAAACCCGCCGCGGCGGCCCGGAATTCGTGTTCTACGAAGGCCCCCCCACTGCCAACGGCAAGCCCGGCGTGCATCACGTCCTGGCCCGTTCCTTCAAAGATATCTTCCTGCGCTATCGGGTGATGCGCGGCTATCACATCATCCGCCGCGGCGGCTGGGATACCCACGGCCTGCCCGTCGAAATCGAGGTCGAGAAAAAACTCGGCTTCACCAGCAAGCGCCAGATCGAGGCCTACGGCGTCGCCGAGTTCAACAAACTGTGCCGCCAATCGGTGTTCGAATACATCCAGGAATGGGAAAACCTGACCGAGCGCATTGCCTTTTGGGTCGACCTGAAGCACGCGTACGTCACCTATTACAACGAATACATCGAAAGCGTATGGTGGATTTTGAAGCAGTTTTGGGAACAGGGGCTGATCTACCGCGGCCACAAGGTGGTCACCTATTGCCCCCGCTGCGGCACCCCCTTGGCCGACCACGAAGTGGCGCAGGGCTACAAGGACACCGAAGACCCTTCGGTCTACGTCCGCCTGCCGCTGAAAGACGAGCCGCACACCGCCCTGCTGGTGTGGACGACCACCCCCTGGACCCTGCCCGCCAACGTGGCTGTCGCCGCCCACCCCAAGGTAACCTACGTCAAAGTCCGCCGCGCCCTGCCCGACGGCGGCGAAGAATTCCTCATCGTGGCCCGCCCCCTGCTGGAAAAGGTCTTCCGCGATGAGGAAGTAGAGGTGGTGGCCGAATTCCCCGGCAAGGCGCTCAAAGGCAAGAAATACCAGCCCCTCTTCACCTTCGTGCCGCCCGACAAACCGGCGCACTTCGTGGTGCTGGCCGACTTCGTGACCACCGAAGACGGCACCGGCCTGGTGCACATGGCGCCCGCCTTCGGCGGCGACGACATGGAAATGGCGCGGCAATACGACCTGCCGGTCATCAACACTGTCAAGCCCGACGGCACCATTGTGGAAGCCGTGCGCCCGTGGGCCGGCATGTTCTTCAAAGACGCCGACCCCCTCATCATCGAAGACCTGCAAAAGCGGGGTCTGATGTTCCGCGCGGAAACCTCCACCCACAGTTACCCCTTCTGCTGGCGCTGCGGCACCCCGCTGCTCTATTACGCCCGTCCCACCTGGTACATCCGCACCACCGCCAAAAAAGACCGCCTGGTCGCCCTCAACGAAAAAATCAACTGGGTGCCCAAGCACATCAAGCACGGCCGCTTCGGCAACTGGCTGGAAAACAACATCGACTGGGCCTTGGGCCGGGAACGCTACTGGGGCACCCCCCTGCCGGTCTGGCAGTGCGACGAGTGCGGCCATCAACACGCGGTAGGCTCGGTGGCCGAACTTTCCGAAATGGCCGGGAAAGACCTCAGCGACCTGGACCTGCACCGCCCCTACGTGGACGAAGTGACCCTCACCTGCCCCAAATGCGGCGGCAAAATGCACCGCGTGCCCGAACTCATCGACGTCTGGTTCGACTCCGGCGCCATGCAGGTGGCTCAGTGGCACTACCCCTTCGAAAATCAGGAAACCTTCGCCAAGCAGCACCCCGCCGACTACATCTGCGAAGCCGTGGACCAGACCCGGGGCTGGTTCTATTCCCTCCACGCCATTAGCACCCTGCTGTTTGACGACGTGGCCTTCAAGAACGTGGTCTGCCTGGGGCTGATCTTGGACGAAAAAGGCCAGAAAATGTCCAAATCTCGCGGCAACGTGGTGGATCCGTGGGAAGTGATCGACGTCCACGGCGCGGACGCGCTGCGCTGGTATCTCTTCACCGCTGGCCCGCCGGGTGACAGCAAACGTTTTTCCCTGAACCTGGTGGGCGACACCGTGCGCCGCTTCTCGCTCACTTTGTGGAACGTTTACGCCTTCTTCACCACCTACGCCAACCTCGACGGCTGGACGCCTTCCCCCGACGCCCAGCCCGCCTACACCGAACTCGACCGCTGGCTGCGTTCCGAACTGCACGCCCTCACCAAACAGGTCACCGCAGCCTACGAAGCCTACGACGCCCTCAACGCCACCCGCCCGGTAGAAACCTTCGTCGAGCAACTTTCCAACTGGTACCTGCGCCGCAGCCGCCGCCGCTTCTGGAAGAGCGCCTCCGATGCCGACAAGGAAGCCGCCTACAGCACCCTCTACGAAGCCCTGACCACCATCGCCAAACTGATTGCCCCCGCGATGCCCTTCATGGCCGAGGAACTCTACCAAAACCTGGTGCGCGGGGTGGACGAAAACGCCCCCGAATCCGTCCACTTAGCCGACTGGCCGACCTACGACGCCGACGCCATCGACGAAACCCTGAACGCCGAAATGGCGTTGGTGCTCAAACTGGTTTCCCTGGGCCATGCCGCCCGCAACAAAGCCGGTCTCAAGGTGCGTCAGCCCCTGCAGGAAGCCGCGTTTGCCGTGGGTCGCGCGTCCGAGCAAGATGTCATCGCCCGTTACGCCCACCTGCTAGCCGACGAGTTGAACGTCAAGCAGGTGCGCGTGCTCCACGGGCAGAGCGAGGCTGTGTCCTATCGGCTAAAGCCGTTGCCCAAACAACTGGGGCAGAAATACAAAGGGCTGTTCCCGAAAGTGCGGCAGGCCATTCTGGCGCTGGAAGCCGAGCCCGCCGCCCGCCGCCTGCTGGCAGGCGAGCCCGTGTCCGTAGAAGTGGACGGCCAGACCTACGACATCCAGCCCGACGAGGTGGAAGTGATCATGGAAGCCCACGGCGGGCTGACCGTGGCCAGCGAAGGCGCGTACTTAGCGGCGCTGAATACCGAAATCACCCCCGAACTGCGGCAAGAAGGTCTCGCCCGGGACTTCGTGCGCTGGGTGCAAAACGCCCGCAAAGAAGCCGGGCTGGAAGTTTCCGACCGCATTCGCCTGTTCTACCAGGCGCCGGAAGACATCACCGCCGCGGTAGAAGCCTACCGCGACGACATCATGAACGAAGTGCTGGCCGTGGAAATGACCGCGGTCGCGCCGCCCGAAGGCGCTTTCACTACCCAGGCCGCCGGCGGCAAAGTCACCTTGGGCATTCAGAAAGCCTGAACGCTTGTCTTCCGCGAGGTAGCCCCAGCCCCACCCCTCGCGGTGGGGCTTTTTTCTTGGGTTGAGGCAATTACCTGCCCAGAAGCGCTGCAGGCCTGCAAATGCTCACCCAGAGAACACGAAAGACACAGAGAGCATTTTCCGTTGCCAGCGCTTTTTTTTGGCGTGCGGCGCCTTGGCGCCGCTTTGGAAAACGGCCCTTCGATGCACTCAGGACAGGCGACTCGTCGTCGCGCGCCAAAAAACTACCCACAGAGGCGTTTTGCCGCCACGCAGGTCATTACAAATCAAAACCCATAACGCTTGATGGGCATCAAGGTGAAAGTCCCCTTTAGTAGAGGATGTTCAGCACCAGGGGAAGGGTCCAAATCAACGCCCAGAATTCGATAAAAAAATCCCCAGCCAAAGCCAAGGGGTTTTCTTTAGGCTGATACAGGAACTCCGTCCATGTCGTGGTCATGAGCAGGCCCCAAAAAGTCACCATGCCTCCCCCAAGAGAGGCTGCCCACCATTCGCGGCCGGTGAGGCTGCCCATAGAAGGGAACAAGAACCAAGCCCAAATGGCAAGGTACCCGACGCCAGCCAGCGCCAAAAGCCAGCGCCACGGTCGGCTCAACAGCCAACGTTTCCCCAAAACGGCTATCACCAGCGTGCCAAGGCTTAATGCAAGAGCCCAGCGGAAGGTTTGAGCCACGACGAACATCTCTGCCCGCCAAAGGAGACCCATGCTCACCGCCAGCCCCAGGAGGATGATCATATTCCATGGCCGGCGCGAACCCCACACCCCAAAGAGGAGAATCAAAACCACGGCCCCTATGGCAACATAGGTTAAAGGCAAAGGCACAAACCAATGGTAACTCAGCCAGGTCACCAGGCCCGCGCCCACGAGCCAGGGTAGTAAGCGTCCTGCCCGAATCCAGAGAGGAAGGGGCAAGGCTCCCTCTTCAGCCCTGGGCTCGGAGGCAGGCGAAGAAGGGAATGATTCCATCATGGTTCTCCTCGTTGAGGTAGGCGTTGTTCCGATTCGGCTTGCAAGCGGACGCTGCCATGCCATCCCAGCCAGGGGGCCAACAACCAACTCATGGGTTGTTGGAGTTGCACCCAGAGATGCAGGTTTTTGGCCAAAGGGTTGTAATGGTAGGGGTAAAGTACTTTCACCTGAACTTCCGAGTGCTCTGCAGGCAGGTTGCGCTGCATTTGCCGACGAACGGCTTGGGCCACCTGGGTTTGCATAGGTGGGGCGACCAGGGTGGCCCGATCCCCATCGTCTAGCCAGGCAGGAACGTTCTCGGGGGGTGGCGTTGCCGTACACGTGGCCGCGGGCGTGCCGTAGCCCGCATCAGGGGTACAGGGTGATTCTGCTGCTTTGGTTTGCTGGGCCGCGGCCAATGTGACCATTCGGTCAGCCACAGCCATCATTCCCGCCTTAGCCGCCGAGTCAGCCACGCCCTGGAGTTGGGCATGTGTTTGGGTGAGCCGACCGACCTCGACGATTAAGGCAAACATGAGAAGGATGCCCATAATCAAGAAGACAACCATAACCAACACTTGGCCTCGAGTCCGACGCTTCATGGGTTCTGATACTCCATCACGGTCGTGGCTTGAGCCGTTATCGGCACAGTGATTGGCCAGAGGAACAGAGGCAACTCGTAGGTAACCTTGACTTTCAAAGGATATCCCCGCGGGTAAGGAGCCGGAAGATTACGGGGATATTCGTGCTGGGTGGGTTGAATCTGAATTTTCAGGCGACTGGCATCCAAACCATAAGCGGCTTGCCTTACGGCCCCCATGATTTCCGCGTCTCCTTGTTCGGGATGAGCCAGCGTAGCGCCAACGCGAGCCCCTTCCCAGGCCGCATTGGTGACTACAATCTGGGTATACGCCAAACGGCCGGTTTCCAGCATCATCAGCGCCATAAAAAGCAAGAGCGGCAACACCGCGGCAAACTCCACCAAAGCCTGGGCTTTGGGGCGCCTTGCCTTGTCGCTCGCCCTGTGGTATGGAGAAAAGGTCTTCATCTACAAAACCATCATCTCCCGAAAAAGAAGAAAAGTAGAGGAGGGGCTAAATAGAGCAAAAGCAGGCTGGGGAGGAAAAAGAATACCAGGGCAGGAACCAGTCGTACGGGGGCGGTATGGGCCAGCATTTGGGCCTGCTGGCGACGGCGTGTACGAAGCAGTTGGCTTTGGATCCGTAGCGAGCGGCTTAGGGGCGTTCCCAGACGGTGGGCCAGATACAGAGCCTCCACAAAACTCAAGGCTTCTTCCACGTCTACTCGTTCGGCCGCCTGGCGCAAAGCCTCATCGCGCGGCACGCCCAGGTCGATTTGCTGCAGCGCCCGCTGCATTTCGCTTCCCCACGGGCCAGGGAAACGTTCCGCCACTTGTTTCATAGCCGGCTCAAAGCCCAACCCCGCCTCTACGGCCAGGGTCAACATATCCAAAAAATCCGGCAAAGCCCGCCGAATTTGTTGTTGTCGGCGCCGTTTCAAACGCCGAATCCACCACCAGGGGCCCAACACTGTCGCCACGAGAACCAGGGTGCTCCCCAGCCAGAAGGTGCTCCATTTCATTCGCCCGCTAAGACTGGCGAAAACCAGTAAGACCTCCAGCCACCCTCCTCCTTGGAGGAGTAACCACGCTAAAGCGCGGTAAGCCTCAGGAGGGTGAGGCCAGCCCGCAGCCACGATCAACGCATCGGGCAGGAGGCGCTCCACGAAGAAAGGCGCCCGAAGGCGCTGCAGGTCGCGCCAGAACTTTTCGGCCCAACGTGCACGCCCCGGCGACCGTTCTCCTCCTTTGGCTGTACGGCGGTCAAAGACGCTATAGTCGACCCAACGCCTTCGCACGATATGTTGTGCTGACTCCGCCGCCCACAGCCCCCAAACCACTGCGGCCACTGCGCCACCTAAAGCAGCAGACAAAAGCAACATCCAAAACCTCATCCTAATACTCCACGCGCAGCAAGCGGCGAATCAGCAACGCGCCCATAATCTGGAGGAAAATCGCGAACACCACTACCAGATTGCCTGCCATCGTGTTCCACAATATTTGATGATAGGTGGGGAAAAAGTGCAACAAGATCAGTGAGACTGGCATCAAAAGCACCATGACCCACGCCGAGAGCCGACTCTGGGCGGTCCAGGTGCGAATTTCATTTTCCAGCACGACCCGCTCACGGACCAAAGTGCTCATCTGGCGCAAAAGTTCCACCATATTTCCGCCAATGCGATGGTGTAGATTTAAGCCTTGAATCAACATGTGCATCTCTGTAGAAGGATAACGCTGGTAGGTGGGTTGAAACGCTTGAGCCAGGGGAATCGCCCACTCCATCCGCCGGATGATGGCATAAACCTCGGACCGTATCGGCTCGGCCAGGTTCGGCGCAATGAAATTCAGCGCCTGGAGCAATGAAAATCCTGCCTGCAAAGCGTCGGCCACCCGATCCAGAAAATCGGGCAACTGCTCGTGAAATCGTTGCTTTTGCTGGCGAGCGCGTACGCCCACCCACCAGCGCCCGCCCCCCAGCACCACCAGGAGAGAAGTTCCCCCCAACACGGGGCGCCAGGTCACCAGCATCCCTCCTATGCTCAGAGAGAGGGCCAACGCAGCAGCGTATCCCACACCAGGGATGCGGGCTTCTTGCCACGGGCCAAGCAAACGCCGGCTAAAAGGGGCCTCCATCCAGCGCTGCCACCGTTGCCGGAGCCTTCGCCAGGCCTGTGCCAGTAGCGAAGGGTGCTGGGAGTCTAAGGCGTGAATCAGCCGTAAGCGCGCGGCCTGGGGCACCCGACGCCAAGCAATAACCGCACGCAGGGCGCTCCAGACAAAGAGGCCCACCCACAGGCCAAAAATCCAAGGCAAATGCTCCAGCCAAGCCCTATATCCCGGCAGGCGCTCAAAGGGGCCGCCTACCCACCACAGGGCAGAGCCTACCGCCAATAACAGAACCAGCAGGAAATCCCACCCCATGCTCTTATTCCTCCAGGGGGTCTTTCAAAGAAAGCCCAACGCGACGGATACGCTTCAAAGCCCGTGAGGAAGCCAAAGCGGCAGACAAAGTAACAAAGGCGCCCACAACCCGATGCTGTGCATCCATCCCTCTGCGCTCAAACCGAAACAGAGGAATCAGCCTCGGACGGAGCCGACCTTGGTCATCTTCTTCGGGGATGATCTCTGCAATTTCTACTACCCGGCGTGACCCATCGGGCAAACGTTCTTGCTGCACGATGAGTTGCAAAGCACTGGCCACATATTCCCGAATCGTGGGTTGGGGGAGATCCAGACCGGCCATCAGCACCATGGATTCCAGGCGTCGAATCGCGTCTGCAGGCGCGTTGGCATGCACCGTGGTCAACGACCCCGGATGCCCGGTATTCATGGCCTGCAGCATATCAAAGGCTTCGGCGCCGCGCACTTCGCCGACAATGATACGATCAGGCCGCATACGCAGCGCGTTGCGTAACAGGGT
Organism: Anaerolineales bacterium; assembly: GCA_027053355.1. GTDB lineage: Bacteria > Chloroflexota > Anaerolineae > Anaerolineales > DRMV01 > DRMV01. The sequence goes on along the minus strand of JALUDX010000130.1, from coordinate 7,017 downwards.
GCGGATGGTGATCTCGCCTTTTCCTTCAATGTTGGGGGGGCGGGCTTCCAGAGAAACGATGTTTTCCGCGCTCAGCCGTAATTCGGTTGTATCTTCAATGGTGATGAGCCGTTCCTGACGGGGAATGGCCTGGGCCAGCGCGTTGAGGGTAGACGTCTTGCCGGCGCCTGTGCCGCCAGAGATCAAGATGTTCAATCGCGCCCGCACACAAGCCTGCAAAAAACGGGCCATGGCTTCGTTCAACGTGCCCAGTTCGACCAGGCGCTTCAGGGTGAAAGGCGTAGCCGAAAAGCGCCGAATGGTCAAGGCCGGCCCCCGCACGGCCAAGGGCGGGATGATGGCATTGACTCGGGAGCCGTCGGAGAGCCGCGCGTCCACATAAGGCATAGACTCATCCACCCGCCGTCCCAGAGGCGCTACGATACGGTCAATGATTTGCCGCAGGTGCTGTTCATCGCGAAAACGGGCCTCTACCCGCTCCAGACGCCCTTGACGTTCGATGAAAATCTCTGTGGGGGAATTGACCATGACCTCCGTAATCTCTGGGTCGTGCAGTAGAGGCTCCAGAGGGCCTAACCCCAGGATACGATATACCACCCGCTGCACCAGACGCTCTTCGTCGGCCCGGGGGAGGATTACTGCCTCCTTCTGGAGCAAGTTCCAGACCAGTTTTTCCAGCCCGGTTCGGTCAAAGGACTGGCCGGGCTGGTCTTCCAGAGCCTGCACAGCCCCCTGATGCAAACGATCTTCCAGGTCATCCAGGTTCACCTGGGCCATCTCTTTTCCCTTCTCGCGGGGGATATCAGGCACGCTTTGCTTCACGGTTTTTGCTCTCGACGCCGGCCAACACCTGTTGAGCCCAGCGGCGCACAGCGCCCGCCAGCCCCCGGCGTCGGCGCAAGACAAAGGGCCGCCCCAGCCCCACCGTTTGCCAGGCCGCTACCGCGTCGTAAGGAAGCACGGCGTCGGGTGAAGCCTTTAAGTAGGTTTTGATCTCACGCAGGGTCATAGGCGCCCGGCGAGCATATTGATTGACCACTACCTGCCACGGCCAGGGTTGCTGCTTGTTCAATGTTTGCAGCCAGCGCTTGGTATTGCGCATTGCCGGGAGATCCGGGGTGACCACCACTATCGGCACTGTGGCCCAACGCAGCACATGATAAGTCAGCCGCGATGACATGAGGGGCAGGTCTACCACCACGGCCGCGTAATGCTGGCTCAGGGCGCGGAAAAGGGGCTCCAGGCCGCGTTCAGGGAACATCAGGGCTGCGCGTACCTCAGGGGGAGTGGCCAGTAGCGCCAGAGGTGGCTCGTTATAACGTGCTAAGGTCAGGTCGAGATGGCGCGGTTCCAACTCGGTGATTACGGGCAACAAGTCTGCCCAGGAGCGTTCCGGCAACAGGCCCAGGTAGAGATCCAGCGTGCCCTGGCAGGCTGGAGCCAGGTCGAGCAACGCGGTGGGGTGCCCTTTAGCCGCCAGAACCACCGCCAGGTTGGCCGCCAGCAGGCTCCGCCCCACCCCGCCCTTCGCCGCCGTCAAAGCCAAGATGACGGGTCTCATGGCGCGCTCTCCGTTGGAAGGGATGGTGCCTGTTGCGCCGAGCGCAGCAGCAGCAGCAAACGATATTCGTTAACATGGGCGTAGAGCAGACTCAGAGATTCCTGAGCGTCCACGGCCAGGACAAACCGCCGGCCTTCTTTCCCATCCTGTCCGACCCCGATGACCGGGACGTCATCGGCCAGGAACACAGATTCTTTGTAAGGGGCTTTGGGCCGTACGCCGATAATGTCCACCCGGTCTCCTTCGGCCACCTGGGGCGGCGCGGCCACGAACCAGGCCTCGGGCAGGCTGACGCACCAGGTGGCGCCGGGGCACTTGCGGGCCAATACCCCGCCGCCCGGCCCAAGGGTGACTTTGCTTTCGGTCAGCATCTCGCCGGCGACCACGGGATAGACCACCTGCCGCCCGACCACCGCCTCGATGCCCTGAAAAGCCCCCTGGGGCACGACCTCGGGCGGCACCTGGCGCACCTCCACCATCTTCGGTGTAATGATGGTGCCGGCCTCCAGGGGCTGCACGGCAAACACGGCCGGGACGCGAGGCTCCTGTTGGGGCAACCAACCGCGCCACGCCTGGTAAGCCAGCAAGCCGAACAACACGGCCAACAGCGCAGAGACCACAAACCACAACCACGCCCGTCGACGTGCGGCAGCCTCCCAATCGGGCGTGGTACGGGGCAAACGCCGAACCGGCATCCTTTGCTCCTTTCACCTCATTTTAGCAAGAAGTATAGCCCGCTCAGGGGAAGAGCCACCCCTGGGTAGGATTTGGATGGTGCAGCCTCCCCTCTTTCCCAGAGAGTTCAAGGGCGGACAGGGGCCTGCTCGGCCCCTGTTCTCCCCGCTTCCCAGCGAGGGGAAGGGAGAAAATATATTGTTGTTTTGGCGGCTTCGCCGCCAAAACAACAATATAACTTCTTTTTTATGTCAAGCAACCAGTCTCCCCATCCTTCTATCACGCCTGAGTTTCGCCCCACGGCGGCCGTTCCCCGGTCACCAGGGGAATCTCCCTGAACATCAACCCCTTCAGCCCATGCCCTTCCACCAAGCGGCGAAAGGTTTCGGAGGCAAAGCGGGAACTGGGCCAATCTTCCGCAACATAGAACAAATGATGCCCTTGGATTTTCTCCCATTGGATGGCATAGCGCAACACTCTCATAATCCGCCCAGAAGAAAAACGCTTCACTTCCGCCCGCGCGTCATCCAAACAGGAAATGCGCGGCAAATTCATCTCCCAATACGGCCCCACCTCGGTACGAAGGGGAAGAAATTCCACCTCTTCACCCACCAACGGCTCAATGACCTCTTTGGCCCGCTGACTGCAGGCCCAATCAATGTATCCATGCACAAAATCCGGAATAGGCTTGGCCGCTTCAATTTCTTCTTCGTCCAATTCCCCCTCATACAACCGCAAGTACGGCGGCTCCCATTCTTCGGCAAACCGCCCGCCTTCGCGAAAACGTTGACGCCAATACCACCAGCGTTCCTCTTCTTCAGATGTCCACCTCTTCTTAAAACTCCGAAAATGCTCCACGTCCAACTTCACCAACCAGTATTTCATTTTGCACCCTCTCCTACGGATATCTGCCTTTTCCTCGCAGCGTTCGGGCAATGTCTTCAAGGACCCAGATAACCTCTTCTCGAGATTGGGCTTTGTTCAACGCTTCCAGCACTGCTTCCATATACTCCTTGGTGTGTACTCGCGGGTGCACGTCCGGCGGCAGGGCCACGCCGTTGACCGCATCGTTGATATCGATGCCCCAACGTTTCAAGATTTTACGTGCTTCTATAGCAAAATCATCACCATGGGTACTGGGCACAATATGATGCACGTGCCAGCGTGGTGGAATCGCTTTGCCAGCCTCGATCATGGCCTGACGGAGTTGTTTGGCGTTCCACTGGGTACTGTACCGCTTCAACAAGGCCGTCAGGTCCCCCTGGCGAAGAAGCACCCGGGCTTCTGCATCCCCTTCTAACAGACCCTTGAGAAGGCGCTGAGTAGCCCGCCGATCCTCTGCCGCTAGACGCGCTAGCATATATACTCCTTCTTCCCCTCCCTCCTTCATTGCCAAAGCCATGCCTTTTACTACAGTATCATTTCCTATTTCCTTGCTAAGCTCTATCAACGCCTTTCGTTCCCGCCTTCTCAGGGCTCGAAGCACTTTCTTGATTAAAGCTACACCTATGTCCCCAGCAGCAACACCATCTTCCGGACCATCTAGAACTAGTCCCGCGACGGAAAACCCCACGTTCAACGGATCCATCTTTTTTCCAACAAGTTTTTTCAACATTTCATAGATCAGGTCGCTTCCATCACCCAGTAAGGGGATAAGGCTTCCCCACCAAGGCCAAGGAGGCTGATCAGGGAGCCGCTGTGCCATTTCCAAGCGTTTGGAAGAAAGCCAATCGGAAAGTCGCTGCCACCATCCTTTGCCCCAAGATAGTAACTGCTGCACCCGGTGCCGCACCGCATGGTATACCCGCCGCGCGCGATGCCGGACCGCGTGGTACACCCGCCGCGCGCGATGCCGCACCGCATGGTATACCCGCCGCACCCGGTGCCGTACCGCATGGTACACCCGCCGCGCATGGTACCGTACTGCGTGGTAGGCCCGCCGCGCGCGATGCCGTACCGCATGGTACACCCGCCGCGCGTGATGCCGGACCGCGTGGTACACCCGCCGCACCCGGTGCCGCACCACGTGGTAGGCCCGCCGCGCGCGATGCCACACCGCATGGTACACCCGCCGCGCACGGTGCACAATCCGTCGCCACCAACCCGCGCCCAGGTTCCAATGCCCCGGCCGGCCGATCGGCACCTTCTTTCTCACGATCCGCCATCCGGTTCGTGCCCACACTCTCACCCGTTCGGGAACCTGTCGGGTGACCCATTTCCAACCCGTCTGCGCCCAGACTCGCACTCGTTCGGGCACCCGCCTGGTCACCCATTTCCAGCCTCTCTGCGCCCAGACTCGCACCCGCTCGGGGATCCACCGGGTCACCCATTTCCAGCCCGTTTGCGCCCAGACCCTCACCCGTTCGGGAATCCGCCTGGTCACCCATTTCCAGCCAGCACGGACCCACTTCCATCCGTACTCCGGTACCCGTTCGACCACTCGCCGTACCACGGTGTAGGCCCTTCGCACCCATCGCGTCACCGGCCGCCATACCACCCGCCGCACCCAGCGGGTCACCGGCCGCCACACCGTGCGCCGGAACCACCGCCAGCCCCGGCGGAACCAACTCGTCACCCGGCGCCACGAAGTACGCCGCTCCCAGCGCACTTCCCGGCGCCACGAAGTGCGCCGCTCCCAGCGGTAGCGCCTCTGGCGCACATAGCGCACCCGCGTCCGCCAGCGCACCACGCTCCACACCCGCCGATAGCGCGGCACCCGTCGGCGCACGGTGCGATATCGCGTCCGCCATACCCAGCCGTAGGTGGGCACCCGTTGGCGTACCCTTCGATACCGCGTTTGCCACACCCAGCCGTAGGTCGGCACCCGTTGGCGTACCCTTCGATACCGCGTTTGCCACACCCAGCCGTAGGTCGGCACCCTTTGACGCATCGTCCGGTACCGTGTTTTCCATACCCAGCCGTACACCGGTTCCTTGTGTTCCACCTCTCTGTACCTCGGCCGCCATAGGCCCGCGCCCAGGCCTAAACGCTCCGGACGGCTCAGCCAGCCCCGCAGCCCGGCCCGCACTGCCGCCAGGCGCCGGCGTTCTTCCTCCCCCAGTCGGCGCCCATACCGACCCAGCGCCAGACTCAGCCCAGCCAATACTCCAAACAGTTCTACCCACTTCCCTAAGGGGTCTGGCCCCTTCCCTTGCCGCGCCACGACAAGCCCGCTCCGGCCGCGCAACTGCCACAGCGCCTCGAACTCATCAGTGGCCATCTCCCGCTGCCCCAGCGCCGGATCCCGCACAATCACTCGCTTCCCATCCGCACTGAACCCCACCACTACGACCATGTGCCCTGGCCCTCCGGCCCCGTTCACCCCAAGGTTCACCACCACCGGCCGGCCACTTTCCACCGTTTTCTTCAACTTCCCCATATCCCAGCCGTAGATCGGCCGACTCCCGCCGTACCCCCAGGCCCGCGCCGCATAGGCCAACTCTTCCACCCCTGTTCCGGTGTGGTAGAGCAGCCCTCGCTCGCGCAACCAACGGGCTACTTCTGCCACCTGCGGGCCTTGGCCATCACTGTAGTAGCCCAACACCATGGCCAGCGAGGCCGCCCCGCATTGGGTTTCATCGTCTTGCCACTGCTGAGGTACGGCCAGTGTCTTTGTCGTTGGCGAGGCCCCCTGTGCTCCCCCCGGGGAGGTCGGCTTTTCGGCCTTGTTCCCCCCACTGGCCGACCGGCCCAGCGAACCGCCACCACTCCGCACGCCTGGCGGCGGGCCGGCTTCGTTGGTTCCTTGAGGGACATTGCCCGCGGCTCTGCCGCCGGGGTCTACGCTTACCCCGGCCGAGGGCAGCACCCCGCCCTCGGCCTCCGACGTGGGCAGCACCGCGGCCGTGGGGTAGGGGTTCACCCCGATCACTGCCGGCGGGTGCAGTGGCGCCGGCGTGGGCGTGGGCCCTGCGGCCGCCTGAGCCACCCCTGTCAGGCTCCCTAAGCCCATCAGGAACATTACACCGATAATCACGGAAAGGGGATACCATCCCACCTTCTTCATCTTTGCCCTCCTCGTTTGACTTGGCCCTGCTGTCGGTGCTGGCTGTAACGCCGGGATACAACTACGGTCAATGTATTGCCATAATACTCCTCCTCTGGGAAATTGTCAAGCGAGATGTTGACCGTTGACCGGGGCAGCAAAGGCATCTAAAATCTGGTGGTTTGGTCGACCTTTCTTGCCCGCAGTGCGCGTTTCGCCCTAACTTGCCCAGGCCGCTTTGGGGCGTGACAATGGCGGAGGGGCTGTGCCGGCGCAGGGAATAAAACGCAGCGTCGGGGCAGATCTGTCAGGCCTGCGAGACCTGATAGGTCTTTGGAAGTGCAGCGCCAGAATGCCGTTTTTCAAAGCGATGCCAAGACACCGCACTCCAAAAGCGGGCAAGGCGGTGCCTTGCCCCTACCCCGCAACCTTCTGTGTTTTCTGTGGAGATTCTGTGCTTTCTGTGGTTTTCCTCTGCTCCATTTCCAAAACGCGCGGGATTTCGTAGGGGCGAACGGCCGTTCGCCCCTACCTCGCTGCCGTCTGTGTTTTCTGTGGTTCCCCCGCGTCGCTCTCAAAATTCGCTATGCCCCTACACTCCTGCGGTCTGCAAGGGGAGCGTCACGGTGAAAACCGAGCCTTTCCCCACAGCGCTTTGCACGCTCACCTGCCCGCCGTGATGGCGCACCAGCGCCTCCACCAGCGCCAGACCCAAGCCGTTGCCTTCCACCTTGCGCGCCTGCTCGCCGCGGAAAAAGCGTTGGAAGATGAACGGCTGTTCTTCCTCGGGAATGCC
>JALUDX010000129.1 GCA_027053355.1 Anaerolineales bacterium | reverse complement strand
GGAATAAAAGGGGGGCGGGGTGAGGGTAAGGTAAGATAGAGAATCATGTGATGAGATTTGTCAGTCAACCAGCTATTCAGCCTCAAAGAGACGCTACGGATAACGCAGGCAGAAAACCACAGAAGACACAGAGAATACCGAGAACACAGGAAGAGCGAGGGGCTGGGGTAAAGGGCGCTTGGTTACTTGGCGCCTGGTTACTTGGGGCTTGGTTACTCAGGTGCTTCTCCTGGCGCCCTCGGCGCCCAAAAATCCGCGTCTATCCGCCATCATCCGCGTTCATCCGTGGGCTGTTTTCCAAAGGCTGAACAGTTACGCCCTTTTCTGCGCAGGCCGTCCCTTTCACCAGTCTGCGTAATCTCGCAATTGGCGGGTGCGGCTGGGGTGGCGCAACCGGCGGAGGGCTTTGTTTTCGATTTGGCGGATGCGCTCGCGGGTCAGGCCAAATTTCTGGGCAATTTCTTCCAAAGTGAGCGCCGGCTTGCCGTCGATGCCATAGCGCAACCGGATGACCTGGGCTTCGCGGGGGGGCAGGGTTTCTAACACCTCATGCACCCGCTCTTGCAAAATGCGCTGGTAGGCCAATTGCGCGGGCGCCGGCGTTTGTTTGTCTTCCACAAAGGCGCGCAATTCCGCGTCGTCTTCGTCTTGCTCATACATGGGCGATTCCAGGGAAAGGGGGTGCCAGGAAACCTGAAGCATCCACTGCACCTTTTCCACCGGGATTTGCATGGCCTGCGCCAGTTCCTCTGCCGTGGGGGCGCGGCCGAGGCGCTGCTCCAGTTCTTGCCGGTGCCGGTAGAGGATACGGATGCGATCCAGCATGTGCACGGGCACGCGAATGGTGCGCCCCTGGTCCGCGATGGCGCGGCTCACCGTTTGCCGAATCCACCACGTGGCATAGGTGGAAAAGCGAAAGCCGCGGCGATGGTCGAATTTTTCGACGGCTTTCATCAGCCCCAAATTGCCCTCTTGAATCAAATCGGGCAAGGGCACCCCGCGGCCCACGTAACGCTTGGCTACGCTGACCACTAAGCGGGTATTGGCCCGAATCAAGTGCTCCCGGGCCACCTGTCCTTGCGCCACACGGCGCTCCAGTTCCTCCCGCTGCTGCGGCGGCAACCGCCGCCCCTTTTGTTGCAACAGGTGCTCGGCTTCCTTACCGGCAGCAATTTGTTGGGCTAAGGCTACTTCCTCTTCCGCGCTCAGCAAAGGCACGCGCGACATTTCTTTGAGATACTGGCCTAACGTATCCACCCCATCCAGATCTATCGGCAGCCTGCCGTCGTCTTCGTCGAGGATATCTATCCCCCGCGCTTCCAGGTAGTGGCGCACCTCGCGCAAGGTCTGCGGGTCGCTTTCCTGGCAACAGACCAACAGGTCTTCGGTTGTCAGATAGCCGCGGGCTTCTGCCTGTTCCAACAAAAAGGCAATCCCAAGATGCGGCTCCGACACAACAGCCATGCAGACCTCCCTCCCGGGCTCAGGGTTCCAGCAACGTCTTCAGAATTTCCAACCGTGGGTCAATGCTTTCGGTAGTATGGCCGCAATCTTCCACGTTGCGATTGGCCCCGCAAACCGGGCACAGCCCCCGGCAATCTTCCGCGCACAGTGGCTTGATGGGGAAAGCCAGCCACATGTATTCACGCACCAGAGGTGCCAGATCGATGATGCCACTTTCGGGGTACAGCAAGCCCGATTCCCCCATTTGCTTGCGCGAAAAGGCGTATAATTCGGTAAAATCGGTGACCAGCGCCTGCTCGAAAGGCTCCAGGCAGCGCACACACTCCGCCGGGGTGGTAGCCTCTAAATACACCCGAAAGAGCAAGCCCTGCGGCGTGCGGCTGACCACGGCCTGCCCGCGGATTTGATGCAGCAGCAGGTCGTCCAACTGCAGCGTGGGGATGTCGAAAAGGAATTCCCGGCTGTACCCCACTTGCTCGTGGGCTACAAAGCCAACGTTGAGCCGAAATGGGTTGTGACGGTGCGCCACGATGCTGCTCCTGGGCCGGTTTTTGCCACGCGTTCAGTATAACACAGCGATTTCGGGAAGTCAACGATGACCAAACATAAATTAGAGAAGCCCGTTTTGCTGGTGGCGACGGGCAACCGCGGCAAACAGCGGGAATTCCGCAGCCTGCTGCGGGGGCTGCCGGTGGTGCTGCGCTTTCCGCAGGATGTGCCTTTTCGACGCCAGGTCGAAGAAAACGGCGTGACCTACGCCCAAAACGCGGCGCTCAAAGCGCAGGCCTGGGCGCAGGCCACGGGCTGGCTGACCTTAGCCGACGATTCTGGGCTGGAAGTCGACGCCCTGGATCGCGCGCCCGGCCTGTATTCCGCGCGCTATGCGCCGCAGCCTCACCCCACCGACGCAGACCGGCGGCGCTATTTGCTATCCCACTTAGCCGACAAGCCCCGCCCCTGGAAAGCCCGCTTTGTCTGCACCATTGCTGTGGCCACGCCGACGGGGCTCATCCACTTTGCCGAAGGTGCCTGCCCCGGCGAGATCATTCCCGAAGAACGGGGGGAACACGGGTTCGGCTACGACCCGATTTTCTGGCTGCCCGCATTGGGGCGCACCATGGCCGAACTGACGCCAGCGGAAAAGAACCGCCTGAGCCACAGGGCGCGGGCCGCGCGGGCGATCCTCCCACTCTTGGCCGCGCTGGTTGCCGCGGGGTAACCTGTTCGGCCTTTGGAAGACAGCCCACGGATGAATGCGGATGATGGCGGGCAGACGCGGATTTCAGGGCGCCGAGGGCACCAGGAGAAGCGCCTGAGGAACCAGGCAACCAAGCAACCAGCCGCCCAACCCCTGGGCGCCTCGCCTGCACCGTCACGCGCCAGGGCTAATCGGCCTCGGCCCGGCGTTGCAACACCCGCGTGAGTGCGGCCACCACCTGGTCGATTTGCTCGCGGGTGATCACCAGCGGGGGCAAGAAGCGCACCACCGTCAACCCCGCGGGCAAAGCCAGCACGCCCTCGGCCATCAGGGCTTGGATCACCGGCGCGACCTTTTGCTTGAGTTCCACCCCCACCATCAGTCCCATGCCGCGCACCTCGCGAATCAGGGGGCTTTGGATAGCCCGCAATTGCTGCAAGAAATACCCGCCCATCGTGGCCGC
>JALUDX010000128.1 GCA_027053355.1 Anaerolineales bacterium | reverse complement strand
TACGCGGATTGAAGCAGATAACCACAGAAGACACAGAAATTTACAGAGAACACAGAAAGCGGGAGAGATTGAGGCAATGAGGGATTGGGGTAAGGGGGGATATGGTTGACGTTACCATCCACCGATTGACACAGATTTACACCGATTGGATGTTTGAAACCGCAGATTACGCTGATTGGAGCAGAAAAAACACAGAAGGCACAGAAACACCACAGAAAACACAGAAATTTCTTTGCATTTTTGTATTCCTCTGCGCCTCTGCGTCAATCTTGGCGTCCTTTGAGCCCTTGGCGTCCTTGGCGTTAACCTCTTTGTGCCTCTGGGCGAGGCACGCCTCGCCCCTACTCTGCTCTGCGCGTCTGCGTCAATCTTGGCGTCCTTTGCGTTTCTTGGCGTCTTGACGTTAACCTCTTTGCGCCTCTGGGCGAGGCAATGCCTCGCCCCTACTCTGCTCTGCGCGTCTGCGTTAACCTCTCTGCGTCATTTGTCCTCCAACACGGCCACGCCGGGGAGGATTTTGCCTTCCAGCATTTCCAGCGACGCGCCGCCGCCGGTGCTCAGGTGGGTGATTTTGTCGGCCAAGCCGCTTTGTTTGATCGCGGCCACTGAATCGCCGCCGCCCACAATGCTGATGGCGTCGCTCTCGGCCACGGCTTTGGCTATGCCGAACGTGCCCGCGGCAAAGGGCGGCAGTTCGAACACGCCCATTGGGCCGTTCCAAACCACCATGGCCGCCTCGCGGATGAGGCGCCCGAACGCCGTCACCGTCTGGGGGCCGATGTCCAACGCCATCCAGCCCGCGGGCAGGTTGCCCACGGGCACGGTCTTGCGCACCGCGTCCGCGGAAAAAGCATCGGCAATCACCAAATCCTGCGGCAGGTGGATTTTGCCGCCCGCCTCTGCGAGGAGGGCGCGCGCGGTCTCCAGCGCGTCCTTTTCCACCAGCGACGCGGCCATGTCGTAGCCCTGCGCGGCCAGAAACGTGTTCGCCATACCGCCGCCGATGAGCACGTGCTCGGCTTTGGTGAGCAAGTTGCGCACCACGCCGATTTTGTCGCTGATTTTCGCGCCGCCCAATATCGCCACGAAGGGGTGCTTTGGGTTTTCCAGCGCCTGCCCGAGGTACTTGAGTTCCTTTTCCATCAGCAGGCCGGCCACCGCGGGGAGATACTTGGCCACGCCCACGGTGGAGGCGTGCGCCCGATGTGCGGAGCCGAACGCGTCGTTGACGAACAGGTCGCACCCCGCAGCCAGTTGGCGGGCAAATTCGGGGTCGTTTTTCTTCTCTTCGGGGTGGAAGCGGGTGTTCTCCAAAAGCACGATGCCGCCGGGTTGCAGCCCAGCCTTGGCTTGATGGGCTGGCTCGCCCACGCAATCCGCGGCAAAGGCCACTTCCATTTGTAGCAGGGCCGAGAGATGGTCGGCCACCGGTCGCAAAGACAACGCAGGCACCACCTTCCCCTTGGGGCGCCCTAAGTGTGAAGTCAGCACCAGCCCCGCGCCGTGTTGCAGCAGGTATTCTATCGTGGGAATGGCAGCGCGGATGCGGGTGTCGTCGGCGACTTTGCCATCTTTCAGCGGGACGTTGAAATCTACCCGCACCAGCACTTTTTTGCCGTTGAGTTGCACGTCGCGCACGGTTTTCTTGTGGAACATGGGTCGGGCCTCCGAAGGGGTGAAAATGGGGAGCGGGATGCGTTATTTGGTTGCTTGGTTACCTGGTCACCTGGTTGCTTCGCCGCGGCCTTTCCCGCTTGGTCGATAACCTTGGCCTTAGACTGCGCGGCGAGATTTTCGCCAGAACCACCAGGCCAAGGCAAAGGCCAGCACCACTAACGCCAGCAGCGGGATGACCACGGCAATCAGCGAAACCACAGTGGCGACGATGTCTTCGGCCAGGCTGACCGGCGCGTGTCCCAGGCCGCCGGTGGTGGCGGTTACGGCGGGCCGCACGGCCAGGCTTTTGACCGCGTGCACGCTCCCCGCGACCAGCAGCCCCGCGGCCAGCGCCAACACAGGGTGCACGTGCCCGATGGCGCCGCTGCCCGCGGCAAAGGCAATGGCCCCCGCGGTGGGGCGGATCAGGGTCTGCAGTACGTCGTTGAGGTGATTGACCGCGGGCACCTTGTCCGCAAAAAACTCTATCGCGGCCAACACGAACAGCAGCGCGATGATGACCGGATGGGTGAGGGTGTCCCACGGCGGGGAAAGGGTGATCAGGTCGGTGAAACGCGCTAGCAAGGCGATGACCAGCAGCGGGATGTACGCATTCAGCCCCGCACTGGCGGCCAGCCCAAAGGCCGAGAAAACACCGGTGAACAAAGCCATGCGTGCTCCTGGGGGTTAGTGGGGCGGGGGAAAAGCGCCCCAGGTGTGGGTGAGGGCGAAGCGGAGGGCGTCGAGGGTGATGATTTGCAACAGGGCAAAGACGTGCCCCACAGCCAGGTGGGGCAGCAGGTCGCGCCAGGTCGTCGCGAAGTTGGTACGCTGGCGCACACTTATGATGAGCAAAGTGTAAACTAAGGTCAGCAGGAAGACCACGTCGGCTGTGGTGAGCAAAGCAATAGGGAAGAGGACGAGCGGCTGCCCGCTGAGCACCAGCGCCGCGCCGATGCCCACCGCGGCCAACAGCGCGGCCAGCCCCCGGCCAGTGAGCGTCGGGGCTTCATGCCACCGTTGCCAGAGCATTTGCTGCCCCGCGGTGTAAACGACCACCCCGATCACCATGCCCATGCCCAAGCCGGTGGCCAGGCGTAAGGGGTTCGCGGGCGGGTAAAGGGCTGGGGTGTGCAACAGGTCGTGGAGCGCCGCGTTGCCGCCATCGACGACGAATGCCCCGGTGAACAGGGCCAGCACGGCGAGGACGGGTTTGGTCGGCCAGCCGCCCCGCCGCGGTGCGCGCCAGGCCAGCCAGGCCAAAGTGAGCAACGCGCCCAAGTGCATCCCGGTGCACCGAAAACAGAGGGGCATTTGCCGCGAGCCCAGGAAAGGGGAATGCGCAGGGTCGCGTGCGCACACCGCGTAGGCGATGGCATCGGCCTTGCCCAACAGGCCCGGCGGCGTGGCCAAGAGCCACCCTGCCCACAGGGCCAGGGCGATGCCGGTGGCAATCCAGAAAGTCTTGTTTTGCATGAAGAGATTATACCCCGGCCTGCGCGCCGCGTTATAATCTCTTTATGCGCATTCTCGTGTTGGGCGGCACCAACTTCGTGGGGCGGGCTGTGCTCGCCGCGCTGGAACGGTCAGGCCACCGGCCGCGGGCGCTGATCCCGCCGGGGGTGCAAAACCCCGCGCTGCCGCCCGGCGTGGCGGTCGAGGCCGTGTTGAGCGCGCCCGACGACCCGCGGGGGCTGCGCGCCGCGCTCAGCGGCGTAGACGCGGCGCTTTCCCTAACCGGCGCGGTCTTCCCCGCCTTGGAGGAAGACCCCTTGGCGCTGGTGCGCCAGGCGCAGACGTTGGCCGAAGCCGCGGCCGAAAGCGGCACGCGGCACATCATTCACCTGAGCACCTTGGGCGCGGCACCGGCCTCGGCTTACCCCTGGTTCAAGGCCCACGGCCTGGCCGAACTGGCCTTGCAGCGCAGCGGCGTGCCCCTGACCGTGTTCCGCAGCGGCTTGCTTTTTGGCGCGGGAGACGAGTTTTCTACCACCTTGGCGCTTTTGCTGCACGCCGCGGCGGTGTTCCCCCTGCCGGGGGGCGGGCAGACGCTGCTGCACCCCCTCTGGGTGGAAGATTTGGCTGCCGCGCTGGTGCTCGCGCTGGAAATGCAGCCCCGTAGCAGCCGCGTTTTGGCCGTGGGCGGCCCCGAACACCTGAGCCTGCGGGCGTGCGCGCAAGAGGTGGCGCGCACAGTGGGGTTGCGCCGTCGCTTCGTGGGGCTCAGCCCGGCCCATGCCCGGCACCTGGTGGCCTGGCTGCTGAGCCTCTTCCCCCATTTGCCGGTGTCGCCTTTGTGGCTCGATTATTTTGCCGCGGATCGCCTTGCACCGCCCGACACCTTGCCGCGGGAATTTGGCCTCTTGCCCGAACGGTTTGCCCATCGCTTGGAGCATTTGCGCGGGGTGCCCTGGTCGCGGCGGCTGCGGCAGGCTTTGTTCGGCGGTGTCAGGAAATCGGCCGCCCGCTGAGAAGACGCAGAGAAATCGCAGCGTGCCCCGTTTCCGCAGATGCAGAGCGAAACACAGAGCGCGCAGAAAGATCCCAAAAAGACCACAGAAAACACAGAAGCAGCCTATGCGCCGTTTACACCTGGGAAAACACACCTTCGAAATTCGTTTCTTAGAAAGCCCGGCCGATATGGCCGCGGTAGAAGACGTCCAGCGCGCGGTGTGGCCGGGTTCCGAAGCCGACGTCGTGCCCAGCCATCTGCTGATCACGTTGGCGCACAACGGCGGCGTGGTGCTGGGCGCCTGGCACCAGGAAAGCGGCCGCCTGGCCGGGTTCGTGTATGGCTTCCCCGGCATGGTCGAGACCCCCGCGGGCTGGCAATTCAAACATTGCTCTCACCAACTGGGCGTGCGCCCCGAATATCGGGGGCTGGGGCTGAGTTTTCACCTCAAACGCGCCCAGTGGCAATGGGTGCGCCATCAGGGGTTGCCCCTCATCACCTGGACATACGACCCCCTGCTCAGCCGCAACGCGCATCTCAACATCCGCAAACTGGGCGCGGTGTGTCGCACGTACCTGCGCGAGGTGTACGGCGAAATGCGCGATGGCCTGAACGCGGGCCTGCCCTCGGACCGTTTCCAGGTCGAATTGTGGGTGGCGGCGCCGCGGGTGCTGCGTCGGCTGGAACGGGAACCGCCGTCGCCGCTGGATTTAGCCCACTACCTGAGCGCGGGGGCGCACATCCTCAACCCCTCGGCCCAAGGGGAAGGGGGATTCCCCGTGCCGGTGGAGCCGGCGTCTCCGGCCGAGGGCGAGGTGGTGCTGGTGGAAATCCCGTCCGATTTTCAGGCCCTGCGCGGCGTAGACCGCGACCTGGCCTTCCGCTGGCGGATGCATACCCGTGCTTTGTTCGAAACCCTGTTCGCCCAGGGCTATTGGGTCACTGATTTCGTGTACCTGCCCGAACCCTGGCCGCGCAGTTTTTACGTCCTCAGCCACGGCGAAGCGCAGTTAGGGTGATGCCTTGCAACGGAAAACAGCCCGCGGACGAACGCGGATTTTAGGGCATCGAGGGCGCCCAGCGAAGTAACCAAGCAACCAGGTAACCAAGCAACGAAGTAACCAGGCAACCAACCCCAATCCCCTTCCTCCCCTTTTTTTGGTGGCTCATGCTGACCCTTCACACCGTCACCCTTTATCACCTGCGGATGCCCCTGGTCGCTCCCTTCGAAACCTCCTTTGGCCGCATTACCCATCGCGAGTGTCTGGTGGTAGAGGCTCGCGATGCCGATGGCCTGATCGGCTGGGGCGAAGTGGTGGCCGACCGCGACCCCGGCTATGCCTACGAAACCGCGGGCACAGCCTGGCACATCCTGACCGATTACCTCATCCCCATGGCGTTGGCCCGGCCTTTGGAGGCCGCCGACCCGGCGGCTGATTTTCAGGCGCGGGTGGCCAAAGTGCGCGGCCACCACATGGCCAAGGCCGGTTTGGAGATGGCCTTGTGGGACCTGCTGGGCAAGCGCACCGGCCGCTCCCTGCGCGACCTGCTGGGCGGCCACCGCGACCGCGTGGCCGTGGGCGTCTCGGTGGGCATTCAGCCCTCGCCCGACGCGCTGGTCGAGACCGTGGCGCGTTACGTCGGCCAGGGCTACGCCCGCGTGAAAATCAAAATCAAGCCGGGCCGCGATGTCGCCGAAACCACCGCGGTGCGTCGCGCCTTCCCCACCTTGCCCCTGCAGGTGGACGCCAACAGCGCCTACACCCTGCAGACCGCCGCCGACCTCAAGCCGTTGGACGCCTTGGGCCTTTTGCTCATCGAGCAACCCCTTGCCGAAGACGACCTGTGGGACCACCACAAACTGCAGGCGCAATTCCACACCCCCCTGTGCCTGGACGAGAGCATCACCTCGCCCCGCCACGCCCGCCAGGCGCTGGAAATGGACGCCTGCCGGGTTATCAACATCAAGCAGGGGCGGGTGGGCGGCCTGCACCACGCCAAAGCCATCCACGACTTGGCGCAGGAACGCGGCGTGCCTGTGTGGTGCGGCGGGATGTTGGAAACCGGCATTGGCCGCGCGGCCAACCTGGCGTTGGCCTCCTTGCCCAACTTCCGCCTACCGGGCGACATTTCGGCGACCGACCGTTATTACGCGCGCGACATTACCCACCAGCGGTTCGCCCTCAACGCCGACAGCACCATCACTGTGCCCGAGGGCCCCGGCCTGGGGGTAACCGTGGATCGCGCAGCCCTGGCTGCGTTTACCCTGCGGGCTGTTGGCCTTTCCCGCCCGACCTGACCCTGCTCCAGCGCGAGCGTGGGTCTGCGCGCGGTGCCCCTTCGTCTGCGGCTTTGGGGGCTGAGCCGTTGCCGTGCGGGTGAAACACGCACTGTACAGGCGTCATTGGTACTTTTTGGGGAGGCGCAAACCGTCCCCAAAAGCGTATTCTCGTTTTACAATAATAAGGAAAAAAGCGAGTGTCTGTGATGAAGCGTTTTTCCCCTTTCCGTCGCCGTAAGGCACAACACAACCGCGGTCAGAGCATGCTGGAATTTGCTCTGGTGTTGCCGGTATTGTTGATTTTGCTTTCTGGGCTGGTTGAAATTGGCTTCTTGCTGGTCGACTATCTCGCGTTGGAAGACGCTACCCGCAACGCGGCCCGTTTTGCCAGCGACGGCTATTACTATGTTCGCGACAACGACACCGATTGCACCACCACCCGCGATTTCTTTCGCCAGACCGCTTGCGACGCGCTGATGGAACTTTCGCAAGAGCGCCCTACCATTACGCTTGATGCGAACAGCGACGACATCGTAGTTTCGGCGGTTGCCATTTTGCAGGGCTCGGGCGTGATTAAACGCTTCCCCCAACCGAATGGGTGGTGGTCGTACTACCATCACTTCGGCTCACAGGTCACTGACGAGCAGATCAACAATGCGTTGGACCCTAACGCACCAAACACCGGCATGGTGGTTGTAGAGACGTACTACCACTACCATCAAAAACTCAAATTGCCGTGGATTGAGGCTTTTTTGCCTGATCCGATTTTGCTCCACGTATACGCGGTGATGCCATTGGTTTCTGCTGAACCTACGCCCACGCCTGCGCCGTGAGGCTCGAGAAAGCCGAAAGGGCTGTGAGGCGACATGCTCCTAAGGAAGGCGTTGTACAGCCGAATTTCATGGTTGGGAGTTGCCGACGTGGGTTGGAGCGCAATCTGCCATTGCGGCTGCACTCCTTCCCGAGAGTCGCTGCAAGGCCATTTGACGAACGGCGGGGGCGGTTCCAGCCGTCGCCGTTTGCGCCCGGTGCTTGAAGCCACGGGCTACGGTTGCGAAATTTGCCTGCGTGGACGTTTGCCCGGGTCGCGCTAAAGCGTTTGACGCCGTTTGTGAAGCGGGCAGGCAG
Source organism: Anaerolineales bacterium (assembly GCA_027053355.1). GTDB lineage: Bacteria > Chloroflexota > Anaerolineae > Anaerolineales > DRMV01 > DRMV01. The sequence continues at coordinate 3,513 of JALUDX010000128.1, read as the reverse complement.
TTGCCTAATTCTTATGTTGAGGTGTTATATGCCCCGGAAAACCTCCGGCCAAATGATCGTCATTCTTGCCGTGGCTTTGGTGGTGCTGGTTGGCTTTACCGGCCTGGCCGTAGATTTGGGTCGCTATCTTGTGGCCATGGGGCGGTTGCGACAAGCCGCGGACGCCGGGGCTTTGGCCGCGGCTGCGCAGTTCCGTGAAAACCGAGGTTTGGATGAGATGACCGCGGCTGCGCGCTCCGTCATTCAAGCGAATGGCTTTACGCCCACCCAGTTGGAAGTCAATACCTGTGACACCAAGCCGGGCGACACGTATTTGTGCAACCCCCCGCGGCGCAAGAAGGTAGAAGTCACCGTGGCGGCTCAGATGCCGACGACGTTTTTGCGTATTGTGGGTTGGCAGCAGATGACTTTGAGCACTATCGCGGTAGGCGAGGCCGCGTCTATGGACGTGGTTTTGGTGATCGATACTTCGGAATCTATGACCTACGACGCGCCGCCGGGGGACCCTATGCGTGACCCTTCGCAGTGCAACCCGGCGCACAATTGTCATCCGTTCGAGGAAGTGCGCAATGCGGCGACGAACTTCACTTACCGGGTGCTCAACCTTTCTCCCGACAAAGAGCAAGACCGACTGGCAGTGGTGGTCTTTTCCGATGGGTGGCGCCAGGGCGATACAGCCCCCTTATTCCCGCCGGGTACCCCACCCAACCCTACCCTTGATTACGCGTGGACGTATAACCGCAACTCGGCCCTGGGGATGATCAGCTCTATGCAGGTATTTGACCCCGGCGGAGACCCCTGCACGGATGACGAGTTGGCGGGGCGTGGCGACCGAATAGGCCCTTGCCGCCGTTATGACAGCAATGGTACTTATTTGGGCTTAGATTGTCCCCTGTGGCGCAACCCCAATTATGGGCACGACCCATCAACTTGCACCACCACCGACATTGGCGGGGGGTTGTTTTGGGCTGGTAAATTGTTGAGCACCAGCGGCCGAGAAGACGCCCTGTGGGTCGTCGTTTTGCTTACCGATGGAGCAGCCAACGCCACCCTGCCTAAGCCTTACCCCGACAACGACTTGACAGACGATAATACCTTGCGGAGCACCTTGCCTTTGGGGTATTGCCCTACAGATACGTTTGACCTGCCACCGTTTTGTCGCGACGTGGACCCCGACAGCCGCCACGTGCAGGGCGATAGTGAATACGATGCGGACGATTACGCTCGCGATATGGCCGACTATGTGGCTTGCTCTAACCATCCGGCAGCCGGTTGTCATCTTGCTGGGCAAAGTGCGGCTATTTTCACCATTGGCCTGGGCAATCAGGTGCTGCGCACCTCTGGCAACCCGCACAAACCCGATGGTGGCGCGTTGTTGCGCTACATCGCGGCGGTTGGCGACGACGGCGATCCGGCCACCGACCCCTGCGCGGGTGAAACGGATTACACCCAATGGTGTGGTAACTATTATTTTTCTCCCTCGGGCGCCCAACTCGACCAGGTGTTTGCCGATATTGCTTCTCGGCTATTTACCCGTTTGACCCATTAAGCGGGGCGTGTTTTTGCCAAGCGTGAGGTGCAACCATGAAATTCTTTCTCTCTTCTCTTGCTTCCCCCACAACAAAACGACGCGGCCAAAGCGCGTTGGAATTTGCTCTGGTGTTGCCTGTGGTGTTAATGCTGATTTTTGTATTGATTGAGGTTGCTCGCGTGTTTCAGGCTTATGTTACCTTGGAAAACGCTACCCGCTTTGGCTTGCGCTATGCCCAAACGGGTGAATACGACCCCGCTTACTGCCAGGATTTAGACGGTGATGGCACTCCCTGCGCTGGCGCCAGTAAGGACGAAGAAATTGACATGGCGCGGGTCGACAGTATCAAGGCGGTGGTACGCCAGGCCGCGGTGAAGTTGTTGATTGACGATAGTGTGACTTCACCTACGGCAGCGCGCTATTTCCACGTGACGGTGTGCAGTACGCGCACAGGCTTTTCTTACGACCCCTCTACAAACGCCTGTTTGCCTCACGACGACGCTGGCGACCCCACCGAGGGCCCAACGCGGGTCCTGGTGTCGGCAACCTTTCAACATCCTTTGATCTTGCCCTGGTTGGGCCACATGGTGCGGCTGCACGCAGAACGCACTGGCTTGTTGGAACAATTCCGCGTTTCTAAGGTGGTGGGGCTGCCGCCAGAACTGCGTTTACCTACGCCGACGCCAATCCCTCCGACCGACACCCCGACCCCTGCGCCCACTGACACCCCAACGGCTACAGCAACCCCAACGTTCACTCCGACAGCCACACCGACACCCGCACCGAGTTGTGACCAAATCGTGGTCTACCCTTTGCGGGTGAGTCGAGATGATCTCAAAATTACCCTCTACAACGACAACCCCAGTCCAGTGTATTTCCACGGCGCAGATATTCAATGGACGAAGGTTGCTGATGATGAGTATTTCAATTATGCCAAGTTCGGCTCCCACAAATATTATTCGACTGATGACGATTCGCCCCCTACAACGACCACAGCGAGCGTGATTTGGGGGCTGATGCCCGGTCGTCAGACCACTTGGTTGAGTGACTTCAACAATGTAAGCAGTGAGGCTTTCTACCAGGGCGACTACACTGTGACCCTGCATTTGACCCTTTCCACCGGTGAGGCATGTACCCTGGTAGAAGATTATCATTATCAACCTATCCATGTGGAAATTGTCGTCCCGCCGGAGGGATGGGTAGCCGATTCGGACGATGACCAGGCTGACACCCGTTTTGAGGCTGTGGCATGGGACCCTATGGTGGGTTCGGACAACGGTTCAGGCATTAGTAAAGTGCAATTCAAGTTTTATTATCCCAACGGACAAAGCCGCTACCGCACGGATTATGGCAAACGGTATTGCTTCTTTGGCGGGAACAGCACTTGCCATACTATGTGGAATAGTTGGTGGCGCCGGCTAAAACAACACAACGGCACGGCTCGGGTTTTGGCGCGGGCATACTCCAGTTACCGCCATCGGTGGTCCGATTGGGTTGAGCGCGACTTTGAGGTTAGTTTCTCGCCGATCCACGTCGCCATTATTGTGCCTCCCGATGGCTTTGTGGTGGATTCAGAAGACGACCGGGCGCAAACGTTGTTTGAAGCCGAAGCCTGGGATACGGGCGTCGGCACCAACAATGGCGATGGTATTAAATTGGTGCAGATGAAAATGCAATTTCCGGATGGTGAAGTGGAATGGGGGCACACGAATTACAGTGCCCGTTATTGTATGTTTGGGAAGAGCGGGAGTAACTGTCGTCGTATGTGGAGTAGTTGGTGGGATCATCTGCACCGCCAAAATGGCACGGCAATAGTCTACGCGCGCGCAAAAACCACGGACGGCCGTGTGTCGGAGTGGGTAGAGCAACCCTTTGAAGTGCGTTTCCCCGCAACGCCAACACCAACCCCCACGTTCACACCTACAATTACTCCGACGCCGACTATTACGCCTACCCCCTCACCGACACCCACCCCCACCATC
>JALUDX010000127.1 GCA_027053355.1 Anaerolineales bacterium | reverse complement strand
ACCCCGACGACTACGCGGGCTTCCAGCAGGGCGGCTTCATCAACCCCGCCAGCGCGCCCGCGGTCGCCCGCTACGATAAGGAAAACATCTATACCGCCCAATACACCTGCACCGACCTGACCATTCAGATGGGGCCTGCCGACGGCCCGGCGCCCACCCTCGAGGAAGGCTGGCAGCAGGTGGCGGCCTACGCTGCGGAGACGGCTTCCTCGGAAGAGGTTTCCCGCCGCAGGGCACGGGCGCAGTCTTTCCTGAAGAGCGTGGTGCGCGACGGCAGCGGGCAGGCGGTGGTCAAGGCCGTGGGCGTGTTCCCCTGGGCGCCCGACGTTTGGGTGATTGCCTGGGTGCCCAACATGGATCCCGACCTGGAGGGCGGGTATGCCGCTTACACGATGCAGTGGGAAGTGGATGGCGCGTTTGACGCCGCAGCCAAAGGAGGCGCCACCTTGGACGGCGTGCAGATAGACAACTTCATGGCGGCGCCCACGGTGGATTTGCGCCCCGACCATCTGGCCGTGGCCGACATTCCCCTCACCTACAGTTTCGACGATTATCGCCCCGGCGTGCACACCATGGCGGCCACCGCCGAATATCTGGCCGCCCTGCGGGAACATCTAAACAGCCGCTACGGGCAGGGGAAGGGCATCAGCGTCAACTTTTGGGGGCTGGGCACGGTGAATTTCCTCTCGCCGTGGATTGACGGCTTCGGCGGGGAAGGCCATGTGCGAGGCAAAACCCAGAACTGGAATCAGGAAGTGCTGGACTACCGCCGCGCCACCGCGGGCAAACGCTTCCAACTCTTTGCCGTGCAGGAAGCGAACCTCACCGTGGCCGAGGCCGAGGCGGTGGGGAACCGGGCGCTGTTCTACGGCATCATCCCCTTCCGCGGCCACAACGGCCTGGACTGGGAAGACGGTGCGGAGGAAACCCTAACGCGCTACGCCGCCCTGGTGCGCACCTACAACGGCCTGGGCTGGGAGCCGCTGACCTACGCCCGCACCGACCACCCCGATGTGGCCGTGGAGCGGTTCGGCCGCGAGGTCTTCACCCTCTACAACTGGGGCGACGCCGCGGCCACCTACACGCTGCGAGTGGATCTGGCCGCCTTAGGGCGGGAAGCCCCCACCGCGGTGACCGAGTTGACCGCGGCCGCGGCGGTGGAATTCACTGTGGAAGGCCAAACCCTGGTCATCCGGGATACGTTAGCCCCCGGGCAAGTGCATATCTTCCGTCTGGGCGGGGGCTGAGGACTTTCACGGCTTTTCCGCTGTGAGCAAATCTCCAGGCGGGCGGTGTCGTCGCGCCCGACGCCGCCTGCCGCGGCATGGGTCGGTTTTACGACTTTTTTACCTCTTGATAACCCATGCTTTACACCCCAATCGTAGAATGGCGGAGAAACGACAAACCGAGCACCGTTTCCGAGATAAGGAGGTTCCAATGAAACGTTGGTTTTTTGCCCTTCCTCTGCTGCTGTTGCTGGCCCTCGCCGCCTGCAACACCCCCCAGGCCGCGCCGCCGCGGCGCAAGCCGCCCCAGCGGCCACCCGCCCAGCAGCAGGCTACGCCACCCGCCAACCGTGGGCAGGCGCAGGCCGGGCAAAATCAATCTCAGCAGCCCCCCGCGGGCACACCCCAGCGTCCGCCGCGCCCCACCCCCACCGCCGCCCCTGCTGCCGCGCCTTCCCCCGTCACCGCCCAGGTTTGGTGGCATTCCCCCCTGGGCGTGGCCTTTGGCCCCTTCCAGGAAGGCAACGCCCGCCGCCCCAAGATGGAAGGCTTCCTCACCTACATTCACGACCTGGGCATCCCCCGCACCAAACTTTCCTTCTATTGGTCAAACCTGGAACCGGAGCCGGGGAAGTACGATTTCCACGAACTGGACGCTTATCTTGACCAGTTGCAGCCGGACGACCAGGCGCTGCTCAACCTGTTCACCAACGGCTGGTGCACCACCGCCGACGAGGTGAAATCCCAGAAAGGCGCGCCCCTGCGCGAATGCCCCCAGGGGCAAACCACCTGCACCAAAACCTGCGAGGAATACTACCGGGAATTCGTGACCAAAGTGGCCGAAGAGGTGCGCGACCACGCCCACGGCGGCATCAAATACATGCAGCGGGATACCGAACCCGCTTCGGGGCTGCACTTCCCCGCCGACCAGCCCGAAGCCTTTGTGCAACTGCAACACATCTACTACCAGGCGGTCAAGGCCGTGCTGCCCGAGGTGCAGGTCATCGGCGTCAACTGCAACGGCGATTTCACGAAGCGCGGCATGGGCGAGCCGGCCAGCGCCGATTTCTTCGAGTATGTGCTGCAATACGGCAAAGACGACTTCGACTTGCTGGATGTGCGCCTCTACAACGACCTGTACGCCATCCCCAACCGGGTGGGCTGGTTCCGCGAGCACATGCAGAAATACGGCTACGAAAAGCCCATCGTGAGCACGGAATACGGCGGCGTAGACCCCCGCACCTTGCACAACGGCAAGGATTACCTCTTCATGGCGCAAATCAAAGTCACCAGCGCGGTGTGCGGCGAAAACCAGGCCACTCGCCTGAAGTGCGCCCGTCAGTGGGCTGCCGACCATGTGGAGCAGGTGGATCCCAAACTGCGCCCCTTCTTTGGCGTCACCACCCCCGAAGAGCAGGCGCAATATGAGCAACTGCACTGCTACGACATCGTGCAGCGCAGCATCGTGGCCCTGGGCGAAGGCGTGCAGGCGCTGTGGATGTGGAACCTGCAATCCCCCGGCGTTGACCTCATCTTCGGCCAAATGCGCCTGCGCACACCGCAAATGGAAGAACTGCCCGGCTACGCCTGCTATAAACGCTTTGCCGGGCACATGGGCAACGCCACCAAGGTGGAACGCATTGCCACGGGCGACGATAGCATCTACTTCTACCGCATCGAGCGGGAAGGCCAACAGCCCCTTTTCATCGCCTGGCATCACAGCGCCTTCTTAGACCCCTACGACGACGCAGCCGCGCCCGCGGTAACGGTGGCCCTGCCGGTGCCTTTGCCCGCGGTGAGCGTCACCGACGCCCTGGGCAACCCCGTGCAGGCCAGCCTCGCCAACGGTCAACTCACCTTAGCCCTCACCAGCGCGCCGGTGTTCATCGAGCCGGGGAAGTGAGTGAGGCGGGATTCGGGGAACGGGATTCGGGAGCCGGGATTCGGGTACCGGGCACCAGATCCCGAACCCCGAACCCCGAACCCCGCAC
>JALUDX010000126.1 GCA_027053355.1 Anaerolineales bacterium | reverse complement strand
GGATCACCGGCGCGACCTTTTGCTTGAGTTCCACCCCCACCATCAGTCCCATGCCGCGCACCTCGCGAATCAGGGGGCTTTGGATAGCCCGCAATTGCTGCAAGAAATACCCGCCCATCGTGGCCGCACGGCGGGGCAGGTCTTCCTCTTCCAACACAGTCAAGGCGGCCAGGGCGGCGGCTGCGGCCAGGGGGTTGCCCCCAAAGGTGGTGCCGTGGATGCCCGGCTTGAGGGGCGCGACCCGCTCGCCCAGCAGCACCGCACCCATGGGCACGCCACCGGCGATGCCCTTGGCCATGGTCACCATGTCGGGCGCGAGGCCGAAATGTTGAAAGGCAAACATCTTGCCCGTGCGCCCCATGCCGCTCTGAATTTCGTCCACGATGAGCAGGGCGCCCCGTTCCCGGCACAGGGCCTGCGCTTGCGCCAAAAACTCGGGTTGCGCGGGGTGAATGCCGCCTTCGCCTTGCACCACCTCTAAGAGCACCGCCGCGGTGTGGTCGTCCACCGCCTGGGTTAACGCCGCAGGCTTGTTGAAAGGCACATGGCGAAAACCAGGCACCAAGGGCTCGAAAGGGGTGCGGTATTTTTTGTTCCACGTGGCCGAAAGTGCGCCCATGGTGCGGCCATGAAAACCCCGCATGGCCGCGACCACGCCGGTTCTGCCCGTGCTAAAGCGGGCAAATTTGAGCGCGGCTTCCACGGCTTCGGTGCCCGAATTGCAGAGGAAAACCCGCGACATGCCCGGCACCAAGGTGCCTAGCCGGGCCAGCAGGCGCGCGCGGGTGTCGTTGTAAAACATTTCGGGGCAGGTGATCAGCCGCCGGGCTTGCTCGGCCACCGCCTCGGCTACCCGGGGGTGGCTGTGCCCCACGTTGGCCACCCCGTGGCCGGCGACGCAGTCGATGTACGCGCGTCCCTGGTCGTCCCACACTAACGCGCCCTGGCCGCGCACCACAGTAAGCGGCCGCTTGGCGTACAGGCCAGAGGTGTATTGACTTTCCAGGGCTTGCCAGTCCATGAAGGCCTCCTCGTACAAGAACGCAAAGCAATTTTCTGTGTTTTCTGTAGTGCTTCTGTGCTTTCTGTGGTTCCTCTTCGCCAAGGCCAAACAGTGACCCGATTTCACAAATTTGCGCCCACGGGACGCATTTGCGCAATTCGCAATTCGCAATACGCGCCTCACTCCTCCGCCTGGGCTGCGGCCAGCAGGCGTCGGAAAGCGGTTTCACCCAAGAACCAACGCAACTCGGGCGCGAAAATTTGCACCAAGGGCTGGGGCTCGGCCGCGGGGCGCAGGCAACTGCCCGGGGTGGTCAGCAAGGCCGAAGTATCGTCCAAAGTGATGCGCCCCTGCTCGTCCAGATCCAGGGGGTGCAAGATGCAGTAAAAAGGCTTGAGCCGCCAGGGGTGCCACCCCTGGGCTTCTGCGGCCACCTGCAGGGCGCATTTGGCATCTTGGGGTCGCCAAAACACGCAGGCCTGCCCCAAAGGGTGCTCCGCGCGCGGCAACACGGTGGTTTGCCGCACCCGGCCGCTCAGCGCGTGGGGGTCGGGTTCCTCCCGTTCCTGAAACCAGGGGAGGCTGCGCGCGTCGGCCGGCAGGTGGGGCTGGATGAGCGCGGCTGCCTGCCGAATGGCCGCGATTTCCTGCAAATCGACCCAAACGCCGTACACGCAACACGCGCCGCCGCAGCGAGGGAAGTCGCAACGCTGCACGGGCTCGCGGGCCAACAAACGGGGCGAAACGGTGCGGGGGAGAGCACGCATGAGTTCGAGAAAGCCGATTAAACGTAACTGTTCAGCCTTGGCAAAGAGAAACCACAGATTACGCAGATTACGCAGAAAGAGCTCCACAGATGAGCACAGATTGGGCGAAAAACACTAAAAAAGCCCACGCTCGCCCTCACTTCTTGGCGGTCTTAGCGTCATTTTAGCGACGTTGGCGACCTAAAAATCAGTGCTATCCGTGGTCTATTTCCTTGTGGCTGAATAGTTACGATTAAACCAACGTTCCCACGCGCAGGCGTGGGAACGAGATGGGGCGAGTGGGAGTCGAACCCACACGGGGCTTGCGCCCCAGAGGATTTTAAGTCCCCGGCGTCTGCCTATTCCGCCATCGCCCCAAGTGACGCTAATTCTACCCGTGTTCTCGAGGAAGCGTCAAGGCTACGCGGCGGCATTTTCTTTCGGGCACTTGAGTTTGCCGCGCAACCAGCAGCGCCATTCGCGGTTTTCCCATACGATCAGAATCGGCGCGGCGTTGAAAATGGAAGAGTAGGTGCCGCTGAAGATGCCCACCAGCAAGATGATCACGAAATGCCGGGTGGTCACCCCGCCAAACAAGGCTAAGGTCAGCAGGGTAAGCATCACGGTCAATTGGGTGTTGATGGAACGATCCAGCGTCTGCACGATGGAATGGTTGACCAAGGTTTCGTAGGCCAGGCGGCGGTAGCGGCGGCTGTTTTCCCGAATACGGTCGAATACCACAATGGAATCGTGCACCGAAAAGCCGATGATGGTCAGCAACGCCGTGAGGAACATGGCGTCGGCTTCCCAATGCAAGAAGTGACCGAGAATTGCCTCTATTCCGACGGTGACCGCGACGTCGTGCAACATGGCGATGATGGCTGCGGTGCCGTAACGCACCGCGTGGGGCACGCCGCGGAAGGCCCAGGTGATGTACAGCAAAATAGCGATGGCTGAAAAGGCCACCGCGCTGGCCGCCCGGCGGGCGACTTCTTCCCCCACCGAAGGGCCGACGTTAGAAAATTGCACCACCTCTACCTTGGTATGGAACCGCTCTTCCATGGTTTTGACCAATTTGTTCATCGTGGCTTCGTCCATGTTTTTAGAGCGAATAATGGCGTCGTTGCCGCTAACGCTTTGCACAGTGGCATCGCCGATGCCGAATTTTTGATACAGGGCAACGATCTCGCCAGGCGGGGGGGCTTGTCCGGCAAAGTGTACCTCTAACAGGCTGCCGCCTGTAAAGTCAATAGCCAAAGGCAGCCCCCACATGACCAGGGCGATCAGGCCCGGGATGATGACCAACAAAGAAATGCCAAAATACAAATAACGTTTGCCGACGATATCCATGATAGCCTCCATGTCGGCTCAGATGCCGAACCATTTGGTGTGGGCAGAGAAGTCAATCGTATCGAGCACGGTGTGCAAGAACACCCGGGTGATGAACACCGCGGTGAACAGACTTACCAGCACACCCAACGCCAACGTCAGGGCAAACCCTTTCACCAGGCTCGCACCGTAAGCATTACCGAACCAAAAGAGGATGAGGGTGGTGATCAAAGTGGAGATGTTGGCGTCGCGAATCGAAGGCCAGGCGCGATCCCAGCCCAGGTCGATGGCTTGCGTCAGGCTGCGGCCTTCGCGTAGTTCTTCTTTCATCCGCTCAAAAATCAGGATGTTCGCGTCCACCGCCATGCCCACGCTAAGCACAAAGCCAGCAATGCCGGGCAGGGTAAAGGTCACCGGAATCCAGCGGAAAATGGCAAACGAAAGAATGGCGTAAGAAATCAACGCTAAATCGGCCACCACCCCCGGCAGACGGTAATACAACGCCATAAAACTGAGGATCACGATCACCGCGATGATCGCCGCGTGCACACTCTTGCGCAGCGAATCTTCACCCAAGGTAGGGCCAATGGTACGGCTCTGCACCACTTTTAGCGGCACTGGCAAGGAACCGTAGCGCATCTGAATGGCCAAATCGTTAGCGCTCTGCAGGGTAAAATTGCCAGTAATCACCCCACTGCCCTTGGTGATGGGGGAATTGACCCGCGGGGCAGAAATCACCTTGCCATTTAGCACAATGCCCAAAAACTGCCCAACGTGGGTACTGGTGTAATCACCAAAAATTTTGGCGCCTTTACTGGTGAGGCGAAAAGCGATCTGATACCCTTTGCCGGTCGGGTCAGGCTCAACTTGCACGGCTTTCAACTCTGCCCCGGTCATCACCGTGTGCCACACCTTGGTGGGCGTAGCAGTAGGGGTGGCTCCGGCCTGAGGCGTGCCTTGGGCCGTGGGGGAAGCAGGTGTCGGGGTGGGTTGCGGTGTAGCGGTGGGCACGGCCTGGTTTTGCTGCGCGCGGAAATCGGTCTGCACGAAACTCCCTTCAGGTAGTGGCGAATTCCCAAAATCGACAAACTCTAACAAACCCGTTTGGCTGATCACCGAAAGGGCGTGCTCGGGATCCCGTTCACCGGGCAATTCGACCACAATGCGGCAGTTGTCGGCCAGTTGCACCACCGCTTCAGAAACCCCTAAGCCGTTGACGCGCTTTTCGACGATGTCACGCGCCACCCGCATCGCGTCGGCCGGCACCTGATCGCAAGGAATTTCGGATTGTAGCAAAGCCTGCACCCCGCCTTGCAAATCCAGCCCCAAACGGACAGGCACCTTGTGCTGCAGCCAGGGCGAGCCGCCCAACGACTTTGGCGGGATGGCAAAAGCCCCATCGGTTGGGAGCAAATCAATGTAAAGCGCCAACGCAATAAGCGCAAGCACGAGCCACAGATAGCGTTTAGGATTGCGCATAGAGGGATCCTCCCAGGCGGATTCAGCCGCGCTGGAAACGCGACAGGCCACATTATACCACCCCCCTCGCCAGATTGGCCGACGAAAACACGGCCATCCGCTGAGGACGCGCACAAACCCTGCAGCGGCAAGGGCGCACTCGCGCCTCCCCCGCACCGCAGCCCACCCCGGCCCCAGATTAGTGTTTCATTAGAATTCCCCCCAAACCTCTTGACGCGCCTTTGGGCTAAGGACTATAGTAAATCAAAACGCTCAGGTGTGGCAAAATGCGCGCCGCGGCAAAAAAGCACAACATGCGCCGCGCCCAGAAAGCGACAAAAACCCACCAAAACCAAGCACCAACCCCGCAATCTTTGGAGCAGGCCTATGGCAGAGGCAGTCATTCAAGTTCAAAACCTCACCAAAACTTACGGCCCGCGCGTCGCTATTGACCGCCTAAACTTTCAGGCGCACAAAGGCGAAATTTTGGGTTTCCTGGGCCCCAACGGTGCGGGAAAGACCACTACCATGCGCATCCTCACCGCGTACATGCCCCCCACCGCGGGCCAGGCGCGCATCGCCGGCTTCGACGTGGTAGACGAGTCGTTGGAAGTCCGCAAGCGGGTAGGCTACCTGCCCGAGCGGGTGCCGCTCTACGACGACCTCAGCGTGCTCGACTACCTGCTGTTCATGGGGAAACTGCGGGGCGTGCCCGACGTCGACGCGCGCGCCTGGGAAGTGCTGGAACGGGTCGGCCTGGCCGAACGGGCTGACAGTTTCGTCGCTTCCCTTTCCAAGGGGATGCGCCAGCGGCTGGGCCTGGCTCAGGCCATCCTGCATCAGCCCGAAGTCCTCATCTTAGACGAACCCACCATCGGGCTGGATCCCACCCAAGTGGTGGAAGTGCGCGACCTGATTCGCGAAATCGGCAGCGAACACACGGTGCTCCTCTCGACGCACATCCTGGCCGAAGCGCAACAACTGTGCGACCGGGTGCTCATCATCAACCAGGGGCGCATCGTGGCCGAAGACAGCCCCCGCAACCTGCAAGCGCGCTTACAAGGCGGGCAGCGCATTTTCGTGGCCGTGCGCGGGGAAGTCGGGCAACCCCTTCTCCAGAAATTGCGCAGCCTGGAAGGCGTGCGGCTGGTGGAAACCCCCGCGCCCGACCGCCTGGAAATTATCGCGGCCGAGGGCCAAGAGGTGCGCCCGCAAATCGCCCGCACCGTGTTGGAAAGCGGGCACGATCTGCTGGAAATTCGCCTGGCCGAAATGACCCTGGAAGAAATCTTCCTGCAACTGGTCGGCGACAACGCCCCGGCCGCAAAAGGCGCAGCCGAAGCACCCCACACCGAGGAGGCGTAAACCATGCACACCACGTGGATTATTGCGCGGCGAGAGTTTGGCCGCTATTTTGCCACCCCCGCGGCGTACGCAGTGGCCTTCCTCTTTCTGCTGGTGCTGGGCATCCTTTTCTACGCCAACATCGAAGCCAGCGCCATGCGCTCGTTCATGATGCCCGGCTATGCCCCAGGGGTGGAAATCATCATCAACCCCATGACCACGTTGTTGGTGTTCATCGTGCCCGTGCTGACCATGCGCCTGCTGGCCGAAGAGCAGCGGTCGGGCACCATCGAATTGCTGCTCACCGCGCCGGTGCGCGACGCGGCCATCGTCGTGGGCAAATGGTTGGGCAGTTTCCTTTTCGTGGCCGTTTTGATTTTGCTTACCCTGCTCTACCCCTTGGCCCTCAACCAACTGGTGCAACCGGGCATCGATTGGGGGCAAGTGGCCTCAGGGTTCACCGGGTTGTTGTTGATGGCCGCGGCCCTCACCGCGCTGGGCACGGCCATCTCCGCGCTGTTTAGCAACCAGATTGCCGCAGCCATCGCCAGCCTAGCAGTGTTTCTGGCCCTGTGGCTGATCGGCTACCCGGCCAGCGCAGGCGGCGGCGCGAGTAGCGTGTGGCAATACTTAGACTTCAGCAGCCACTTTTTCAACACGTTGGCGCGCGGCATTTTCGACACCCGCGACATCATCTACTACCTGAGCGTCACCGCGCTGGGCTTGTTCCTCGGCACGGTCATCTTAGAAATGCGGAGGTGGCGCTGATGAACAAACAACAACGCGAACGCCTCGCGCCTTTTGTGTTGGGCGCGTCTCTCGTGGCCTTAGCCATCGCGGCGGGCGGTTATATCGTGTATCGCGGCTTCGGGCCGGTGGTCAGCGGCGGGCTGGCCGCGGGGGTGTTGCTGGCCGCGGGCTACGTCTTCTTGGTGCCTGACCGGGTGCGCGCCGCGCTCACCGGCCGCCAGGCGCGCTACGGCAGCAACGCGCTGCTGCTGACCGTGGCCTTCGTGGGCATCTTGGCGGTGCTCAACGATTTAGGGTATCAATTCCCCAAACGATGGGACCTCACCGCAGACAAAAGCCACACCCTCACCCAAACCACGTTGGACACGTTAGCCCAACTGCCCCAGAAAGTCACTGCCACCGCGTTCTATACCCACCGCATCCCGCACGACACCGCCCAAAACCTGCTCGACCAATACGCGTTCGCCAGCCATGGCAAATTCACCTATCGGTTCGTCGACCCTGAAGCCCAACCTGCCCTGGCCCAGAAAATGGGCATTACCCGCGATGGCACCATCGTCTTGCAAATGGGCGACCGCACCGAGAAGATCACCATCGCCACCGAGCAGGAACTCACCGCCGCGCTGGTACGGCTCATGCACCCGCAAAAACAGACCGTTTACTTCCTCACCGGCCACGGCGAGCGGGGCATCGACCAATTCGACCAAAGCGGTTACAGCACGGCCAAAAGCGAAATCGCAAACAAAAACTACGCGGTCAAACCCCTCAGCCTGCTCAAACGCCAGGCCGTACCCGACGACGCGCGGGTGGTGGTCATCGCCGACCCCCGCAAGCCCTTAGCCCCCGAAGAAATCCAAGCCCTGAAAGACTTTACGGCCCACGGCGGCGGCCTGCTCGTGCTGCTGGAGCCGCCCCTCCAGCCCACCAAAAACACCCCGCCGCTGGTGCAAATGTTAGAAACCGACTGGCATCTTCAACTGCCGGACGACTTGATCATCGACCCCTTGTCGAACCCGGCCACCGTGGTGGTCTCTTACAAATACGGTGAACATGCTATCACCGACCCCATCAAAACGCTGAACACCATCTTCCCCACCGCGCGCAGCGTGAGTCGGCCCACCCCCGTGCCCGACGGGTTCATCATGACCTCGTTGGTCGAAAGCGAGCCCCAGGCCTGGGGCGAAACCGACCTGAAAGCCTTAGCCCAGCAACAGGTCAAACACGACGACAAAGACATCAAGGGTCCGCTGAGCATTGCCATAGCCGTGGAAAACACCAAAACCCACGGCCGCGTGGTCGTCATCGGCGATGCAGATTTCGCCAGCAACGGCTATTACCCGGCCTACGGCAACGCGGATTTCTTCCTCAACGCCATCGACTGGCTCAGCAACCAGAAAGAAATCATCCACCTCAACCCTCGCCAGCCGGTGCAGCGCATGATGGTGCTGCCGCGCCGTGACATCCTGGTGCTTTACTTCCTGCTGTTCATCATTGTGCTGCCGGGGTTGGTGTTGCTGGCCGGGATTGCCGTATGGGCCCGCCGCCGTCGGCGCTTGTGAGCAGCCCCATTTCAGGAGGAAGCAACCATGATTCGACGCAGCACGTGGATCATGTTGGCCGTCTTCGTGGCCTTGCTCGCCATAGCCTACGGCGTGACGCGCTACAAACACCACCAGACCGCGGTCGAAGCCCAAACCGCGGCGCCCACCCCGCAAACATTGGCCGACTTCACCCTCGAGGACGTGGTCAAAGTGGTGATCCGCGGCCAGGGGAAGGAAGTAGTGCTCCAGCGCCCCGATTCCAACGGCGCCTGGCGGGTGCTTTCCCCCACCCCCGGCCCCAACGAACTGGTAGATACCACCCGCCTCGACACCGCGCTCTACAACCTGACTGCGCTGAGCGCCCAAAACCAGGTACCCAACGGCACCGACCTCACCCTGCTGGGCGTCGACAACCCTCGCTACCAAATCGAAGTGCATCTCAAAAACGGCAAAACCTGGCGCCTAGATATAGGTAAAACCACGCCAGTGCAAACGGGCTATTACGCGCGACTGGGCGAACGCCTGGTGGTGGTCGACAAATACAGCGTCGACGGCCTCACCGCGCTGTTAGACAAACCACCATTGGTCACACCTGTGCCCACCCCCACATTTACCCCCACGTCCGAGGCCACAACCACCCCCACGGCCACCCCCACGCCCTAAACGCCCACCGCCAGAAGGCTCACTCTTCCGGGGCATGGCGCGGCGCCGTGCCCCGGAAGTTTTTCCTTCCCCCTGCTGCCACCCCTCGCGCCTTCAAAGGCAAACTACTGGTTTGTCAATTCTAAATTTGTAGGCTTGCAGGGGTGACCAGCGGGTCGCTCACCTTCTTGGCGCTCTTCATTTGGCGTGCGTAGGGGCACAGCGGCGCTGCGCTCCTGTAACTACCTACCCTGCGCCGAAAACGAGGTTGACAAGCAATATTCCAATAACTCCGCCATGCCATGAAACAACATTACACCTTGCTCGCCCTCACCACTCCCCCAGAGCCGCTCCCTTCGTCTTCGCTCAGGGCGCGCAGCGGGGGTAAGGTGAGGGCAAAAAGCCACTGCAGCGTTTCTGGGTAGGCAATTACGCGCTCCTACAGACAAAATTCCAGTTGACAAACCACTACGCCGCGACAAACATTAATAAAGCATTACAAAACGGCCAAAAAGCCAAAAGAGGGCTTGATTTTTGTCTGAAAAGGCTGTATGCTGATACTACTCCCTGCATCGTTGCCGAACACTCAACAAGGGCCCGACCTGCTTTGTGCACCCAAGGACAGCCTTGGAAGGGCTTTGCGCGGCAACCGAACAGGGAGCAAATTTTGGCTGCGGAGAACAGAAGAACGATGATCGAGAACGAACTGTTGCTCAACGGAATCGAAGAAATCACCGAAGAAGAGGAATACTCACCTATCGCCCACCTGATCGACCTGGGCAGGCAAAAAGGGTTTGTCTCCTTAGATGATATTTTGCGCTTCTTCCCCGAGGCCGAGCAAAACGTCGACCAGTTGGAAGAAGCGTTCGCCGCGCTGCTCAGCGCGGGCATCCCTTATATAGAAGACGAAATCACCGAAAACCCCACCGACGAAGAATTAGAGGCCGAAGAAGAGGAAGAAGACACCACCCCCCAAATCGACGAAGAAGACTACTTAGCCAACATCGACACCGACGACATGATCGGCCTTTACCTCAAAGAGGTGGGGCGCATTCCCCTGCTCACCGCGGAAGAAGAGGTAGATCTGGCCAAGCGCATCGAAGCCGGTCGCGCAGCCCGCGCGGCCTTAGCCCAAGGCGTCGACGACCCCCAAGAGCGGGCAGAACTGCGTCGCCTGATCGAAGATGGCTGGCGGGCGCGCGAACACCTCATCACGGCCAACTCGCGGCTGGTCATCAGCGTGGCCAAAAAATACATGGGCCGGGGCGTGCCCTTTTTGGACCTGATTCAAGAAGGCAACATCGGCTTGATTCGGGCGATCAAGAAATTCGACTACCGCCGCGGCCACAAATTCAGCACCTACGCCACCTGGTGGATCCGCCAGGCCGTCACCCGCGCCATCGCCGACCAGGGGCGCACCATTCGCGTGCCCGTGCACATGGGCGACCAAATCAACAAACTGCTGCGGGTGCAACACCGCCTGACCCAACAACTAGGGCGCAACCCCAACATCGAAGAACTGGCGCAGGCCTTAGAAGTGCCGCCCAAAAAGGTGGAATACATGCTCAAGGTCGCCCGCCGTCCCCTTTCCCTGGAAATGCCCACCGACGACGAAGAAGATTCGGTGCTCGGTGACTTCATCGAAGACAAAGACTCGCCCGCTCCCGACGACGCGGCCACCCGCAACCTGCTGCGCGAACACTTAGAGGCCATCCTCAACGTCTTGCCTCCGCGCGAAGTGCGCATCCTGCAACTGCGCTACGGCCTGTTGGACGGCCAGGCTTACACCCTCGAAGAGGTGGGGCGGAAAATGGGCGTTACCCGCGAGCGGGTGCGCCAAATCGAAGCCCAGGCGCTGAGCCGCCTGCGCCACCCCAACATCCGGCGGCAGTTACAGGAATACCTCAGTTGACCGTCCCGTGGCCGGGGCTGGCGTTCGCAGCCAAAGCATGTGACCCCAAACCTGACAGCGGTAACGGCTGTCAGGTTTTTCGCGTCCCCCTCGCGATGGGCGATGACGAATGGCGAGGGGCGAATGACGAACCGCGGGTTGCAAATGGCGAGTGAGACCGCGGATTTCGAGAGCGCCAAGGGCGCCTCCAAAGGCACTCAGCCAACCAACCAGCCAACCAGGGCTTTTCAAAAGTTTTACTCTTCACGCCCTCTCCTCTCCCCCCAGGCCGCTCCCTTCGTCTTCGCTCAGGGCAGCGGCCTTCCCCCCTCCCCTCTCCCACGGCGTGGGAGAGGGGAGGGGGGAACAAAAGGG
>JALUDX010000125.1 GCA_027053355.1 Anaerolineales bacterium | reverse complement strand
GGGGAACAAAAGGGGGGCGGGGTGAGGGTAAATAGGCAAAGGTTAGAATATTGAAAAGTCCTGCAGCCAACCAGGCAACCAGGTAACCAGCCCCCCCACGTTACAATAAAGCCATCCGCCCCCTCGCGGGCACAGGAGCATGAGCGGATGAGCCAAACACCTTCCCCCTTTAGCCGCTTGTGGCGCGTGTTGGTGCTGCTGATGATTTTCGGCGCGGCCGCGGGGTTCACCATCACCGCGGACACATGGTGGCACCTGCGCGCCGGCCAATGGATCTGGCAGCACCACCGCTTGCCGGGCGCCGACCCGTTTTCTTACACGCTGCAGGGCGCAGTGTGGCACTACCCCGGCTGGCCAGCCGAATTGCTGATGTATGCTTTGGTGCGCGTGGGCGGGTTGGGCGCACTAAACATTGCGGTGGCGCTGACCATCACCTCCACTTGGTGGGTGGTGTGGCGCACCATGCGCCCCCAGCACGAAGAAATTTCGAACGGCAGCGTCATCGTGCTCGCTGCGTTGGCCTCGGGGGTGTATTGGGGCGCCCGGCCTTACCTGGTCACCTTTTTCCTCTCGGCCGTGTTTCTCTGGCTCTTGGCCCGCGAAAAACAACGCCCCGGCCACGCGGTGTGGTGGCTGCCCGTGCTGATGGTGGTGTGGGTCAACAGCCACGGCGCGTTTGTGATGGGCCTGGTGTGGTGGGGGGTGTATTGGCTGGCCGCAGGGCTGCGATGGCTCTGGAGCCGCTCTGTCTTGCAGCAGCCCCCGCCGCCCCAAACCCTGCGCGCCTGGAAAAAACTCACCCTGCTCGGCGTAGCCTTGCTGGTGGCCGCGTTGCTCAATCCCTACGGCGCGGAAATGCTGGCCTACCCCTTCAAAACCGTCAAAATCCACTCCCTCTACCACATCGCCGAGTGGCGCTCGCCGGACTTCCACCAGCCGGCCTTGCTGCCCTTCTTGGCCTTGCTGCTCGCCACGCTGCTCAGCCTCGGCGCATCATCCACGCCCCTAACGGCGGAAGAAGCCTTCCTGCTCGCGGGCAGCGTCTTCCTGGCGCTGGGCGCGGTGCGCAACGTCGCGCTCGCGGCGGTGGTTCTGGCGCCCATCGTTGCGCGGCACACGGCCGCCTGGTTAGAGGCACTGCGCGCCGCGCGTCCACGGCCACAACAGCGCGCCCCGGCCGTCCACCCACGGCTCAACCTCGCGCTCGTCGCGCTGGTGGCGTTCTTCGCGTTGGGCCGCGCCGGGGTGATGGCCACCCCCCAGGTCAATCGAATCGAGGTGGCGCGCGCCTTCCCCGTGGCCGCGGTGCAAACCCTGGAAAGCCGCCATCCCCAAGGGCGCCTGTTCAACGACTACAACTGGGGCGGCTACCTGCTCTGGGCTGCCCCCGACTACCCTGTGTTCATCGACGGCCGCACCGACCTCTACGGCGACACCCTCATCCGCCAATGGGCGCGCATCATGGCCGCCGAGCCCGGCTGGGAGGCGCTACTCGACCAATGGCACGTGCGGGTGGTGCTCATCCGCCGCGACGCGCCCCTGGCCCAGCGCCTGCCCGCCCGCGGCTGGCGCTTGCTCTATCAGGACGCGCGAAGCGTCCTCTATGCCCGTTGAGCGACCTGCACCTTGTGATGGAGGAACGCGATGCCTGAGCCCCAGGCGCCTTTGCCGGAATTGCTGGACTTTTTAGGCCAGTTCATCACCGAGCACAAACGGCAAAAAATCGCCGCGGTGCTCCGCTGGCGCACCCGCTACGTCACCTTCTTGCTGGAAGACATCTACCAGCCTCAAAACGCGAGCGCCACCCTGCGCACTGCCGACGCCTTTGGCGTGCAAGACGTGTACATCGCGGAAAACTGGAACGCCTACAAAGTCAACCCCGACGTCACCTTGGGGGCGCACAAATGGCTGGATTTGCACCGCTTCCGCCGCGGCGACGCGGGGGAAGACGACGCCGCGCTGGACGCCCAGCACAACCCGCCTGCAGACTACCCGGCCACGGCCGAAGCCCTCGCCACATTGCGGCGACGCGGCTATCTACTGGTGGCCACTTCCCCCCACAGCGACGCCTGGAGCCTGGACGACGTGCCACTGACGCAGCCTCTGGCCTTCCTCTTTGGCAACGAGCGCGAAGGGCTCAGCCCCTATGCCCTTGCCCACGCCGACGCCCATCTGCGGCTGCCTATGTTTGGGTTCGCGGAAAGTTTCAACATCTCGGTCAGCGTGGCGATTACCCTCAGCCACATCATCCATGCCCTGCACCAGGCCGATGTGCCCTGGCGTTTGAGCCCCGAAGAACAAGCCGCCCTCACCCTGCGGTGGTATCGCCGCGTGTTGGGCACGCACCACCAGGCGTTAGAGCGGGCCTTCTTCCGCCGCCTGACCGAATGAAAAACGCCCAACCATCAGGTCGGGCGTTGGCTGGGGGCGGAGGACTCGAACCTCCACATACGGATCCAGAGTCCGCTGTCCTGCCGATTAGACGAGCCCCCAGTGCGTTGGGCATTCTACCATAGGCCGCGGTGGCTGTCCAGATTGGCGGAAAAATCCAAGTTGTCTGGTTGGCTGGTTGGCTGCTCGGCTGGTCATTGGTTGCGTGGTTACTTAGGCGCCGCGTCGTGCAACGCCACCAAAGCGCGCAGGTCGGGGTCACGTTCCACCATCCGGCAGATCAAAGCAACCAAATCGGCTTGAGACCAGGTCATCAGTTGTGCGGCCAGCGGCGGCTCGGGGGTAAAGGCTTCGGGGCTGGCGCGCCACAGGTGCAGCACCGCGGCCACGTGTTTGCAGCGCCCTTCGCCGCCCATAGGGCACGTGCAGCGGGCAGCCACGATGGGTTCTTCGCCCTCGCCCAACCGCACCCACACCCGATAAGGCTCAACGGCTTGCCCCTGGCACAAGGCTTTGAGCAGCATCCCGCTGCGCCGCGGCTGAAGGACTTTGCCCTGAGCCACATAGCCCTGCCCCCGCTGGGAAGCCGTAGCCCCCACCCATTCCCGGATACAGGCTTCGGTCATCTTCTTCATCGAACATCCTCCCCAACCCTGGTCATGGTTTGCCGTTGCCGCCCCCGCCGCCGCGCCCCCCTTGCCAGAGCGGGTAAAATAAGGGGTAGTGGTCAAGTAGTAAGTGATGCAAGGCAGGATTTTTCACAACCCTCTCCTCTCCCCCCAGCCGCCCCCTGAGCGAAGTCGAAGGGGTGCGGCTTCCCCCCTCCCCTCTCCCGCGGCGCGGGAGAGGGGAGGGGG
>JALUDX010000124.1 GCA_027053355.1 Anaerolineales bacterium | reverse complement strand
AGGCCATGGAGTACATTGACCGGGTGATGGCCGACCTGGGCCGAGCAGACATGGAGCGCCCCGACGCCGACCTGATCAAGCGGGAGTTCGCTTGGGCTGCGGCCATGCTCAAACACGGCGCCAAGCGAGGCATCTGGGCACTAAGCAAAGTGCAGGGCGAAGAGGACGTCAACCTGCGCGCGAAACTGGCCCAGGAAGCGGAACGGCTCATGGCCGAATACCGGGAGATCTGGCACGCGCGCAACCGCCCCGGCGGGTTCAAGGACAGCCTGGCCCGCATGGAGAAAATGGCCGCGGATTACAGATAAGTCTCATGCAGAGACATAAAGGAGCGAAGAGACCGGAGCGTCTCCTGGCGTCTTTGTCTCCTTGAGAGATCGACAAAGGGGGCGCGCTATGACGGGACGACTTTCGGGGACGGGGCCAAGGCCGTCCTTGTGGTCCAGGACAACGTCATCGCGGAGTGAGTATGCCTACTAAATCGGCCGGAATGGTCATCACAGATGAACAAGGGCGTGTCCTGCTCATCCTGCGGGAAGATGTACGCGTCTGGGCCCTGCCCGGAGGTCAGGTCGAAGACGGAGAGACATTCGAGGACGCGGCCGTGCGTGAAGCCAAGGAAGAAACAGGATATGACGTGACCATCGACCGTTTTGTGGGTGAATACTGGCGTCCCCGGCATCCGAAAGGAGGCGACCTGCTACGTCTTTACAGAGGACACGTGATCAGCGGGGACACGTCCCAGCACGGTTGGGAAGCCGTGGACGTGCGGTGGTTCGACCCCGAACGTCTTCCCCGCCGCCTTTCTCCTTTTGCACGTGAGCACATTGTGGATGCGCTGAGCCATGACCATCCCGTTTACAAAGAGCAATATCTTCCCTGGGTATGGCGCCTCGCGGGTTTTGTGCTATTATTGAGACGACGGCTGCGCTTGCGTCCCCCATCTCATTGAGCGGGGAGAAAACACCATGCCTGTGGGCACACCTTACAAAAAACACCGCACCTTTGAAGGGTATGACACGATTATCATTGGCTCCGGCATAGGTGGGCTGACCGTTGCAGCGCTACTCACCAAGTTTGGTGACAAACAAGTCCTGGTGCTGGAGCGCCACTACACTGCCGGTGGATTTACCCAATCTTTTACCCGTCCGGGCTACGAATGGGAGGTAGGGGCCCGCTATATTGGGCAGGTACTCCGCCCTGGCTCACTGGCAAGTCGCCTGTTTTACACCGTTACTAACGGGGAAATCCGCTGGGCCACGCTGGGGGAAGTGTATGACCGGGTCCTACTAGGGGACATGACGTTTGACTTTGTGGCCGGAGCCGAACGCTTGCTTGACGCCTTTTATCAGGCGATGCCCCAGGCCCGTGGACGAGTGGAAATCGCCGAACTGTCTATTCCCTTGAGCACCGTGGAATCCACAGGCTATCCCCAGGGAGGCATCTACGGCCTTGCTCACACCCCTGCCCGCTTCCGTGACCCCCTGCTGCATCCCCAAACCCCTATAGGCAACTTGTACCTGACAGGCGCTGATATTTCCACCGCGGACGTAGTGGGCGCAATGGTAGGAGGTGCACTGACGGCTAATGTCAGCTTACGCATTAATTTACTCAAAGCGTCCTGAGCGCTGAATGGGTGTTCCCCAGCAGCAACGAACATCCGAACACACTTTTTGATCCTTTGGGGAACTGAGCACATGATGTGGAAGAACGAGGCAAACACACTCGAAGCCATTTATGAACCAGACGCTCACCAGCAAGTGGCTCGGTATTACAACCTGCTGACGATATTTGAACGCGTCTACGGTCCAGGTCCCGCTCGCGTTTTCCGAGCCCCAGGGCGCGTCAACCTCATCGGCGAGCATACCGATTACAATCACGGCTTTGTCATGCCGTTGGCATTGGAGCAAGACGTCTGGGTCGCCGTTCGCGCCCGCGCAGACGCTCGTGTTCGCCTGGCCAATACCGAAGCCGCATTCCCGCCCGCGACGTTCACCATCGGCCCGGACATCCCCGCGGCCGAGCCGGGGCACTGGAGCAACTACGCCCGCGGGGCGGCGCAACGCCTAGCCCGCGAGCACCCCTCGACCCTCCGCGGGATGGATGCGCTGGTGGACGGCGCGGCGCCGTGGGGCATCCCGCGCGGTTCGGGGCTCAGTTCCTCCTCCGCGCTGACGGTGGTCATTGCCTTGGCCCTGGCCGCGCTCAACCACCTGAACTACACGCCCACGCGGCTGGCCCACTTGTGCCACGAGGCCGAATGGTACACCGGCACTCGGGGCGGCATCATGGACCAGTTCAACGCGCTGCTGGCCCGCCGCGGGCACGCCCTTTTCTTGGACACCCGCCCCGACCCCAACGGCGACTACCATTTCGCCTACGCACCGCTGCCCGCACAGCACGAAATCCTGCTGGCCGATAGCGGCGTGCGCCACCGCAACGTGGGCGGCGAGTTCAACCGCCGCGTCGCGGCCTGCCGGGCTGCGGTAGCCCTGCTGCGCCCCCATTTCCCCCACATCACCCACCTGCGCGACGTGCAGGAACAACCCTGGCCTCGCTTGGCCGCCCTGCTCCCCGAACAGACCACCCCGCGGGCTTTGGCCGAGCGGGGGCTGGACTTTGAAGCGCCGCCCGGGGTGACGGCCGACACGGTTTTGAAAGTGCGCGCCCGCGCCCGCCATGTTTACACCGAAAACCGCCGGGTGCTGGCGGCTGTGGAGGCCATGCGCGCGGGCGACGCTGCCCGCTTGGGCGCGCTGATGACCGAAGCCCACCGCAGCGCGCGGGACGACTACGAAATCAGCCTCCCCGAATTGGATGCACTGGTGGAAAGCGCGCTCGCAGTGCCGGGCGTGCGCGGCGCCCGCCTCACCGGCGCGGGTTGGGGCGGCAGCGTGGTGATTTTGGCGCACACCGACGCCATGCCCCGCCTGCAGCGCCACCTCACCCAAACCTTTCAGGCGCGCTTCGGCCGTCGGCCGCCGCTCACCGTGTGCCGCCCGTCCCACGCCGCGGGCGAAATCCTCCCCCTGGCTTGACCCAGCACCATCGGCAAGGAAAAACCGCAGATTCCGCAATTCGCAACTCGCCATTCCTCCCCCTGTTTCCCCACCCAAGGAGCACCTTATGCCGAAATCGCCTATCACTGCTGTCATGGTCGGCGCGGGGAGCCGAGGCTACTTTGCCTACGGCCCCTACGCGCTGGAACACCCCGACGAACTGCGCTTCGTCGCGGTAGCCGAACCCAACCCCGCCCGCCGCGAACGCT
>JALUDX010000123.1 GCA_027053355.1 Anaerolineales bacterium | reverse complement strand
CTGCACAAGCGCTTTGGCCACGTGCACGCGGTGCGGGGCGTTACTTTCCACATCGCGGCGGGCGAAATCTACAGCCTGCTCGGCCCCAACGGCGCGGGTAAGACCACCACCATCGGCCTGTTGACCACCCTGCTGCGCCCCGACGAGGGCGACGCCACCATCGCCGGCTTCTCCGTCACCCACCAGCCCCAACGGGTCAAGGAAATCATCGGCGTGGTGCCGCAGGAAATCGCCCTGTACGACGACCTGAGCGCCCGCGAAAACCTGCGTTTTTGGGGGCGGATGGTGGGGCTGCGCGGCGCAACCCTCAAAGCGCGGGTGGAGGAAGCCCTTGCCCTCGCCGAACTGCGAGACCGCGCCGACGACAAGGTCGCCACCTTTTCCGGCGGTATGAAGCGCCGCCTGAACTTCGTGGTGGGCTTGCTGCACCGCCCCCGCATCCTCTTTCTGGACGAACCCACCGTGGGCATTGACCCGCAAAGCCGCCGCCGCATTCTGGATACCGTCAAGGAACTCAACCGCAGCGGCCTGACCGTGCTCTACACCACCCACTACATGGAAGAAGCGCAGGAACTCAGCCACCGCATCGGCATCATGGATCACGGCCAGATCATCGCCGAGGGCACTTTGGACGAACTCATCGCCCAAACCGGCGTCGGCGAGCGCGTCGTGCTCACTTTGGAAGCCCTGCCCGCCGATTTTGCGCCCGCCGACGATTTGGCGCGCATGGAAGGCGTGCAGCGCGTCCACGCCGAGGGCGACACCCTCACCTTTGAAGTGGACGACGCCAACGGCCGCCTGCCCGGCCTGCTGCTGCGCCTGCAGGGGCTGGGGCTGAGCGTGCGGCGCATAGAACTGCAGGAACCCAACCTGGAAGCCGTCTTCCTGCACCTCACCGGCCGCGCCCTGCGGGAATAAATCCACAGATTGGCACAGATTTGCACAGATTGAGCAAAACTACAGAAACCGGAAACCGCACAGCAGCACCCGCATCCCGAATCCCTCCTCCCGAATCCCGCACCCCAAATCCCGCCTCCCCCAATCCCTCCCCTCCCATGAAACCCCTCACCATCACCCTCAAAGACACCCTCACCCGCTTCCGCGACTTCCGCGCCCTGCTTTACATGCTGGCCGCGCCGTTAGCCATTGGCCTCATCATGGGCGCCGCCTTCGGCGGGCCGAAGGATGGCGCGTCGCCCGTCCACGCCATCCCCCTCGCGGTGGTGAACGCCGATACGGGCGACCTGGGGCACACCTTCGTGGAAGTGCTCACCCGCCTGAAAGTGGACACTGCCGAAGGCCAACAGCCCCTTTTCGCTGTCACGCCCTACGCCGACGCGACAGCCGCCCGCGCTGCGGTGGAACGGGGCGACGCCGCGGGCGCGCTCATCCTCCCGCCGAACTTCTCCGCCGCGCTGAAAGACCCCCATGCCCCGCGCGCCCGCATCATTGTGTACACCGACCCCACCCTGCAGGTGCTCCCCGCCATCATCCGCAGCGTGACGGAACGCCTCGCGCTGGGCTTCCAGAGCGCAGCCTTGGGCGCGCGTTTGGCGGCGGAACAAATCACCGCCGCCGCGCAGGCCGACCCTTCCCTGCAAGATGCCGTCGCCCGCCTGCCCCAGGCCATCGCCGAGGCCGAAGCCGAATTCGCCGCCGAACAGCAAGCCACGCCCCGCATCCGCCTGCAGCGCCAGACCCTCGGCGGCGGGAAGTCCTTTGATGTGCTGGGCTATTTCATGCCGTCCATGGCCATCTTCTTCCTCATGTTCGCCGTCTTCGGCGGGATGCGTTCCATTCTGGAAGAGGAAAAGCAGGGCACACTGCCCCGCCTGCTGACCACGCCCGCCCGCCCCGCGGAAATCCTTGCCGGGAAAATCGGCGGCACGCTGCTCACCGGCCTGCTGCAAATGGCCGTGCTGGTGCTGGTTTCGGCGTTGCTCTTCGGCGTGCACTGGGGCGACCCGTGGGGCGTAGCGCTGCTCAGTTTCGCCACCGTCGCCGGCGCGGCCGGGCTGGGCGCGTTTCTGGCTGCCTTCGCCCGCGACGACAACCAAGCAGGCATCCTCGGCACTTTCGTGGCGCTGGTCTTCGGCATCTTGGGCGGCAACTTCATCATGCTGCGGAACATCCCGCCATGGCTGGATGCCCTCAGCAAGGCCACCCTCAACCGCTGGGCGTTGGACGGCTTCACCGCCTTGGCGCTGAAAGGCGCACCGCCGCGTGCAGTCCTGCCCAATGCTGCCATCCTGCTTGCTATGGGCGCGGCCTTCTTCGCCCTCGCGCTCTTGGGCTTCCGCCGCCGCTTCACCCGCTGAAAAAAAACCGCATCCCGCCATCCGCGTCCCGCATCCCCTAACTCCATGAAACTCCTCACCCTCGCCTTCACCTACCTCAAACAGACCTTCTCCTCGCGCAGCGTGCTGATTTTTTCCGTGCTGATGCCAATGATTTTCACCGCGGTGCTGGGCATTGCCATGGAAGGCCTGAAGTCATCGGACGAGCCGCCGCGCTGGACGCTGCTGCTTGCCGACGAAGACCGCTCGCCCCAAAGCGCCGCGCTGCGCCGCCAACTGGAAGCCAATCCCTCGCTGCACGTGGTTGCCGTCCCCGCCGGGGCTGTTGCCGCGCGGGTGGAAAAGGGTAAAGCGCCCGCGGGGCTGGTCGTTCCCACAGGGTTCGGCGCGGCGCTGCTGAATGGCCAGCCTGCCGACCTGCGCTTTTACCGCGCCGCACAGCGCCCGACCGACGCCCAAGCCGTGGAAACCATCGTCGGCACTGCCCTCGCCATGGTGGAAGGCATGGCCAACACCGCCGCGCTGGCGCGGCGCGTGGCCGCCCGCCTCGGCATCTCACCAATCCCTCCTGAACAGGCCTTCGCCCAAGCCGCCGCGCTCTGGCAAAAGGGCGCGGCGCTGGAAGTGGACGCGGCCGCGGTCACCCGCCTGCGCGAGGCGGAAATTCCCATCGGCACGGCGCAATCGTCGCCCGGGATGTTGGTGATGTTCGTGCTGTTCGTCACCTTCGGCGGCGGCAGCACCCTGCTGGCGGAACGGGAACGCGGCACCCTGCGCCGTCTGCTGGTCATGCCGTTGAGCAAGACCACCCTCATCGGCGGCAAACTGCTGGGCATTTACCTGAGCGCGTTGGTGCAGATGAGCATCATGGTGCTCTTTGGCGCGGCCTTGGGGGTGAACTGGGGGCAATCGCCCGCGGCGCTGGTCGTCATGCTGCTGGCCTACGGGTTCGCGGCCACCGCGTTGGGCATTCTGGTCGCGGCGGTCGCCCGCACC
>JALUDX010000122.1 GCA_027053355.1 Anaerolineales bacterium | reverse complement strand
CGGTCGCCGTGGGCGAAGGCCGTGGGGTGGGGGAAGGGTGCGGTGTGGCCGTGGCGGTGGGCGGCGGCGGTGAGGAAGGGGCCTCCTGCGCCGCGGGCCGGCAAGCCGCCAGCAACAACGCCGCGCTCACAATCAAAGGCAGGAGAAGGTCTCTTCGACGCCACATGGTAACCTCCTCATTCTGTGGGGAGAAACGGCTTTTGCGGGCATGTTACCATGGAGTCACGCCGAGCGCGGGGTTGTCGTAGGGCAACCGTAGGGCAATTGTCGGGCAAGCGTTGGGGTGGTTATCCGTGTCAGCCGCAAAAACCGCAGATTGCGCAGATTCCGCTGATGGCGGATAGACGCGGATTTTAAGGCACCGAGGGCATCAGGAGAAGCACCCGAGTAACCAAGCAACCAGCCACCCAGTCCTTTAGCACCTTACCTCTTCCCGCATCCCGGCTCACGCCTTGACCTTCTGTGATGCTTTTGATAAGGTTTATTATCGCAAACAACAGCCAGCGATACGGCGGGGTGCTTTTCACCCCATCTGTGCTCGTCTGTGAAATCTGTGGATGTGTTTCTGCGTCAAGGCTGAACGGTTACAGGTAAGCCAACCGGGCAGACGCCTTCCAGCGTTACGGCGCGCGCAGGCATTGCTCGCTGCCCGGTGGAATCAAAAGCAAGCCGCTGGGATAGCGCGCCAAAACCTCGAAGGCCTGGGTCAACGCTGCCGGTTGTGGCGTATCTTCTTTCAAAGTAATGTACACGAACACCCCGCATTGGCCGCGTAGCGAACGCGCCACCGCTTGCCCCCAGGCTTTCATGGTTGGGTACGGTAAAGGCGTGAGCCGCGCCAACGACGGGTCGTACCGATAAAGCCGCCCTCCCCGGCTGACAGGCATTTCCAGCCGCCGCGCTGGTCGGCCGGTGTAGTAAATCGTGGCCTCTAAGTCATTTGTGAAAATTTGCACATCCTGCGGCAGAGCCCGCAGCGCAGGCCACAGCGCGGCTTGCTGCCAGCGGTATGAGCGCAGGGCCACACCGCCCCAGCGCATGTCGAACAGGTCGCGGTAGTCGGTTTGCAGGTTGAACACCAAAAACCCGGCCCACAGCAGCGCGGCGGCCAAGGCCCACCGGGGACGAGGCGCCAGCAAGCGCCACACCGCGGCGGCAGCCACCACCGCGCCCGCGGGCAGCAAAGGCACCAACAGCCGCCAGTCCAGCGGCGTGGCCGCGTCGACCCACGAAATCGCCAGCACCAAGGCGACGAAATACACGGCCATGAAACTGCCCCAACGCGCGGCCAAGCGGCGGAAAGCCTCGGCTTCCGCACTTGTATCGCGCGTCGCCTGCCGCCAGGCAGCGACCACCGCGGCAGTAACGGCGGCCACTACCAACGCGCCCAAAAGGGCTGCTGTGGCGGGCTGAGGATGCCAGGGGCCAAATGCCCACTCCCCCACCGTGCGCAGGGCCTCTTGCCATTTCGCCCAACCGGGCGGGTGCCAGAGCAAGCGGCGGTTGGTGGCCGCGGTGCCGCGCACATGGTTGACCACCAGCAGCAGCCCCACCGGGATGCCCCCCCCTACCCCGGCCAGCAGCGTGTCTCGCCAAGGGGTGCGGTGCCCCACACGCCACGCGTGGTAAGCCAGCCAGAGCACAAGCCATCCCCACACCGCTATGCCAATCCAGCGGACGAACACCACCCACCCGGACAGCAGCCCCGCGGCCAGCGCGCTGGCCGCCGAAGGCCGCGCTTCCCAGCGGCTGACCACCCATCCCAGGAGCCAGACCAGCCCTAAAAACTCGGTCTCCGACCGCGCCCAGCCGAAAATTCGTAGCAGACCGTAACTCACCGCGAGCCAAAACACCAGCCCGGCCACAGGCCAGGCGTGGCGCGCCGCGGGGTAAAGCGTTGCCCCGGCCAGGACAATCAACAAGACATAACTCGCGGCGCCGACTACCAGCGCGGCCTGCGCCATGGTGCCGCGGATGAGGAAGTGCACTCCTGCGAGGGTGAGCGGATAGCCCGACGGAAAATGGGTCATAAAATAAATACCGCCGCCCGGCAGAGGGTAGCCATAGCCGTGGCCAGCGGCGATTTGACGGGCTAAGATGAGGTACGCCAGCCCATCCGAGTCCGCGCCCGGCCCCCAGTGCGCGGTCATCCACCAGACGATAGCCGCGGCCAGCGCGCTCGCGGCCGCGGTAGCCCCCGCGGCCCAACGCGGGTGCCGCCAACCCGGCCAGCGGGCGATTTTTTCCCAAAAGGGTGTACGCTCATTGCCCAAAGGCGATGGTGTGAACATGGCTCTATTGTAACGCCGTCCGGTGGTGTTGGGAAGCATCGACCAGTCCGTTCTCCACGACAGGTCGGCCGCGTCTCCCGGCCCTATCAGCCGGTGCTGAAACCGCTCATCGAGGCGTTAAGCGGCTTGTCTGTTTCTTGCAATAATACCTGATTTTAGTTATACTTGCGGTAGGCACCGACGAAAGAAACGGTTCAGCCCTGAAAAGCGTGGCCGCGGATGCGTGCGGATTTTGTGCGGAGAGGGGGGAACGCGCCCCGTTTCCCGCCGGGGGTGCTTTCTTGGCGTCTTCGGTGGCTTTTTCTGTGCAATCGGCGGTTTTTCCCTTCCTGCGGCTGAACGGATACGACGAAAGTTCTCGACAAAGTTTGGGCATGGCACTGATTCTCCAAGTTGGCCCAGAGGGAGACGAACATGCAGGACAAACTTTTTCCTTTCCCCCCCATCACAAAACCCACCAAAGGCATCGTGCGCGGCTGGTTGACAGCCGCGCTTTTTGCTTTCTTGCTGTTGGTGGGGAACGGCGCGCGGCCTGCGTTGGCTCAGGCCGACGCGTCGGGGCGCGGCAGTTCGCCCGCGCGC
Source organism: Anaerolineales bacterium (assembly GCA_027053355.1). Classification (GTDB taxonomy): domain Bacteria; phylum Chloroflexota; class Anaerolineae; order Anaerolineales; family DRMV01; genus DRMV01. Next base: position 424 of record JALUDX010000122.1, on the reverse strand, counting down.
GCACCCTTGCGCGTTGTATGTTACGGCGAACGCGCGGCGGCTCCCAACCACCCGCTTCCAAAAGCGGATGTTTGCTTAGAGCCTTCCGACGCGCCCACGGCTCCGGCCACGACCACCGCGGCGCAGGCCAGTAGCCACCCCGACGTGGCAGCCGCGCCCACTGCCACGGACAACCCCATCCACCTCAGCACCGGCGACGTGGCCTTGGAGCAGGTGCCGCCCGACCGCGTCAACCCCAACGCTGAGGAAATGTTCGGCGGCAAGTATTTCCGCCTGATCCAGTTCCGCCAACTGCCTACCTACCAGATGCGGCAACGCTGGGCGCAACAAGGGCTGGTGCTCACCGACTACCTTCACCCCAACACCTACTTCGCGGTCATTGACCAGCGCTTCAACCTGGCCCAACTTTCGGGCCTGGTCACCA
>JALUDX010000121.1 GCA_027053355.1 Anaerolineales bacterium | reverse complement strand
GCCAGAAAAGCGCGGCCAGCCGCTCGCGCGTGGGCGGCGGCTGCGTGTGCAGGATGAGGTAAGCCAAGAGGGATTGGGATTTTGCCGTCGGCGGCAGGGGGAGCGGTTGGGGCGGGGCTTCTTCCGCCGGGTGATAGGTTAGCGCCAAGCCCCCAAAAAACCGCACTTCGAGGAAAGGAAAAGATGCCGTCGCCGCTGCCACGCTTCTCTGCTCCTTGCCTGAGGGGAACTGCCCCAGCCGTCCAAAACGCGCCGCGTCTTCCTGTGCCTCCGCCGGAGGCCGGGCGCTCTAAAAACATCATACCATGAAACGCTTGCGAGCAGCGGGCTTTTTCGGGGCGAGGGTATCTCATTGGGTTGCTCGGTTGGTCGTGGAATATCCCTGCTCTACGCCCAAACGCCGCGGGAGGCGTAGGGGCACAGCGCCGCTGCGCCTCTACAATCGTGGGTGTAAGCGCGGCGTTTTCGTAGGGGCGCACGGCTGTGGGGGCGAGGCACGCCTCGCCCCTACCCACCGTGCAACCTTCTGTGTTTTCTGTGGCGCTTTTGTGCCTTCTGTGGTTTTCCTGCGCCATTCCCCAAAAATCGTGGTTCATGGGGGCATTGGTGCTTCAGCGCCGCTTTCCAAGGGGGCGAGGCACGCCTCGCCCCTACCCACCGTGCAACCTTCTGTGTTTTCTGTGGCGCTTCTGTGCCTTCTGTGGTTTTCCTGCGCCATTCCCCAAAAACCGTGGTTCATGGGGGCATTGACGCTCCTGCGTCGCTTTCCAAGGGGGCGAGGCACGCCTCGCCCCTACCCACCGTGCAGCCTTCTGTGGTTTTCCTGCGCCATTCCCCCAAAACCGTGGTTCATGGGGCATTGGCGCTTCAGCGCCGCTTTCCAAGGGGGCGAGGCACGCCTCGCCCCTACCCACCGTGCCGCTTTCTGTGTTTTCTGTGGCGCTTCTGTGCCTTCTGTGGTTTTCCTGCGCCATTTCCCAAAAACCGTGGTTCATGGGGGCATTGGCGCTTCAGCGCCGCTTTCCAAGGGGGCGAGGCGCGCCTCGCCCCTACCCTACCCACCGTGCACCCTTCTGTGTTTTCTGTGGCGCTTCTGTGCCTTCTGTGGTTTTCCTGCGCCATTCCCCAAAAACCGTGGTTCATGGGGCATTGGCGCTCCTGCGTCGCTTTCCAAGGGGGCGAGGCACGCCTCGCCCCTACCCACCGTGCAACCTTCTGTGTTTTCTGTGGCGCTTCTGTGCCTTCTGTGGTTTTCCTGCGCCATTCCCCAAAAACCGTGGTTCATGGGGGCATTGGCGCTTCAGCGCCGCTTTCCAAGGGGGCGAGGCACGCCTCGCCCCTACCCTACCCACCGTGCAACCTTCTGTGTTTTCTGTGGCGCTTCTGTGCCTTCTGTGGTTTTCCTGCGCCATTCCCCAAAAACCGTGGTTCATGGGGGCATTGGCGCTCCTGCGTCGCTTTCCAAGGGGGTGAGGCACGCCTCGCCCCTACCCACCCTGCCGCCTTCTGTGTTTTCGGTGGCATTTCTGTGCTTTCTGTGTTTCCCCGCGCCGCTCTCAAACGCCGCGGGGGGAGCCTTTGCTGTTCCTCAACGCGAGATGGTGACTTTCACCACCTTGCCCTTGGCGTCCAGAGTGACGCGCAGCACGTGGCGATGCTTGATGCCGCCGGCGGCGATTTCTTTGCTTACCATGACCACTTTGCGCGCCAGGCGTTTTTCGCCCTCGCCCTGGCCTTTGGCCGTGGTGCTCAGCCGGGCTTCGGCTAAGTGAATTTGCGTGCCGTTGCCGCCGGGCAGGTAGGTTTTGACCATCTTTTGCACCCGCTGGCTCAGCCGGGGGGGCAGGGTGGCGTTTTCAGGTAACGCCATTTCCTCCGCGGTGCGCACCGCCACCCCTTGCCGCGGGCGTTGCACGCCTTTGTCGTGCCAATAGGTTGCAAAAGGCCGCAGCAGCGGGTCGCCGTAGAGCACAAAACTGATCAACGTTTTCTGATCCTCGCCGTCCAAAAAGCCTTGGCGGCGGTGAATTTGGTGGGCGTAGAGATATTTTGCCTGGCGTAGGGCTTCGCCCGCGGGCAGCCCCGCTTTCAGCCGTTGCCAGAACAGGCGTCCCAACAGGTCAGCCCCGGCCAAAGGGGTATCTACCGCGCCGTAGGCAGTGACCGTGGAGCCGACGAAGGCCAACGTGCCATGGTACAAAAAGCCCAGCGCCATGGCATTTTGGGGCGTCTTGCCCTGAATGTGCGCACCGTAGCACGCTTCGGTGAAGATCACCCGCGGCGCCCGCCCCTCGGTCAGGTCTTCGGGTCGCAAAGCGACGGGGTAGTCCGCGCCGGTGTCGGGCTCGGTGAGGGGATCCCGCTGACCATACCAGGGGGCTGTGTCGGCCAGGCCGTGCAAGTTGAAATAGCCCAAATCCGCGCGGGGCAGCGCGCCCAACCCCTGCGCGGTCAGGGGTGGCGAAGTCCACAGTTTGCGGGCTGAGCCGATGGTCTGGAACACGGTCTGTGCGGCCGGGGCCCACACCGCGGCCGAATAGCCCCACGCGGTGCGCCCGCGGCGGCGGCTGAGAAGCCCGCGCAGCCCCAGCCACCAACGGCGGTACCAGCGGCGCGGTTGATTTTGCTGCCGATGGGTTTTGGCCAGCCGGCGCAGGCTGGTCAGCAGCAGACCCGCGTCGCCATCGGCGCTGCCCGGCAAGCGCCCTACCGGCCAGGTGGGGGCAAGGTAGTTTTCGTCCAGCGCGCCGTAAGGGTTGTCGGAAAGCACAAAATCGTCCGCGTCGGCGATGGGGTTGGGCAGACGGTGGAAAGGCACCACCTCAGGCCCGCCCACGATGAGCAGTGCGCCGATCATGCTGCCTTTGCCACGCAGGTGTTGATCCAACGCGGCGAGTTGCTTTTTCAGCGCCCAAGGGTCGGAGGGGGCTGCGGGCTTGACGCCGTGAGCCAGGGCTGAGGTGGGGTCGTCGGCCACCAACACCAGCGCGTCCCACGTGGGGGCCAGGCGCACTGCGTCGGCCAAAGTGTGCATGGCTTGGAGGAGGATGCGCGCGGTCTGCTGCCCGTAGCGGCTTTCCAACCCGCGGCGGGTGGTCCACACCACGTACACCGGGAAGCGCCCGTCGAGTTGCGCGAGTTGGGGCTGTTTGGCCCGCCGGGCGGCGCGCGCCAGGTCTTTTTCCGCGGCGGTGGGTTGGGTGCTGGGGGAGGAAGAGGGGCCTGCCGGGTGGCGTGGGGCCTGGGCCGCGGCTTTGGCCTGGGTCGCCCGGCTGGCGCGAGGGGTCTTCGTCGTGGTGCGTGGGGCCTCAGGCAACTGGTTCTGCCCCAAGGCGGCAGCCACCGACGCGGGCAACGGCATGTCGAAGGGCGCTTCCAACTTATCGGGCCACAGTGCGCGGTAGGGGTGCGTTTCGCCGAACAAGCGGCGCACCACCTGCCCCGCGGGGTCGTCGATGGCGGCCTGGTGCAGCAGCGCTACGCTTTCGGCCTCCTGGCCGCTTTCGGCCAGATGGTGCGCCAGCAGCAAGCGGATGGGCAATACCTGGGGCCAACGGCGGTAATACGATCGCGCCAGGTGTAGGGTGGCTACCCAATCACCCTGCGCCCACACCAGCCGCAGATGGGCCACGGCCAGCAGCGGCACGTCTTGTTGGCTGGGCAAAAGGGGGAAGAGGGTTTCCTGCGCGGTTTCCAGGTCTCCGCGCGTGAGGGCCTGGTAGGCCTTGCGCAGGGAGACGCCCCAGGCCGGGGCCAACGTGCCCTGCGGCAAGCGGCCCAACGCGGCCAGCACCGCGAGGAGCGCGCCGCGCTGGTCTGCGTCGGCTTCGGGGGGCAGCGCGCGCCAGCGCAGGCGATGGGCTTCCACATCTTCGGGGTCGGCCAAAGCCACCGCGGTGGCCGTGGCGTACGCCTGCTCCGGATGGCCTAAATGCAGCCAGGCCTCGCCTTGCAGCAGGCGCACTTCCAGGTCATTGGGGATGGCCGTCAGGTACATGGCGGCGGCCTGGCGGACGAAATCCCACGCGCCCGTGCGAAGGCCGGTGCGCAGGCGTCGAATCCATTGAGAGCGGGGGAGTTGGGTGGGCATAGGCATTTTGGGAGTGGTGGCTCAGGCGAAGAAATGAGCCGCGAGGGTGGCGTTGAGTTGACGGCGAATTTGTTGGTTGTCTGGTTCTAAATTGAGCGCCTTGCGGAACATTTGCACGGCCTGCTCGAAATCTTGGCTGGCTTTGAAAGCCAGGCCGGCCAGGTAATAGGGGCGGCTTTGGTGAGGCGCGAGGCGTTGGGCTTCGCTGAAGGCTTGTTGGGCTTCGGTGAATTGCTCCCGTGCCACGTAGATCTGTCCCAGCCCGAGCCAGGCTTCGACTTCGCGAGGGGCGGCCTGCACGGCCTCGCTAAAGTGGTGCAAAGCCTGATCCAAATGCCCGGCTTCTTGGGCCAAATGCCCCAACAGGCGGTGCAGGCGGGCGCGTGTCTTGGCAGGCAGGTCGTCGGCCAGGCGCAGCGCCTGATGCGCGGCCCGCGCGGCCTCGGTCACTTGTCGTTTGGCGGCTAAAGTTTCAGCCAACCCCAGCCATAGGTAGGGGTTTTCGGGGTTGGCTTCGAGCAGACGCTGCCAGATTTCCACCGCTTCGTCCCCGCGGCCGGCGGCGGTCGTAATTTCGGCCCGCAGCATTTGGGCCGCGAGGTGGTCGTGTGGCAGGGCCGCGACCAGGGCCAGGGCTTCGTCGGTGCGCTTGAGCGCCAACAAGGCGTGGGCTGCGTGGCGCACGGCTTCAGGGTGGCCGGGGTGGTTTTCCAGCCACGCTTGCGCCCAGGCCAGGGCTTGCTTGTGTTGGCCTTGCTCCGCGGCTAAGGCCATGCGCAGCAGGGCTGCGGGTTCGTGTTCTGGGTCGAGGCGCAGGGCTTCGGCCACGTGGCGCTGGGCTGAGGCCAGGCGGCCAAGCCCGTGCCAGACGCGGGCCAGCAGGTAGTGCACTTGGGCCTCACGAGGGGTTTGTTCCAGTGCGTCTTCTAACAGTTGGCGGGCTTGGTCCAAGTGGTTTTGGTTCAGATAGGCTTCGGCCAACATGAGGCGGAAGGGGAGGTTATCCGGCTGCAGTTGCACGGCTTGTTGTAGATGAGCCTCTTGGGCTGGAAAATCGCGGCGGGCCAGGGCGATGCGTGCGGCCAGGATGTGCCAGCGTGCTTCGTCGGGGCGCAAGGCCAAAGCCACGTCGATGGCTTCTGTGGCCAGATCCAGATCGCCCAGGCGGTAAGCCAGGCGGGCAGCGAGGGCGTGGGCGGCAGGCCAGTGGGGCCAGCCGTGCCGGGCGGCCTCGGCGCTGCTCAGTGCGTTTTGGCCTGCGGTCTCGTCGGTTTGGTCCTGGGCTTCTAAGTAGAGGGCGCGGTGCAAGTGGGGCAAGGGGTGGGCGGGCATGGGCAGTGCGTCGGCCTTGGCGTTCCCTCGCTGCGCGGCGGCCCAGGCGGCGGCCTGGTCGGCGGGGGTGGCTTCTGGGTTGGTCAGCAGCGGCAGCACGCGGTCGTGAAAGGCCGCTTCGCCGCGGGCGTACCATTTTTGCAGGCAGGGCTGTTCCAATGGCCCTTCGTCGCCCCAGGGTATTTGAAGCGCGTTCGCGGCGGAGCGGAGGGCGTGAGCCCACAATTTTTCGGCTTTTTGGACGCGCTCGGGTCGGGGAGCCTGTTGGTGGGCTTCGACTTGATGGCAGCGCCAGGCGGCCTCGGCCGTGCGTACGGCCAGGAGGGCCTGCAGCAACGCCGCACCGGGGTTGTAAGGGCAGCGTTGCCGTATCCGCTCGGTAAACGCGTAGGCAGTTTCCCACAGGCCTAGGTCGGCAGCGGCCTTGGCGATGGCGGCCCAGGTGGCTATGGTTTCGGGTGTGGGCGGTTTGCCAGCGGGCGTGGGCTCTTGTTGTTCCACTGCTCTGTCCAGGTGTTGGCGGGCCTGGAGGAACGCGCCCTGCCGGGCAAGCAAACGGGCTTGCAGGGCCAGCAGATGGCTGGAGCCGGGGTGGTGCTGCAAGCCCGTTTGCACGGCTTCTGCCGCGGCCTCCTCGTGGCCGAGGTCGAACATCACTTCCGCGGCTGCGGCCATCATCTCGGCTGCGCCACGCGGTTGAGCAACGATGTATTCGTCGGCGATGAGGTGGCTGGGTTGGAGTACCGCGCGGGCGCGCTCACTTTGGAGCAGGCTGCGGGCGATTTGCGCGGCCCAGCCGCGCATTTTGAGGTCATAAGGCTGGTGTTTGAGGTATTCTTCTGCAGCGTCCAATGCCCGCTCCAGGCGCCCTAAAGCCCGCCAGAGGGTGATGGCTTCGCGCAACACTTCGGGATGATGGGGGTAGGCGTGCAGCGCGTCTTCTAAAATGTCGGCCGCGGCTTGCCGGTCGTCGCGAGCCATCGCGTTGTGTACCAGCAGCAAATGCAAGGCGACGCGAGCGTCGGTTTCTTCAGCGGCAGGGGGCTGGGGAAGGGGGCGGGCCAGGGCCTGTTGTACTACTTCGGCGGCTTCGGCGTAGGCCTGCTGCGCGCTTAACGCCTGGGCTAAGGTTAGATACCACACCGTGGGCGCGTGGGGGGCTTGCACCGCGCGACGTAAGCAGATGGCAGCCTCCGCAGGGTAATCCAGTTCCAACAACAGCGTGCCCATGCGAGCACAGGTTTCGGCTTTTAGCCCTTGCGCGTGTAGCCAACGTTGCAACACGCGTAAGGCTTCAGCCCGTTGTTCGCCGCGTTGGTAGACCTCGGCTAAGGCCAGGGCCAGTGCAGGGTTGGCGGGATGCTGGGCGATGGCTTCTTGTAGCACCGCTTTGGCCCGTTGCTCTTCGTTCAACTGGGTCATCAGGCGGGCGTACCAGAGCACGGTCTGGGGGGCGCGCTCGGCGAGGCGGAGAGCCCGTTGGGCAGCGGCCAGGGCCTGCTCTTCGAAGCCCAGGCGGGCATAGGCTTCGGCCTGCAAGCGGTGTAAGGCGGGGTCAGCGGGGTCGTGGGTGAGGGCTTCTTCCAGCGCGGCCAACGCGGTTTCGGCGCGTTGCGCCTGGAGGGCGGTTTCAGCCAAGCCGCGTAGCAAGCGTTGTTGCCGTTGATGGGCGTCGGCGGGGAGGGTTTTCATGGCCTGGCGGTAGGTTTGCAGGGCTTCTTCAGCCCGCCCTTGCGCTAATTGCACCTCGGCCAAGGTCAAGAGGAAGTCGGCTTGCCGGGCGGGTGAGGTTTCATCCGAAAGTTGGGCCAAGGCTTGCTTCAAGGCCTGTTCCGCGGCGGGCAGGTCTTGGCGTGCCTGCAGCAGGGCACGGGCGTAAGTCAGCCGGTCGTCAGGCGAAGCCTCTTCCCCCGCAAGGATGAGGGGGCGCAGGGCTGCTGCGGCTTCGGGTGCCTGGCGTTGATTGAGCAAGGCTTGCGCTAACAGGCGGTGGCAACGGGCGGTGGGTTTGCGCGCGGCCAGGGGGCGCAACAGGGTAAGGGCTTGTTGGGTTTCGCCTAAGGTCAGGTAGGTCTCGGCCAAGGCGCAAGCGACTTGGACATTTTCGGGTTGCTGGCGATGGGCGGTTTCCAGGGGGCGGCGGGCGTGGGCGGGGCGCTGGGTGGCCAGCAGGCGCAGGCCCAATTCGGCGAGCAGCGCGGGGCTTTCGGGCAGCCGCTGGGTTGCGCCTTCCAAATAGGCAATGGCCGCGTCAGGGCCTTCTTCTTGTGCCAGCAGGTCGGTTAGGGCCAGGTGCAAGGCTGTGGCGTCGGGGTGGTGGTGGAGGGCTTGCTGCAATACTTGCCGCGCTTGTTCGGTTTGCCCTTGGGCTGCGAGCAGGCGGGCGTGCAGCGCCTGAGCGGCAGGCGGCGGTGGGGTTTGGGCGAGCAGCGGGCGCAGGGCTTGTTCGGCTTCGTCTAAGTGCCCGGCTTGTAGCGCGGCGTGTGCCCAGGCCAACCGGTCGTCGACGCTGGCTTGGGCACGAGCGGCGAGGCCGCGGCGGGTTGCTGCGGCCTGGTCGAACAAGCCCATGGCCTCTTGGGCTGCAGCAAGGCGTCGCTGGCGTTCGGGGGTGGGGTGCAGATGGGCGGCCAGCAGCGCGGCGTCTAATGCGTCGGGGAAGCGGTTGGCCTGCAAGGCCAGTCGGGCGAGGAGGTCGGCTGCGGTGGGGTCGGCGGGGCGGGCGTGGAGGAGTCGCTGTGCGGCTTCCAGCGCCAGCGCGTGGTGGCCCAAGCCGGTTAAGGTTTCGGCCAAGGCGCGGAGCAGGTCGGGCGGCAGGCTTTCGGCCGCGGTGAGTGCCTCCTGGCCGCTGCGGATGGCCTGCTGGGGCGCGTCTTCCTGGGCCAGGACGGCGTAGGCCGCGAGCAAGGCGGGGTGGGTGGGTTGTTCGGGCAGCAAGGCCCAGGCTTTGTCGGCCTGGCCGTGACGGTGCAGGGCGAGGGCGCGGCGGGCGGTTTCTAATGGGGCGCGCTGAGCGTCGGGCGCCGCGGTTTCCCACGCGGCCAGGGCTTGGGGCGTTTGGCCTTGGGCCTCAGCCCAGGCGGCATGGTCGGCGGCCAGTGCGCGTTGCAGACGGGCGGCTTCCTGCCGCGCCTGACGCCAAGTGACCAGGGCTTCGTCTGTTTCAGTGCCGCGGCGCAGGGCCTGTTGCCAGCCGCGCAGCCAGGCCGTGTAGGGCGGAGGGCCGGCTACGGGTAGGCGGGGCGCCAGGGCGACGGCCAGGTCGGGGCGTTGTTGGTGCAGCAGGCGCACGATAGGGGCGCGCTTTTCCACCGGCAGCCCCTGCAGGAAGGCGAGCAGCAGCCGGGTGTGCGCGGCTGGTGGGATGGGCTGGCAAAGGATGGCGTGCAGGCCGGTTTCGGGGCCTTGGGGCAGCGCGGCCAAGGTTTGCAGCAGGGGCCGCGGGTCGCCTTGCCACCCCAACAGGCAGGCTAAGGTGGTGCGCCAGGGGAGCAGGCCCTCGGGCGCAGCGGCTAAGGGTTGCAACGCGCGCCAATCCCCCGCGGCGGCGTAGCGATGGTTGAGCCGTTGCGCGGCGTGGGCTGCGGCGACGAAGGTGGCGGGCGGCGCGTCGTCGGCCGGAGGGGCTTCTTCTTCTAATGCTAAGCGCGCCAGCGCAGCCAGGTGCCACGAGGCCGGCGTGGCGTCTAAGGTTTCTAACGCCCGCTGGCCCAAGGGGCCGCGCAGGGCTTGCCAGAGCAACGGGTCGTGGAGCAGCGCGGCCGCCACCCAGGGAAAGGCTTCCGCAGGTAATCGGTCGCGTAAAGCGGTCAAAAAGGAAGAGGGCATCGTGACCTCTGGGCAGGAGGGGATTGAGGCTGGTTACTTGGTTGCCTTATCCGTTACAGAAGCAGAAGGAACCGGTAAGCCACGAACATCAACCCCAGCCCCAAGGCGATGAGGAACACGCCGACGCCCGCGGCGGTCTGCACCAGGCGGGTGATGGCCACGACCAGGGCTGAGGTGTTGCCCACCAGGCCTGAGGCTTCTTCTACCAGCCCTTTTTGGGCCAGGCGGGCGGTGTGGGCAGCCATGCGTTGCAGGTCGCGGTTCATGGCCCGCGCCAGCAGCACGAACAAGCCCGAAACGAACGAAATCACGCCGAGCAGAAAGACAAAGGCGCCCATCCATAAGCGCAGTTGGTCAGGGGAAAGGGAAACAGGCATCGACGCCTCCTTGGGTAGCAGAATAGCAATAACTCGCTTAGGGATGGTGCAAGAGGCGTGCCAGGGGTGCCGTGGCGCTCGCTATCTCACCCGCACCACGGGGAACAAAAGCATTACCAGCCCGGCCAGCACGGCTAAAGCAGGCCCAACCCCCAAGCGGTCGGCCAACACCCCCAAAAGCATGGCCATGACCGAAGCCAAAATCGTGCGGATGACCGATTCCACCGACAGGCCAGAGGCCATCACTTTGCTTTCGATTTGGTCGCTGATGTAGGCCACGTTCATCGGTCGGCGCACATTGTGCAGCAGGTAAAAGCCCAAAAAGGCGGCTACCGCGACCGCAATCCAGGTCGCCCACGTGGCCAGCCCGGCCAGCACCAAGAGCGCGCCGCCGATGAGGAAGGTCGCGTTGATGGCCGTAGTCAGGTTGCGGAAGCGGCGGCTAAAGCGATCGGCATGGCGGGAGACATAACTCGTTCCCAAATAGATGAGGAAGTACACCACCCCCACCACCACCGCGCTGCGCTGATCGCCGTTGTAAGCCAGGAAAATCGGCAGCGCCAGCGCCCATTGTTTCAAAATGGGCTGCAGGTAGTCTTTGGTGGCTTTGAACAGGGCCATGAACGAGGCGCTGTTGAGAATGGCGCGCCAGGCGTCGCGGTTGGTGGCCATGGAGTGAAAGGCCGCCCATGTGCCGCGAAAGTGGGAACTGACCTCCTGCCAGCGGAATTGGGCGACTTCCCCGTCTAATTCTGGCGGGTAGGTGGCCAGGTTGAGGAAATCCAGCACATAGGGCACCACCGAGGCCAGGAACATGAGGCGATAGTTGCCGGTGTAGAACGTGAGCGCGGCGGCTAAAAGGGCGTTGATCGCGGAGCCAAACTGCGAAGCCGAGCGGGTGTGGCCGTAGTAGGTCACTTTCAGATGGCGCAGCCCCCGTTGGTTGAGATATTCTAAGATGAGGGCTTTGTGCGTGCCGGAACGGAAGGCTTCGCCAAAGGCGAAGAACACCATGGCCAGGGCAAACCACCAAAAACCTTGCCCCAAGTAGAACACCACGAAGGAGACCAAATAAGCGCCAAAGGCCATGAGCATGGCCTTGCGTCGGCCTACCGCGTCGGCAAACACCCCGGTGGGGACTTCCAGCAAATAGGTGGCGGTATCGCGGATGGCGTAAAGGGTGCCGATGAGGGTGAAGGTCAAGCCCGCGTCGCGCAGAAAGAGAATCAAAAACGGCTCGAAAAAGCGCAGGTTTTTCAAAAAGCCGTAGAGGGCAAAGCGGGGGAACATGGGATCCCGCCACCAGCGGAAGGATGTTTGGCCGTTCATGGGCATACCTCAGGCTGGGGAAAGAGCAGGGCGGCGGGGCACGATCGGCGAGTCCTCAGGCGAGGGCTTGCGCCCCTTGCGCGGCGGGGAGGCGTGGTAAGACGGAAGCAGGCGAAAGATGGGCCGCGGAGACGAATGGCGAGTTGCGAATTGGGCCGCGGATTTTTGGTGGCAGACTTGGCCTCTACAAAATCCGCGTGCATCCGTGCCTATCCGCGTTATCCGTGGTCTATGCCCTGTGGCTGAATCGTTGCCCGCTGCCTTATTTGGTAGTGGTAGCGAGTAAGTGATGAGGTAAGATAAGGGCATGATCAGACCACCATTACCCACAAATGCAGCCGGTGCGGAAGCATTCTTCGGACACGAAAGAGAAAACTTTGAAGGCGTACTGATTACCCGAACAAATTAAGCAGCGTGCTAACTTTTGCCTGCCGGCCCTCACCCCGCCCCC
>JALUDX010000120.1 GCA_027053355.1 Anaerolineales bacterium | reverse complement strand
CCCATTCCACCCACGCTAAAAAGCGGCCTTCGGGGTGCCAGGCGGGCTGCATGTAGAAATCCGCGCCCTGCGCGGCGCGCTGCGGCCATTGCGCGCCGTCGGTGGGCGCGATGGCGAGCACGTCGGTATCTTCGTAGGTGTGGACGAAAGCCACCCACTGTCCATCGGGTGAAATCGCGGGCGAGGCCGCGCCGCCGAACGCGGGCGTGATGGCCTGCGGCAGGCCGGTTTGCAGGGGTTGGCGGTGCAAGCGCCCCTCGGCGACGAACACGGCAAAATCGCGGCCCGCGTGGAACTCGCCGCCGCCGTAGCCCACACCCGGCCGCAGGCTGATGGTGCGGCACATTTCGCGGGGCGCGTCGCCTTCGCGCTGGGCAACGAGGGTGGTGCGCGGCCCACGCCCTTCTGCCCAGAGCAGGGTGCCGTTGGGCGCCCATTGCACGTCGTTGAAGCGGTAGAAATTGGCGAGCATCTTCGCCGAAAACGGTGAAGGCCAAAGGCCGTAAGGGTGGGAAGTCATGGCATACCTCTTGTTGGTTGTGTGATTGGTGAATGAAAACGAAAACCACAGAGGACACAGAAGCACGCAGAAGACACAGAAATTCGTGATTCGTTGGACTGGGGCATTCTATCTGCGCTCTTTGCCTTCTTTGTGTCTTTGCGTTTGCGGTCTCTGCGCCTTTGCTTCCTCCGCGTCTTTCGTTACCTTCTGTGCTTTCCGTATCAATCTGTGCTTTCTGTGGTTTTTAGCGCCGTTTTCATAGCCCGCGCGGCCTCGGCGGACTTGTCGGCCGCGAGGGGCAGCAACGGCGGGCGCACAGCCCATTCGGGGAAGTCGTACAGGTGGTGCAAGAGCGCCTTTACGGTTGGGGCAAATGGCGGGAAGGCTTCCAGCGCGTCGCGGGCGGCGTTGAGCGTTGCTTGCGCGGCGGCGTCGGCTTCCCCGCGCTGGTGGGCATCCCACACGCGGCGGGCAAACGGCGAGGCAAGGTTGGCGATCGCGGTGATCGCGCCGCCCGCGTGGTTGGCAAGCGCGTGGGAAAGCAGCCGGTCGTTGCCGTTCAGCACCAGCAGGTCATCGCCAAAGCGCGCCCCCAACGCCTCCGCGTGCGCGGGGTCGCCGGTGGAATCCTTGATGCCCACGAAGTTGGGGAAAGCATCGCGCAGGCGGGCGAGTAAATCCAGCGAAAAGCCTACCCCCGACACCTGCGGGATGTGGTAGCCGAACAGCGCGCCGTCCGCGGGTACGGCGCTTTCCAGCAGCGCGGCAAACCAGCGGAACAGCCCTTCCTCGCTCGCGGTGCGGAAATAATACGGCGGCAGTACCACCGCGCCGTCGTAGCCGAGGTCAAAAGCCGCTCGGGTCAAGTCGGCGGTTTCGGCGAGGCTGGGCGTGCCCGTGCCCGCGAACAGGCGAAAGTTGGGCACGGTTTCCCGCACGCGGGTGGCGGCTTCCATGATGGCCAGGCGCTCTGCGGGCGAAAACGAAGGCCCCTCGCCCGTGGTGCCCAAGATGAGCGCACCGTGACAGCCGCGCCGCGCCAAAAACTCCAGCAGCGGGGGAATGTGCTCCAAGAGGGGCTTGTTTTCGGCGTCCAGCGGCGTGACTGCCGCGGCGTAAATTCCGGCTAAGGGGTGCATGTTACACCTCAAAAGAAGAGATTTAGCGCGAGCGTCTTTGCCTGTGGGGGTATTAGCGGCTTCATTGTAACACTTGCTTCAGCAAATGGCATGCTATAATGAAACGAAAAGGGGCGCAACTCGTTTTGGGGGTTGATACGATGCCCAACGTGAGGAGGTTTTATGAGTACAAACCAATACCGCATAGCGTTAGCCGCTCTCTTGCACGACATCGGCAAGTTCGCGCAGCGCGCCGGCGTGTCCCTCAGCCGCTCGTGGGATGACGAAACCCTGCGGGAATTCAGGTACCATCACGCCCTGCACACCTGGCACTTCATTGAAAAGCACGTCCCTGCCGAGTTCAAAGTGAGCCTGCTGGCGGCTTACCACCACGCGCCTCAAAATGCCGAACAGCGCCTCATCCGCCTGGCCGACCAACTTTCGGCGGGCGAGCGCGATTCCGGCGATACCGCGCGCGATGACGGCGACCGCAAGGCGCACCCCAAACAACTGCACCCCATCTTTGCCCAAATTGCCCTGAACGGGCAGCCCCACCCCGAAGCAGGGAAGCACAACCGCTTCTTCCTGCCTCTGGGCGAACTGCGGCTGGAGGAGGAACGCATCTTTCCGCAATCAGAGCCAATGGCGGAGGAAGCCGTGTGGCGCACCTACGCGGAGATGTGGGAGGCGTTTACCACCGCCGCCGAGCGCCTCAAAGCGAGCGTTGAAGCCGGAGAAATGGACTTGCCCGCCTATGTGGAAGCCATGCAGGCGCTGATGATGCGCTACACGTGGTCCATCCCCGCGGCGTATTGGAAGACCTACGCGGACACCAGCCTTTACGACCACAGCCGTATGACCGCCGCGCTGGCCGTGGCCTTGGCCGACTTGCCGCCGGAGCGGCTGGCGGCGCTGGGGGAGGCATGGCGCAGCGGCGCAGCAGAAGCCAACGACGCCCACGTTGCCCTCCTCATCGGCGGGGATGTGTCGGGGGTGCAACAGTTCATCTACACCATCGCAGCCAAAGGCGCAGCCAAGATGTTGCGCGGCCGCTCCTTTTACCTGCAACTGCTCACCGAAGCCGTGCTCCGCTTCGTGCTCCGCAAACTGGATTTGCCCACCACCAGCGTGATTTACAGCGGCGGCGGCAATTTCTACCTCCTCGCGCCCATCAGCGTTGCCCCTCGCTTAGATGCCCTGCAGGCGGAAATCGCCGAAATCCTCACCCGCTACCACGACATTGACCTTTACCTCGTGCTCGGGCGTGCGGAAGTGCCGCTGCGCGGCTTCCGCTTGGGCGCGTTCCCCGAATTTTGGGGGCAAATGCACGCCGACATCCAGCGGCGCAAAGCCCGCCGCTACGCCGAGTGGTCGCTGGAGAAAATGTATGCGGAAATTTTTGCCGTGCCCGAATACGGCGGCAACCCCGATAACGTTTGCAGTGTGTGCGGCTCGGAGCGCCGCGCCACCCGCGGCTGGGAGGACGGCAAGCGCATCTGCACCCTCTGTGCTTCATTTGCCAACGACCTGGGCAAGATTTTGCCCAAAGCGAAAGCCGTGCGCTGGGTTTGGGAAGGGGTGCAGCCGCAGAAAGACCCCTTCCACGCCGACTGGCACACCGCGCTGGAAGCCTTCGGCGCGCGCCCCGCGTTGCTGCAGGAATGGCCGCAAAGCCTGCCCGCCGGGCAGAGCCTTTGGGCGTTGGACGACCCGCCCGAAGCCTATGCCCTGACTGCCCCCCTG
>JALUDX010000119.1:3496-11634 GCA_027053355.1 Anaerolineales bacterium | reverse complement strand
CGGCCACCACCACGGTGCGCCCGGCCAGCAGGATGTTGGTGGCGCGGATGATGCCGTCCCAGGTGCTCTGGCCGGTGCCGTAGCGGTTGTCGAAGAAGTGCTTGGTCATCGCGTCGTTGACGGCAATGACCGGGTAGGCCAGCGCGCCGTCGGCGGCCATGGCGCGCAGGCGAATCACGCCGGTGGTGGTTTCCTCGGTGCCGCCGATGACGTTTTCCAGCAGGTCGCGGCGGTCTTTGTGCAGGGTGCTCACCAGGTCGGCGCCGTCGTCCATGGTGATGTGGGGCGCGTGGTCGAGGGCGGCGTGGATGTGCTTGTAGTAAGTGGCGTTGTCTTCGCCCTTGATGGCGAACACCGGAATTTCGAAGAAGGAAACTAACGCCGCGGCGACGTCATCTTGTGTGGAAAGCGGATTGGAGGCGGTCAGCACCACGTCCGCGCCGCCGGCCTGCAGGGTGCGCATCAGGTTGGCGGTTTCGGTGGTTACGTGCAGGCAGGCTGAAATGCGGATGCCCTTGAGCGGCTTTTCGCGCTCGAAGCGCTCGCGGATGCTGCGCAGCACCGGCATGTCGCGGTCAGCCCACTCGATGCGCAGGCGGCCGCCTTCGGCCAGGCTGAGGTCTTTGACATCGTGTTCGTTCATGGTTGTCTCCAGAGGGGGAATTGGTGGGGTGGTTACTTGGTTACGGGGTTGCTTGGGGTATTGGGGCGTGCTGACGTTTTCTTTGCCTCTTGACGTCATCTCTCTGCGTCTCTGCACCTCTCTGCATTAAGCAGGGAAACCACAGAAGGCACAGAAACCCACAGAAGACACAGATTTTTTCTTGGCGGCCTTGGCGTTGCTTCTTTGCGACTTTGCGATACTTTGCGTCACTCGAAGGCTGCGGCGAGTTGCTCGCAGGGGACTTCCTTCCCGAAAATTTCGCAGAAGCGCGCCCGGAAGGCCGCGGGGGTGTAGTGCTGCCCCTGGGTGCCCGAGGCCTCCAGGCAGTAGGTCGCGGTCAGCGCGCCCAGGCGCCCGGCCACATCCCACGGCAGGCCGTGCATGTAGCCTTTGAGCAGGCCGCCGCGGAAGGCATCACCTGCGCCGGTAGGGTCGACGATGGCCTTTGGGGGCGCTACGGGGATTTCGTAAACCCGGCCTTCCGCATAAATGCTCGCCCCTTTCGCGCCGCGGGTCACCACCACCAGGGGAATGCGAGCCAGCAGGTCGTCGGCGCTCAAGCCGGTTTTCTTCTGCAGTAGGGCAAATTCGTATTCGTTGACCAGCAAGGCCGCCGCGCCCTCGACGCCTTCCCGCAATTCTTCACCGCTCACGCGGGCGATTTGCTGGCTGGGGTCATACCAGTAGGAAATGCCCAGTTCGCGGCACTCGCGGGCGTATTTTCGCATGGCCGCGGGGTCGTTGGGGGTGATGAGGAACAGGTCAGGGCGCGGCTCCAGGTCGGCCACCGAAAGACGGTCGGCATAGGCCATCGCGCCGGGGTAGAAACTGGCAATCTGCGAAAGGCGCTTGTCGGTGGTGACGAAAAAAGAAGCCGTGCTCTCGTTGGGGATCACCCGCATCGCCGACGTGTCCACCCCCGCGGCTTCCAACGCGGCGCGGTAATCCGCGAAGTCTTCCCCCACCGCGGCCATCACCCGCGGGCGCTCGCCTAACAGGGCCAGGGAGTAGGCAATGTTGGGCGCGGTGCCCCCGCGGCGCTTGACCAGCGAATTGACCAGAAAGGACACGCTCAGCGAATCCAACTGGTCGGCAAGCAGCGCCTGGCGAAACTCGCCGGGGAAGGTCATCAAATAGTCGAAAGCGACCGAGCCGGTAATGACGACGTGCATGGCACACCTCTCGAATCAAGCCGCAGATTACGCAGAAAGAATCTGCGTAATCTGTGGTTTTTCTCTCAGGGATGGTGAATTACTTGCGGCAAATGCAAATCAAAAGGCGGGTAGACGATGCCCTTTTCGGTGACGATGGCCGTGACCAGCCGCGCGGGGGTGACGTCGAACGCGGGGTTACGGGCGCTCGCGCCTTCCGGCGCCACCGGCCGCCCCCGCAGTTGCAACGCCAGCACTTCCTCGGGGTCGCGTTCCTCGATGGGAATTCGCGCGCCGTGCTGCAGCGAAAGGTCGACGGTGGAGGTGGGCACCACGGGGTAAAAGGGCACGCCATTGTCGTAAGCGGCCAGGGCGAGCATGTAAGTGCCGATTTTGTTGGCTACATCGCCGTTGCGGGCGACGCGATCCGCGCCCACGAACACCTTTTGCACCTGCCCGCTGCGCAGGAAGTAGCCCGCCGCGTTGTCGCTGATGATGTCGTAGGGGATGCCGTACTGGGAAAGTTCCCACGCGGTGAGGCGCGCGCCTTGCAGGCGGGGGCGGGTTTCGTCCACCAGCACATGGATGCGCTTGCCCTGCTCGTGCGCCATGCGGATCACGCCCAGCGCGGTACCCCAATCCACCGTGGCCAGGGCGCCGGTGTTGCAGTGGTGGATGACCGTGTCGCCGTCGTCGATGAGCGCCGCGCCGTGTTCGGCCATGCGCTTGTTGATGGCCACGTCTTCGTCGGCGATGCGCTGGGCTTCAGCCAGCAGCAGTTGGCGCAGTTTGTCAGGGGTGCCCACGTAGCCCGCTGCGACGCGCAACATGCGCTGCAACGCCCAGGTCAGGTTGACCGCGGTGGGACGCGAGCGAGCCAGCACGTCCGCGGCCTCCTGCAGGTCGCGGAGCAAAGCGGGCAGGGTGTCGGCCTTCGACTGGAAGCCGGCCAACGCCAGGCCGAAGGCCGCGGCCGCGCCAATGGCCGGCGCGCCGCGCACCACCATGGTGCGGATGGCGTCGGCAGTTTCTCGATAAGTTCGGATACGGGCAATGCGAAATTCGCTGGGCAGCAGCCGCTGGTCGATCAGCAGCAGTTCACCTCGTCGATCATCCCACGATACGGTGCGCATCTTCTCCTCGAAAATCAGGGCTGACGGGGCACCAAAAAACGCCCTCTCCCGAGAGCGTTGGCGGCCCACGCAACCCAAGTGTATCATGAGGCCAAGTTTTAGCCAAGGCCGCCGATGACGCGATGACGCGAGAGCACGAAAGACGTGTTGAAGCAGATACGCACAAATTTCCGCCCTCACCCCTCAGCCGCACCCCTTCGACTTCGCTCAGGGAACGGCTTGAGGGGTGAGCGCAAAGCAGGGCATTTCCCAACAACCTTTTAGCGCTCCCCAAAAAATCGCGGCTTGGCCGCACCGGGTTTCGTGCTATAATGAGCCCATGCCGGAAACGAACCACGCCCCTTTGTGGGGCACATTCCGCCCATTGCGCCCCTCCCGGCGCGGGGAAGCCTACGCGTGGGGCCTGGCCGCGGTCATGGCCACCACCGCGGCGCTGCTCGCCTGGCGGGTGGGGGTGGTGCCCTGGTTTGTGTGGATTTTCTTGGGGTTTTTCTTGGGCGCGGCCATCCTCAGTTCGTTCGCTTACTGGATGGACGCCCAAACCGTCCTCACCCTCGACGAGCAGGAAGGGCTGACCTTCCGCAATGGTTTGCGCCGCGTGCGCCTCGCCTGGCCGGAGGTCAGCGCGGTGCGCATTTTCGACGACCGTTGGGGCAAACGCATTGCCGTGCACGGCCAAAACGGACAGCATTTCACCTTCCGCACGGTCACCGAGGTAGAAATTCACGAAGGCCGGCCGCAAAAACTCTTCGGCTTCGAAAAGGGCGAAGCCTTAGCGCAGACCATCATCCGGCAGGCAGGGCTTACCCTGCAAACCGAGCGCGACGACGAAGTCTATTATGCCCGCGGCTAACCCCCCTTCCTGCGGGCGTACCACCACGCACCCCGCAGGGTGCGTTTTTTTGTTCAGGAGGCTGCCATGACCGACTTACGCCAAATGCCCATCGACGACCAAGTCGACCTGCTGATGCAGGGCACCGCCTACGGCGACGAACAACTCGCTATGGCTATGCGAAAAGAACTCAGGGAGCGCCTGCTCGAAGCCCAAAACGAAGGCCGCCCCCTGCGGGTGTATTGCGGCTTCGACCCCCGCACCTCTGACCTGCACCTCGGCCACACCGTGCCCATGCGCAAACTGCGCCAGTTCCAGGAACTCGGCCACGAGGTGGTCTTCCTCATCGGCAATTTCACTTCCCTCATCGGCGACCCTTCCGACAAGGACAAACTGCGCCCCCAACTCACCCCCGAAGAGGTGGAAGAAAACGCCCGCACTTACGCCGAGCAGGCTTTCAAAATCCTCGACCCCGAAAAGACCATCATCGAATACAACGCCAAGTGGCTCTCCAAACTGACGTTTGCCGACCTGATCAAACTGGCTTCCAACTTTACGGTGCAGCAGTTCCTCACCCGCGAAAACTTCCGCAAACGCTGGGACAAGGGCGAGCCGGTCTACCTCCACGAGACCTTTTACGCCATCATGCAGGGTTACGACGCCTACGCCCTGCGCGCGGACGTGCAAATCGGCGGCACCGACCAACTCTTCAACATCGTCACCGCGGCGCGCAAACTGATGACCTTCATGGGCGTCAAGCCCAACATCGCCATCATTCTCGACATTCTCCCCGGCACCGACGGCGAAGTGAAGATGAGCAAGTCGTTGGGCAACCACATTCCCCTGCTTTCCACCCCTGAAGATATGTACGGCAAACTGATGAGCGTGCCAGACAAAGCCATGGGCGCTTACATGCGGCTGCTCACCCGCTGGACGCCGCGGCAAATTGCCGAACTGGAAACCGGCATAGCCCAAGGCCGCCTCAACCCGCGAGATGTGAAGATGCAACTGGCGCGCGAAATCGTGGAAATCTACCACGGGGAAGACGCGGCCGCCCGCGCGGAGGAACACTTCGTGCGCGTGTTCCAGCAGCGCGACATCCCCGACGAGATACCCGAATATTGCCTGCAGGAAGGCGAAACCGTGCTGCAGGTGCTGCGGAACGCCAACTTAGTGAGCAGCAACAGCGAAGGCCGCCGCCTGATTCAGCAGAAAGCCGTGCGGCTGGATGGCGAAGTGCTTTCGGACCCGCGTGCGGCCTTCCCCGGCCCTGGCGTGCTGCGGGTGGGCAAGCGCAAGTTCGTACGGGTGAGCAACTGTTCAGCCACAAGGGAATAGACCGCGGATAACACGGAGCGTCACGGATTTTTAGGTCGCCAAGAAACGATGGTGAGCGTTGCACTTTCGGGGATTTTCCCCTCAATCTGCGCTAATCTGCGAAATCGGCGTAATCTGCGGTCTCTCCTTCCCGAGACTGAACAGTTACCGGGTCGCCAACAGACAACCCAACCGAGTAACCAGACACCCAAGACGCCTTCTGTGTGCTCTGCGGTTCCCCCTAACCCCCTCTAACGCTTGGCCATGACGCCCCCCTACACCTTCCGCCTGTTGCTCACCCCGCCCGCGGCGGGGGCGTGGAACATGGCGGTGGACGAAGCCTTACTGGACGCGGTGGCACGCGGCCAGGCGCCGCCCACGTTGCGCCTGTACGCGTGGTCGCCGCCGTGCCTCTCGTTAGGCCGACACCAGCCGGTGGAAGACGCGGACACCGGGCGTTTAGCCGCCCGCGGCTGGGACATGGTACGACGCCCCACCGGCGGTCGCGCCATTTTGCACACCGACGAACTGACCTACGCGCTGATCGCGGCCGCCGACCACCCACTGATGCGGGGGGGTGTGTTGCCCAGTTACCGCCGCATCGCGGCCGGGCTGCTGGAAGCCCTGCGCCTGCTGGGCATCGAAGCCCGCATGGAAGGCGAGCGTCCGCCGGAAAAGCAGCCCGCCGCGGTGTGCTTCGAGACGCCCTCCAGTTACGAAATCACCGCGGCGGGGCGCAAACTCCTCGGCAGCGCGCAAGCACGGCGCCACCGCGCGGTGCTGCAACACGGCAGCCTGCCCCTGCGAGGCGACTTGGGGCGCATCGCCGACGCGCTGCACTTCCCCGACGAGGCGGCGCGCGAAGCCGCCCGCGCCGCGGTGCGGGCGCGCGCCATCACCGCAGCCGAGGCCGCGGGCCACACCATCGGCTGGTGGGAAGCCGCGCAGGCCTTCCGCCGCGGCTTTGCGACCGCGTTGGGGCTCCGCTTGGTCTTCGGCTCGTTGAGCGAGGGGGAATGGGCAAGCGTGATGACGCGCCTGGCGCTGTGAACCCCCAACCAGCAGAAGTTTTCAGGCTTCGCCGCGCGGCCGCCGCGCCAGCACGGCCGCGCCCGTTTGTTTTCGCTCATCTCACGCTAACCTTACCATACGCTTTTCAATCCACCTCTCCAAATCCTTCCGCCCTATTCGCCCCACTGCTACTCCCCTCAACACTTCTTCTTGCTCTGCCACATCTGCTTCTATTTCATATCCGTTCAGTATCAGGAATGTTTCCATTGCAGCGTGGGCTATTCGTTTGTTCCCATCTACAAATGGAGATTCTTCACCAAACTATACACCAATGCTCCTGCCTTGGCAGCCAAACTTGGGTAGAGATATTCACCCCCAAAAGTCATCCGAGGTTGTGCAAGCGCCGACTGCAACGCTTCCAAGTCGCGGATTCCCTCCTCACCGCCTCCAATCTTCATCACACCGTGATAAAGTGCCAGCACCTCACTCAGGGTGAGGTAACGAATCACCATCTGCTTCAGGCTCCCGCTGCCAACCGACGATAAAGTTCACTGTTCTTCCGCAAGACATACCCCATCGCCCGCAGAAATTCCTCGTCAGGACGACTCAGCAAATCTTCCACACTCGCCGCCAAAAGAGTTTCTGGGGGAACCTGCAAACGTCGGGCTTTCTCTCGAAGTTTTGCCAATTGTTCTTCGGTGAGAGGAATGGTAACCACGGCCATCGCACTACTCCAAGTGAGCGAAAGGGTGGGTCTGCTTCCTTATTTTACACCACTTTGCTGCGGTCACCTAAACGCCTTACGCCACGCTTCGCCACCGCACGGGGGCTCCGCTTGGTCTTCGGCTCGCTGAACGAGGGGGAATGGGAACACCTCAGCCGGTGCCTGGGCTGGTGAAACCAGCGCGCGTCCGACATCCCTTGCTTCGCCTTGTTTACCGCAGCAACTGCTCAACGTTGGAGAGAAGCCCGCGGATGCGTACGGACAGACGCGGGTTTTGGGGTGCCAAGGAGTTAACGCAGAGACGCGGAGGGAAACCAAGAGAGGCACCCAAGCAACCAGGCAACCACTCCCCCAACCCCTCACCGGCCTACCGCAGAGAAAACACCAGACCGGCCAAGGCCAGCACAATCGCCGTCCAGGTGAGGACACGCTCGGTAGGCGCGGCGAACAAGTCGGCCCAGGTGGCGGCAGGCACCGGCGGTGCGGTGACGTAGTTGGGCATCCAGCCGCCCAGCAAAGCCTCCCGGAAGGCTTCGACGCTTTCGGGGCGCTCGTCGGGGTGCAGGCGCATCGCCCAAAGGATAGCGCGCTCGGTGCGGGGGCTAATGTCGGGGTTGAAAGCGCGCGGCGGCTTCAGCACGTGGGGGTGGAGAAACCGCTCCCGCGCCGAGGGCGGCGGGTGGTTGGTCAGCAGGTGGTAAAGGGTAGCGCCGAAGGCGTAAATATCGCTGCGGGCATCGGTGCGGCCGGTGTCGCCGCCGTATTGCTCCAGGGGCGTGTAATGGGCAGTGCCACGCCCCTGAATCACCGTCACCGTGACCTCGTCCGACTCCAAAATCTTGACCAGGCCAAAATCCACCAATTTGAGCACGCCGCCGGGGGTAAGTTTGAGGTTGTCGGGCTTGATGTCGCGGTGGACGATGGGCGGCTCCTGCGCGTGGAGATAGGCCAGCGCGTCGGCCAACTGACTGGCCCAGGCCAGCACCTGTTTTTCGGGCAAAAAGCGCCCCTCTTGCCGCGCGGCTTCCAACAGGGCGCGCAAATCCTCACCGGGGATGAAATCCATCACCAAGTAATCACGACGCCCTTCTGAGAAGAAGTCCGAAACCTTGGGTAGGTTGGGATGATCCAGCCGCGCCAGCACCGAGGCCTCTTGAAAGAACTGCGCCCGCGCCTCCTCGACCAAGGTTTCGGGCAACGCGGGGTCGTGGGCGATTTCTTTGACCGCGCACAACCGCCCGGCCAGGCGGGTATCTTCGGCCAGGTAGACGTTGCCCATGCCGCCTTGCCCAATGACGCGGCGGAT
>JALUDX010000119.1:0-3396 GCA_027053355.1 Anaerolineales bacterium | reverse complement strand
CGACCAAGGTTTCGGGCAACGCGGGGTCGTGGGCGATTTCTTTGACCGCGCACAACCGCCCGGCCAGGCGGGTATCTTCGGCCAGGTAGACGTTGCCCATGCCGCCTTGCCCAATGACGCGGCGGATGAGGTAACGCTGGTGCAGCAGGGTGTCAGGTGCCAAAGGTGGCATGGGGCCTCAAGTCCAACGTAACGGTTCGGCCTTGGGAAAACAGGCCACGGAGTAATTACCTACCCAGCAGCGCTGCGGGGAGCCCTGCTCACCCAGCGAACACAGCGGACACAGGGAGCGTCTTTCCCTGTGCCGGCGCTTTTTGGAGTGCGGTGCCTTGGCACCGCTTTGGAAAGCGGCCCTTCGATGCACTCAGGACAGGCGACTCGTCGCCGCACTCCAAAGAAAACACAGCCGACAGAGGCGTTTTGCCACCACGCAGGTAATTACGCCACGGATGATGCGGATACCAACGGATGCACACGGATTTTTGGACGCCGAGTCCGCCGAGTAAGGAACGCATCCCGTATCACGCCTCCTGCCTCCCGCGTTTTTGCCTTCTCTGCGCCTCGCCCGGAGACTCTGCCCCGCCCCTCCGCAGCGCTTCTCACGGTTCCTTCAGGGCTTGGCTAAAAACCGGGCAGCCCCAACCCGCGCAACCCGGTTTTCTTGAGGGTTTTGAACATCCGGCGCATCTCGCGGTATTGCTTCATCAGTTGATTGACGTCTTGCACCGTGGTGCCGGAGCCGCGGGCAATGCGGCGGCGACGGCTGGCGTTGAGGATGCGGGGGTTG
Source organism: Anaerolineales bacterium (assembly GCA_027053355.1). GTDB lineage: Bacteria > Chloroflexota > Anaerolineae > Anaerolineales > DRMV01 > DRMV01. The sequence continues at coordinate 2,609 of JALUDX010000119.1, read as the reverse complement.
CGCCGCTCTTCGGGAGTCATGGAGTTGAGGATGGCCTCGGTCTTCTTCAGTTGCTGCTCGGCCTGCTGGGGGGAAATTTGCCGCGCGGCCTGCCCCAATTGGCCGGGGAGCATTTCCAGCAATTGCCCCAAGGGGCCGAATTTGCGCAGTTGGCGCAATTGTTGGGCAAAATCTTCTAAGGTGAACTCACCCGAAAGCATCCGCTCGGCCTGGCGGGCCGCCTCTTCCTCATCCAGGGCTTCTTCCGCGCGCTGGATCAGCCCAAGCACGTCGCCCATGCCCAAGATGCGGTCGGCCAGGCGCGTGGGATCGAAGGCTTCCAGCGCGTCGACCTGCTCGCCGGTGCCCAAAAACTTGATGGGCACGCCGGTCACGCTGCGCACCGAAATAGCCGCGCCGCCGCGGGCATCGCCATCCACCTTGGTGAAAATCAGGCCGGTGAGGGGCACCGCGTCGCGGAAGCCCTGCGCCACGTGGATGGCCTCCTGGCCGATCATGGCGTCGACCACTAACAACACTTCGGCCGGGTGGATGCGGTCGGCGATGGCGCGGATTTCGTCCATCAGCGCGTCGTCCAATTGCGAGCGGCCGGCGGTATCCAAAATCATCACGGTAAAGCCGCCCGCGACGGCCTTTTGCTGCGCGTGCACGGCCAGGTCGGGCGGCGCGACGCCTTCTTCGTAAAACACCGGCACGCCCAGTTGCTCGCCTAAAGTCTGCAATTGTTGCACCGCGGCCGGGCGGTAGGGGTCGGCAGCCACCAGCAGCACACGCTCGCCCTGTTTGCGCAAAAAGCGCGCCAATTTGGCCGCGGTGGTAGTTTTGCCGGAACCCTGCAAGCCGACTAACATGATGCTCCGCGGCTTAGGGCCGCTCAATTCCAGCGGCGCGGGCTCGCCCAAGGTGGCAATCAGTTCCTCGTGGACGATTTTGATCACCTGCTGCGCCGGATTGAGGGCGCGAGAAACCTCATGCCCCACCGCGCGCTCACGCACCCGCGCCACAAAATCTTTGACCACTTTGTAGTGCACATCGGCTTCTAACAGGGCCAGGCGCACTTCGCGCATCGCGGCGTCAACATCGCGCTCCGAAAGTTTGCCGCGGCGCTGCAATTGGGCAAAAACTTTGTTCAGGCGGTCGGTGAGGGTATCGAACATCGCTATCTCCTCAGCGGAACGAGTTTATTTCAAGGCTTCGATCAGATTGATCATGAATTCGGCTTCTTCCAGGCTGACCGGTTCCCAGCCCGCGAAGCCCAGGTTGGCCAACGCGTCACGGCCTTTGGGGGCGTTTTCCATGTCCAGCAGCCAGGCGCGCAGTGCTTCGGCCCGGTCGTGCAAGCGCGGCCCGACCAAAAAAGCATGGAACAAATCACCAATCTGGCTATCGACCAGCACCTTCAGTTGTTCTCGGGTCAGGCTGCTCAGGTTTTCATAAGCCTCTTTGGCAAAAAAGGCCAGGTCGGCTTCCTCACGCAGCAGCAGTTTGGCGGCCGCGGGATAACTTTCCACCCGAATGACCTGCAAGTGGTCTTCGTCGATTTCGGCAGGCTCCAACATCATCATCCCCAAAAGATAGATCGCAGGGTCCACGGTGGCCACTAAGCGCAAGCCGGGCTGAAGATCTTCGACGTTGTGGAAAGGGGCGTCGCCGCGGGTCACGATCACGGCCTCGTCGGCCTTGCCTCGGGGGCGGGCCAGGGCTACAAAGCCCTTCTCGCGCACCAACATGGCCGCGTCGTAAGGGTTGGCGTAAATCAAATCCACCTTGTCTTCTCGAATGGCCGCGCGCTGGGTGCTAAAGTCGGGGTACATTTCCAGGTGAATGGGCAAACCGCTGACTTTTTGCAGCCAGGTGTTGAAAATATACCAGGCCGCGACCTGCTGCGGGGGGAAATCGGGGCTTACCGTCATTTGATAGGTCATGCCCCCGCCTCCTGGGCGCGCATTTTGGCGTATTCGGCCAGCGCGGCCTCCATTTTGCGGCGCGCAGGTTTGCGCCGCACCGACGTATAGCCCACGATTTTGCCCTCCCGAAAATTGGGCATCACCGTGGCGTAGACCAGGTAGTAGCCGCCGTCTTTGCGCAAATTTTTCACGTAGCCGCGCCAGGTTTTGCCTGCCTGGATGGTCTCCCACATTTGTTGGAAAGCGGCTTTGGGCATATCCGGATGGCGCAAGATGGCGTGAGGCTGCCCGATGAGTTCCTCGCGGCTATAACCGGACATATCCACAAAAGCCTGGTTGGCGTGGGTGATCACGCCCTGCAAATCGGTAGTGGAAACGATGAGTTTACCATCGGGGTAAGGGGCTTCGATATCGGTCACCAACACCTTGCGGCTGGTGCCGTCGTGGTAGGTAAGGGTGTATTCGCGATATTCACCCACGATGTGTTCGGTTTTCATGTCTTCCATTGCTGCTTGCTCTCCTCAAAGGCGCGTTTATTGGCTCGCGAGCAACGGCCACGGCGCGCGAATCGTCCCGGTAAAAGGCCGTTCCGGCGTCAGGCCGATGCCTTTACCGCGAAACAGGTACATTTTACCATCCTCTGCAACGTCGACACACGCCCCAAGCAACCAAGTAACCAGGTACCCCCACCCTCCCCAACAC
>JALUDX010000118.1 GCA_027053355.1 Anaerolineales bacterium | reverse complement strand
CCACCCCCACCGTGGACCCCACCTTGGCCGCCCAGTTTTTGGCGCCCCCGCAGCCCACGCGGTTGCCCACCTTCACCCCGCCGCCGCCGCTGGTGGTGCCCACGTTCGTGGAAGCCGCCCCCTCGCCGGTTTCGCGCTTCCCCAGCGCGTTGGTGATTTTGGGCCTCTTGGGAGCCGGCCTGTTGGGCATGGCCGTTTCATTCTGGCAGGGTAGGTGAGCGATGCCCGTGGTTTGGGTTTTGGCATTGGGTTGGTTGAGCGGGGTGGTGATCAACTACCTGGCCGACGCGTTGCCCAAAGACATCTTTCGCCCCCATTGCTTGCTGTGTGACCACCCCCTGCCCTGGCCCGCCTATTTGGCCTGGTGGAAGCCCTGCCCCGGGTGCGGTCGCCGGCGGTGGCGCCACGGCCTGAACTGGGCGCTGACCATGGGCTTGACCCTCGCGCTGTGGCGCTGGCCGGGCCCCTGGGGCTTTTGGGCGCTTTGGGCTGTGGCGGTTTACACCTTAGTGGTCTCGTGGTTGGACATCGAATACCGGCTGGTGGTGCGTTCCGTAGTGTGGGCTGGCGGGCTGCTGGCCTTGGGGCTGGGGGCGTGGCGGCACGGCGTGGCGATGACGTTGTTGGGCGGCGCGACGGGGGGCGCGGTGATGGCCGCCATCTACGGTCTGGCGAAGGTTTACGCGCGTTGGAAGGCGCGCCGCGGCTCCCCCTTGCCCGGCGGCGAACCCGCCATGGGCCTCGGCGATGTGGAATTGGTGATCAACCTGGGGTTGCTATTGGGCTGGCCGGGAATTTGGGCCGGTCTGACCGTGGCAATCTTTTTGGCCGGCGGCTTTGGCCTGTTGTTGGTGCTCTACGGCTTAGTGCGTTGGCGGCGCTGGCAGATGGATATCTTCATGCCTTACGGCCCCTTCCTCGTGTGGGCGGGCTTGCTGTTGATCTGGCTGGCGCGGTAAGCGTTTGGCCTTTGGAAAACAGCTCGCAGATAGCGCGAGGCGAATTGCCAGTGAGGCGTTGTCGAGCGGGTCAAGGAACGCAAAGAGCGCCAAGGAACACAAAGACGCAAAGTAACTGTTCGGCGCAAACAAAAGAGAAATCTCAATGACGCCGACGGAAAAACACAGAAAGCAGGAGGGGTTGGGGTACTGAGGGATTGGGGTAAATGGCGCTTGGTTGCTTGGTGGTTGGTTACTCCGGCGCTTCTCCTGGCGCCCACAAATCCGCGTTTATCCGCCATCATCCGCGTTCATCCGTGGGCTGATTTCAAAGACTGAGCCGTATCCCGCTTCCCCCCTCCCGCGCTCACAGGCGCTCGATTTGGGCTTTCAGGCGTTCCATTTCGCCGATGAGGTCTTCTAAGGTGGTGTAGCGTTCCGCAGCCTGCTTGTGTTCTGCCCGCACAAAGCGGCTGTAGGGGGCTAAAGTCTCTCGAATTTGCTCCAAGTTGGCGTGCAGCGAGTGCTCGAACTGTTGACGCAAGGTCTGGCTGAGGGAACGGCGCAGGTCGGTGACTTTGCGATGCATGGCCGCGGCGGCCTGACGCCGTCGCGCGGGGATGATGAACAGCCCCAGCACCGCCACGAAACTGGCCGCGGCAATGCCGGTAATGTCCGCGGTCAGGGTGGTGGCGATGGCGGTGAGCACCGCGCCCAGACCGATGGCGCCCACTTCCATGGCCGCGGCCGCGGCCACCGCGGCCTGGGTGCCTTCAGCCAGCAGCCGCGCTTCCTTTTCCTTGTCGTACCCTTCCACAATCTGCCGTGCGCGCTCGCCCACGGTCTCGACCAAGCGTTGCCGGTCGTAGCGGAAGCCGCTCGGCGCCTGCAAAATTTTGCCTTCGTACTTGCCCTGATGCCGCGCCAGATACTCGTGGAGCGCCTGCCATTGCCGCAGGTCGTTTTCCACCAGCCAGTCGATCAGGCGGTGCACCTTGGCCTCGATTTGCTGGGGCACATCGCCGATGACCTTGGTCTGGAACTCCTCTTGCAGCCGCTTTTTGTTCAGCAGGTCGAGCACCCGGCCTAAGCGGATGGTTTCGTCGAAGTATTCGCGCGCCCGCTGTTCCATGTCCAGCAACAGATTGTCGATTTCGGCCATCCGCAGTTCGAAGCCCCGCTGCATGTCGGCCTGGTATTCGGCCATCTGCCGCTCGACGTTGGCAATCGTTTCTAGGTCTTCTTCCAGGATGTCCAGTTCCTGCCGCAGCGCGTCGCGGCTTTGGCGCGCCAGGCGCAGCCCCACGCCTAAGGGGTTGAGCAATTTGAGGCGGATGCGCTCGGTCTGGTCGAGGGTTTCCTGGATGTACGATTCCAGCGCGGCAAAGCGGCTGGGCGCCCAGAGGTCTTTTTCGCCCTGCTTGGCGCGCAAGGCCTGTTTGGCGCTCACCGGGAAGACCTCGGGCTGGATGCCCAAAAGGGCGCGGGCGTTGTCTTGCACAAAGGTGATGACCTGCTCTAAGTCTTCGGCGCGCTCCAACAGGTCGGCTTTGTTGATCACCAGCACGATTTTCTTGCCCCAGGCGCGCAGTTTTTCCATGAAAGCGCGCTCGCTCTCGCTGAAGGGGCGGTCGGCCGAGGTCACGAAGAGCACCAGGTCGGCGCGGGGTGCGAACCGTTCGGTGATCACCTCGTGTTCGCGGATGATGGCGTTGGTGCCGGGCGTGTCGACGATGCTCAGGTCGCGCAGCAGGGGCACAGGCGCGGTAATTTCCACCAGGTAATCGCCGAGCACTTTTTGGCTTTGTGCGGGCGCGTAGCGCAGCAGGTGCACCTGGGTAGTGGTGGGGGTCACGCCTTCTTGCAGCACGGGTTCCCCCAGCAGGGCGTTGATCAGCGCACTCTTGCCCGCGTTGAACTCGCCCACCACCACGATGAGGAAGAAGTCATCCAGTTGCAGGATGGAGTCTTCCAACATCTGGCGTTGGTGTTCGTCGAGGCCGCTTTTGGCGAGCGCGTCGCTCAGTTGGGTGAGCAGCCGGCGTTCTTCTTGCAGCAGCGCGTCGGGTTTGTTCTTGAAGAAGGACATGGGGGGCTCCTGAAATCGGTCAGGCTCGCTTTTGGCGCAGCCAGGCCAAGAGGCGGTCGGTCGGCCAGGTGTTGATGATGTGTGGGGCTTGCGCCCAGCCGCGGCGGGCGGTGAGCAAGCCGTAGAAGCGCTGGTCGAAGTCGGCGGGGCGGTGGGCGTCGGTGTTCAGCGCCAAAGGGATGCCCCGTTCCACGGCCTGGCGGACGAGTTGGTCGGTGAGGTCGAGTCGGCGGGGGTGGGCGTTGATTTCCAGGGCCAAGCCGTGTTCCGCAGCCGCGGCGAGCACGGCCGGCCAATCCAAATCTGCCCCCGGCCGATGGGGGAGCAGACGGCCGGAAGGGTGGGCGATGATGTGCACGTAGCGGTTGCTCATGGCTTTGAGCAGGCGGGCGGTGATTTGCTCGCGCGGCTGGCGTAGCGCGGTGTGCAGGGAAGCGATGACCACATCCAGTTCGGCGAGCACGTCGTCGGGGTAATCCAAGCGGCCGTCGGCCAAAATTTCGACCTCCGCGCCCTGCAGCAACACGATGCGGTCGCCCAGTTGGGCCTGCACTTGCCGGATTTCCGCGCGCTGGGCGCGCAGCCGTTCGGGGGTGAGGCCGTGGGCGATGCCCAGGCTTTGGGTGTGGTCGGTAATGGCCAGCACTTTCAGGCCCCGGGCGATGGCGGCCTCGGCCATCTCACGGATGCTCGCGTGGCCGTCGCTCCACTGGGTGTGGCTGTGCAGTTCGGTGTGGCAATCGCCTTGCCGCACCAGCCGGGGCAGCGCGGCCTGGGCCGCGGCTTCGATTTCGCCCTGGTTTTCCCGCAGTTCCGGGGGAATCCACGTCAGCCCCAGGGCCTGGTAGAAGGCTTCTTCGGTGGGGAAGGGGGCGTCTGCCGGGCGGCCTAAGGTTTGCGCCCGGGCTTGCAGGGCTGCACGGTGCGCCGCGCTGCCGGTGCTCAGCACCCAGGCCGTGCCGAAGCGCGGCGGCGTGGCGGCCAGCACGTGCACGGGGATGCCTTCCACCGCGGGCGCCGACACTTCTGCCTCGGTGGCCGAGCCGGTGATTTCCGCCGCGGCCGGCCACAGCGCGCGCACGGCTTCTAAGGTTTGGCGGGGCGTGTCTGTGGCCAGCAGCAGGTCTACATCCCCGACCATGGCTTTGCCGCGGCGGGTGCTGCCTGCGAGTTCGGCCTGCGCCACCCCCGGCATCTCGCGCAGCCGGGCCAGCAGACGCTGGGCCAAGGGGTACGCTTCGCCCAACAAGTAGCCCGTGGGTTGCGCCCGCTGTGCGGCGATGGCCGCCAGCAATTGCGCTTCGGTTTTGGGACCAAAGCCGGGCAGGTCGCGCAGGCGATGGTATTGCGCGGCGGCCTCTAACGCGTCCACGTCGGTGATGCCCAGTTCCTGCCACAGCCGCCGCACCTTTTTGGGCCCCAGCCCGGGGAGCGCGGTAAGTTCCAGCAGTCCGGGCGGCATTTCCTTTTCCAAACGCTCTAAGAAAGCCAGGCGCCCCGTATCCAGCAGTTCGGCGATCTTTTTGGCGATGGCCTCGCCCACGCCGGGGATCTCGGTGAGGCGACCTTCAGCCCGCAGTTGCGCCGCGGGCGTGGGGAGGTTTTGCAGGGCTTCTGCCGCCCGCCGGTAAGCCCGGATTTTGTAGGGGTTTTCGCCTTTGATTTCCAGCAGCCGCGCGATACGCTTGAATACCGCGGCCAGTTCCTCGTTGCTCATAAAAGACCTTCTGTAGAAGTGCAACGACGCGGAGGCGGGGGAAACGCAGCGAGGCGCGCAGCACGCATCGGCGCCTCCCGTCTTCTGCGCCGTCTTTCGTTGCTTTTATTGGTAACTACCTACCTTGCGCTGAAAACGAGGTTGACAAACAATATTCCAATAACTCTGCCAAGCCATGAAACAACATTACACCTTGCTCGCCCTCACCACTCCCCCAGAGCCGCCCCCTTCGACTTCGCTCAGGGTAGTGGCTCAGCCCCCTCTCCTCTCCCATTGGGAGAGGAGAGGGGGCGCGCAGCGGGGGTAAGGTGAGGGCGAAAAGCCGCTGCAGCGCTTCTGGGTAGGTAATTACTTTTATTGTACCTGATTTTCGCCTTTTCTTGGGCTTTGTGGTATGATTAGGGCGGCATGATGATACTCTATGCCCGGGAATGGTGCTATGGACGAGCGAAAAATCACCATCATCGAAGGCCCACCGCCCACGTTTCAGGCCGCGGCCGATGATTGGGCTTTTGCCCTGGTGGAAGGGCCTTCTCTGAGCCAAATTGCGGTCACCGAGGTGCGCGCGTTGAACGGCCCCGCGCTCATCGAGCGGTGTTACCGCGCCTGGCGGAAGCGGGAGCCCATTCACCTGGAGTTCCGCCGGCCTGACGGCCTGGTGCAAGAGGTGCCCATTGTGGCGGCGCACTACGCCCAGATGGACGAGGCCGACGTGCTCCGTTTGTGGGTTGCGGTGGACAACCCCGATATTCAGGTGACCTACGATTTCGTGGACGAGGCTACGGAAGACATTGCCGACCTGCTGGCCGAGGACGACGAAGACGAGATGGACGATCTGGACATGGACAGCCTGAACGACGGCGATAGTGACGACGCCGGGCTGGTTTACTGAGCCGCGAATTTTCGTCTCCAGCGCCCCCGCAAGGGGGCGTTTTTGTTCCCCCGACGTAGTTGAAAGGTTTCCCCCCAGGCAGCCCCTGTTCGGAGGAGAAGACGATGAGCGAAGCGAGCCCTCTGCATGTGCAACAGGAAGGCGGGGTGTTGGTGCTGACGGTCGACCACCCGCCGGTCAATGCGTTCACCTTGCCCTTGACGCGCGCCTTGCAAAAAGCCCTGGCCCAGGCCGCGCGCGACCGCACGGTGCGGGCGGTGTTGCTGAGAGGCGCAGGCCGGGTGTTCAGCGCCGGCCAAGATTTGACCGAACTGCAGGCCGTGGCCGGCGAATCGCTGCGCCGCCATTTGCAGGCCACGTACAATCCCTTGATCTTGCAACTCCGGCGTTTGGAAAAGCCCGTGTTGGCCGCGTTGCACGGTGCGGCCGCCGGCGCGGCGTTGGGCGTGGCGCTGGCTTGCGATTTACGCATCGCCGCCGCGGGCACCCGCTTCCTCTTTGGCTTCTCGGGCATTGGCCTGGCGCCCGATTCGGGGATGTCCTTGTTCTTCCCCCTGCTGTTGGGGTTGGGGCGCGCGACCGAATTTGCCTTGACCAACCAGGCGTTGACCGCGGAGCAGGCCCTGCAATGGGGGCTGGTCAACCGGCTGGCGCCCCCGGAACGATTGGAGGCCGAGGCGCTGGCCTGGGCGCAAAGCCTGGCTGCCGGGCCGGTGCAGGCCTTTGGCCTGACCAAACGGGCCTTCAACCGCGCCCTGCTGCCCCATTTGGAAGCGGTTTTGGATTACGAGGCGCACCTGCAAGACGTGGCCGGGCGTTCGGCCGAGCACCGCGAAGGTTTGCAGGCCTTTTTGGAAAAGCGTCCCCCGCGTTTCGTGGAACTGCCCGAAGATGGAGCCCTTTAGAAGGGCAAAATCTGCGGATACCGCCAGATCAACAGGCCGCTAAACACCCCCACCGTGACCAGCGCGGCCAACGCCACATCCCGGTAAGGCCGGTGGTCGCGCAGCGCCAGCAGCCGGGCGCCGTAATCGTACACCTTGCCGCCGAAGTCGCCCCACACCGGGCCGCCCATCAGGCTGAATAGCGCGCCGCCCAACAGCCCGCCCACATGCCCCCACAGGTCGATGCGGCCTTGCAGGCTCCATACCAGATTGACCACAATCCAAAACAGCGCCTGATTGGCCGCGCGGCGGGCGTACGCGCCCAGATAATCCCGGTTCACGTAAAAGATGACGAAATACGCGCCCAACAAGCCGAAAATCGCGGTCGAAGCGCCTAATGACGCGCCGCTGCTGAGCAGGGTGGAAAGCGCGTTGCCCGCATACGCGCTGACGAAGTAGAGCAACGCAAAGCGCCACGGCCCCAACAACTGCTCCAACGTCGGCCCCAACACATAAAGCCCCCACATGTTGAGCCCAATGTGAATCAACCCGGCATGGAGGAACATGGGGGTCAGCAGCCGCCAATACTGGTGTTGCTGGATGATCCAGGGGGAGAATTTCACCCCCCACAGGGCGGGGAAGTCGACCCCAAAGATCATTTCAGAGAGCACCTGGCCCAGGTACACGAGCACGGTCAGGCCGCCCAACAGCGCGCTCACCCAGGGGAAATCGGGGGGCAGCAAACGGCGCCAGCGGTAGTGGGAAGAAATGCGCACCTGGTTCATAAAGTCACCTTTCGGTGAGGCACCCGATGATGCTCGGCCTCGATAATGGCGATGATGGTGTCGATGGTTTCTTCTAACGCGTATTCCCGATTGATCACCACGTAATCAAACGTGGACATCTGCGCGAGTTCCTGTTTCGCGGTGGCCAACCGCAAGCGCAACGCCTCTTCAGATTCGGTGTGGCGCTGGCGGAGGCGGTGGAGCAGGGTCTCTTCATCTTCCGCGGTGAGAAAAATGAGCAGCGCCTCGGGGCAAATGCGCCGAATGGTGGCCGCGCCCTGGACGTCGATGCGCATGATCACATCCTTGCCGCTGGCCAGGGCTGCCCGCACCTGCGCTTTGGGGATGCCCTTGTACTGGCCATACACCAGCGCGTGCTCCAACAACTCGTCTTCCGCGATCATTCGCTCGAACGCCTCGCGCGAGACGAAGAAGTAATCCACCCCGTCGCGCTCGCCGGGCCGCGGGGGGCGGGTGGTAGCAGTGACCACAAAATGCAGGGGCAAGTCGCGCTCTTTGAGGCGCTGCAGCACGGTGTCTTTGCCCACGCCCGAAGGGCCTGAAATCACGATGAGCAGGGGAGAGGGCGGCGGAGGGGTAAAATCTGTCATGGCGCGCTCCAAAGGGTAGGGCACTGGGTAAGGGGGCGCAGATCACGCCAATTCCACAGCGAAAAACACCGAAGACTCAGAAGAGGCACCGAGCGGGATCGAGGCTTCAGACCTGACAGGCCTTTGCGCGTAGGGCGCACACCCATACCGCCTGAGCCGTTACGGCGTGGGTATAATTGTAACATCCTTCGTAATTACCTACCCAGAAGCGCTGCAGTGGCTTTTCGCCCTCACCTTACCCCCGCTGCGCGCCCCCTCTCCTCTCCCACTGGGAGAGGAGAGGGGGCTGAGCCGCTCCCCTTCGTCTTCGCTCAGGGCGGCGGCTCTGGGGGAGTGGTGAGGGCGAGCAAGGTGTAATGCTGTTTCATGGCATGGCAGGGTTATTGGCATATTGCTTGTCAACCTCGTTTTCGGCGCAGGGTAGGTAGTTACCATCCTTCGGCCTGGAGGTTGCGATGCCCTCTTACACCTTTGTCTGCGAACACTGCGGGGCGCGGTTTACCGTGCGCATGTCTTACGAGGAATATGACCGCCGGGCTGTGGCCTGCCCCCGCTGTGGCAGCGCCCAGGTGCAGCGGAAGTTAGGGCGGGTGCGCATGTTGCGCTCCGAAGAAGCGCGGTTGAACGACCTGGCCGACCCCCAGCGCCTGGCCGCGCTGGAAGAAGACCCGCGCACTTTGGGCCGGATGATGCGCGAGATGGGCAGCGCCCTGGGGGAAGATCTAGGCCCCGAATTCGACGAAGTGGTCGACCGTCTGGAAAAAGGACAATCCCCCGACGAAATCGAAGCGGCTTTGCCCGCAGAGAGCGGCGCGTCTGCAGAGGGCGAGGCCGCGGGGTGAGCGCGGCGTTTAGCCTTCCTCCGGCGCGTTGACCAGGTTCATGGCTGCCGAGAGATCCTCTTCCCACCAACGGAAAATCCCCTCGACCCCCCGGGCAATGGCCAGGCTCATCAAGTCTTTTTCAGCCGGGCTGAAAGGCTGCAGCACGTAAGCCGCCGCGTCCATGCGCCCGGGCGGGCGGCCGATGCCCAGCCGCAGGCGGGGGAATTCCTGGGTGCCTAAGCGTTCAATAATGGAGCGCATCCCCTTGTGGCCGCCGTGACCGCCTTTGGGGCGTAGCCGCACCGTGCCCAGGGGCAGGTCAAGGTCGTCGTAGGCCACCAGCAGCCGCTCCGGCGGAATTTTGTAGAAGCGCAGCAGCGGCGCCACGGCCTGCCCGGAGAGGTTCATGTAGGTTTGCGGCTTGGCGAGGATGATTTTGGCCTCGCCGTAGCGGGCATCGGTGGTCAGGGCTTTGAACTGCAGCCGCCGAAAGCGCACGCCTAACCGCGCGGCTAAAGCGTCGGCCAGCAAGAAACCCGCGTTGTGGCGGGTTTGAGCGTATTCCCGGCCCGGGTTTCCGAGCCCGACGATGAGATAAGTGCGCATGACGTCTCTCTTTTTGTTTGGTTCAGCCTGAAGCGAGAGAAACCGCAGATGGTGGGTGGGGGGCGAGGTCTGGGGTACTGGGAGGATATTCCGCGGCGCTTCCGCTGCGTGCCGTTACCCTGTACGGCGTTGGCGCTGGTAATACGCCCAGGCAATTTTGAGGAACAGCAGCGCTCCCAGCACGGCCCCACCTACCGTGACCGCCCGCACCGGCCAGCCACGCAGCCCCGCACCCCACGAGGCAATGCCCAACAGCCCAGGCCCGACAAAAGCGTCCACCAGCCCCCAACGCAACGCGTTGAGAGGCACGCCGGTGTAACGATACCCCTGGTACACCATCACCGCCAGCACCTCCCCCGCCAGCGCAATGCCCCACGCCATCAACACCACCAACGAGAATACCACCGCGGGGATGCCCACCCCAAACAGGTTGAGATAAATCATCAGCAGCAGGGCAAAAATGGTATACACGGCAACTAAAGGGCCGATGAAGAAAACCAAAGGGGCCAACGCCGGCCGGGGGAGCCCCGTGCTCAACGCGCGGCGTAGCAAGAAAATCAGCGTCAGCGAACCCAACATGCCGCCCACGCCAAAGGCGCCCAGCCCCAGCAACAAGATACCGCTGCGCCATGTGGTGGGCACTTGCCCGGCAAAGGCCATGGCCGGGACGGCCAGCACGCCTAACGAAAGCGCCAACAAGAAATGGCCAAAATGGATGCGCTCCAAAACACCCGGTTGAAGGAAGTTGAGCGCCAGAAAGCGCAAGTGAAAGAGCCAGACCGGCAGGGCAAAAGCCAGCCACACCGCGGCCAGCGGCGTAGTGGCTACGCCAAACACCGCGGCCAACCCCACGCCGGTGGTCAACACCGCGGCCAGCGCCGCGGGGAAGAGCATCAGCACCATGTCGTTGGGGAAATCGAGCCGCGGCACCTGAAAACGGAAAGGCAACCGCCCCGGGGCCTGGTGCCTATCCTGCGCGGGCAGGTCCTCGTTCCGTACCAAAATCAAGCGATAGGCGGTAGAGAGCCGCCACCATTCGGGCAAAGCGCGTAACAGCAAACCCAGCGCCAGCAGCCACCAGGCCGCGGCCAGCCAAAGCGCCTCCACGCGACTGAGCAGATACGCCGCGCCGCCGAACAAGCCGGCCAGCATGGCGCTTTCCAGCGCGGCCATGTGGAGTAGGGTGGGTTTAGCCCGCCGCGCCGGCGCCGGGGAAACTTGAGCAACGCGGGGGCTACTGCCCATTGGCTTTGGGGCAGTCGCGAGGGGGGAAGAAGCGTGCTCACCCTGTTCTGTAAGGGTGGAAGAAGCCGTCGCCGGACGCTGGGCCGGCGCTTTGACCACCGTACCCGGCCGGCTTTCGGCAGGCCGGGCTTCTACCACGGTGTGCTGGGCTTCGGCGGGCGCGGCTTCCTGCCCCGTGGTTTCGGCTAACACCTGCGTCAGCGCGCGCTGCAACGCCTCGGCCGACGGGTAACGCGCTTCCGGCGCTTTGGCCAACGCCCTCTGCACAATGGCGCTTAACGTGGGGGGGAGGTCGGGCACGATCTCGCGTGGATCGGGGATGGCTGCGTGCAGATGTTGCTGCATGATCTCGGCCAGGGTTTCGCCCGCAAAGGGCAGACGGCCGGTGAGCAATTCGAAGAGCATCACGCCCAGCGCGTAAAGGTCGGCGCGATGGCCCACTTTTTCGCCGAGCACTTGTTCAGGCGCCATGTAGGGCACCGTGCCCATGACCATGCCGCTGCGGGTGCGCCGGCTGCTGCCGATTAACCGTGCCAGGCCAAAATCGGTCAGCATGGGCTCGCCCGAAGGCCGCAGCAAGATGTTGGCCGGTTTCAGGTCGCGGTGGATCATCCCCTGCTGGTGTGCATAGGCCACCGCGTCGCTAATCTGCACCATGAGACGCAGCGCCTCGTCCAAAGGGAGCCGTCGGCCTTGCTGACGCAGCCGCTCCAACAGCGTCTGCAGCGTCTCGCCGGGGATGTATTCCAGCACCATGTAGTGCAGTTCCCCTTCGGTGGCGAAATCGTAAACCTGGACGATGTGGGGGTGGTGCAATTGAGCAATGGCCTGAGCCTCGGTTTCGAAACGCCGCACGAAATCTTCGTCGTTGGCCAGGTGGGGATGGATGATTTTGACCGCCACCGTGCGCTTGAGGTTGTGGTCGAAGGCTTTGTACACGGCCGACATGCCCCCTTCGCCCAGAATTTCTTGAATTTCGTAACGCCCGCCTAAGCGGTAACCTTCCCAGACAATGCCCATGATGCACCTTTAGGGGTCACTGTTCAGCCTTGAGACCATCGGCCCTGGTTGACTGACAGATCTCATCACATGATTCTCTATCTTACCCTCACCCCGCCCCCCTTTTCTTCCC
>JALUDX010000117.1 GCA_027053355.1 Anaerolineales bacterium | reverse complement strand
GAGGCTGCAGTGGGCGGCGAGGGCGAAGGCCGCGGCGTGGGGGTGGAAGGAAGGGGGCTCCTGACGGCCGTGCCTTGCGCCAATGCCGCAGCCAGTGCGCTCAGGGCCTCTACCTCGGGGGTGGGGTGCTGCGCGGCCAACGCCCGCTGCGCCTGCCCGGCCAGCAGAGCCTGCTGCTCCGCACCGCCCAACAAGGCCAGCCGCGCTTTCGCCCGGGCCAGGTTGTGGTCGTAAGCATAAGCGCGGGCAATCAACGCGCGGTACGTTTCTTTGAAGTCGCTGCGCAGGCTGGCCGGCGCGGTTTCAGCATAACGCACGGGGCAGAGCACCCACGAGCACAACAACCCCAAACCCAGCCCCAAGATTAGGCCGGTGAGCAAAAACCAGGGCGGACGTCGGCTCATGGCGTGCTCTCCACGGGGCGGGCTTGCAGCGCGGTTTGCAACGCACGCAGCACGTACAGGTCTTGCGCGGTGTAGCCGTGGGCTTCACCGAATTGCAAAGCCTGCGCCACGGCTTCCTCGGGGGAGCGCCCCAACAAAGTGAGGGCGCGCCGCGCCGCGTTCAGGTCGTGGTCGACCTGGTAAGCCTCGGCCACCATGAGCACGAAATCTGCGCGATAATCCGCACGCAGCGTGTTTGGCGCGACGTCCACATACTTGACCGGGCTGACCACCCAGCCGTAATACAGGCCGACCCCCAGCCCCACAGCGATGGTCACCAAAAAAGCCAGCCACCGGGCGCGACGAGAACGCATCTCAACCCTCGCTCTTTTCCTCGTCGTCGTCTTTCACCAGCAAACCCAACAAAACGGCCACCACGCTGGTCACCACGCTCCCGGCCAGGGCAGCCCAAAACCCATCCACGGTAAAACCCA
Organism: Anaerolineales bacterium; assembly: GCA_027053355.1. GTDB lineage: Bacteria > Chloroflexota > Anaerolineae > Anaerolineales > DRMV01 > DRMV01. The sequence goes on along the minus strand of JALUDX010000117.1, from coordinate 10,996 downwards.
CGCCAAAGCGGGCGCCAATCCATCCGGCCAGGGCAAACATGGTGGCGTTGACGACCAACGTAAACAAACCCAAGGTCAGCACGATGAGGGGGCAAGTCAAAAGTTTGAGCACAGGCCGGAGCAGCGCGTTGACCACGCCAAAAATCAACGCCAGCCAGAGATAAGCGTACCAGTGGTGGCTTTGGGGGTGCACGCCCGGCACCAAGGCTACCGCGGCGTACAGGGCAACGGCGTTGATCAGCAGACGCAGGAGAAAACGGGTCATCACACACTCCTCAGGGGGTGGCGTCCTGGTAAAGGCGCCATTCGCGAATCAGCGTGTACACGGCTTCGGGCAAATAGTAGCGGATGGGCGCGCCCTTCCGCGCCCGCTCGCGCAGTTGGTGGGCTGCGATTTGCAGCAAGGGGGCATGGACGAAACGCACTTTGCTGACTACGCCCGGCAGGCAGGCTTCGACGATGGTCAGGTCGATTTCATCGCCCGGCCGCCGCATCACGCCCAATTCGTCGCACAAATCGAGGAACTCGCGTACCCGGTGCCAGGTGGGCAAGCCGTAAAGGGAGTCGCCGCCCATCAGATAGATCCACTGGGCGTGGGGCTGTTGGGCGCGCAGCAGGCGCATGGTATCCACCGCGTAGTGGGGGCCAGGCCGTTCGATGTCCACGGTGCTGAGGGCAAAAGTGGGGTTGTCGCCGATGGCGGCCAACACCATGGCGGCGCGGCGCGGCCAGGGGGTGTGGGGCTGGTTCCGCTTGTGGGGCGGGTCTGGGGTGAGCACCCAGAGCACCTTATCCAACCCCAATTGAAAATGTGCTTCCGCGGCCAAAATCAGGTGCCCTAAGTGGGGCGGGTCGAACGTGCCGCCAAACACGCCAATGCGCTGCGGTCGGCTCATAAATCGGCCTCCTCCCGCCATTCTAACGCATAGTCGCCTACCCAGACGGTATCGCCGGGCTGCACCCCGGCTGCGCGCAGCGCTTGGTCGATGCCCAGGGCCTGCAAAATGCGGTGGAAGCGGCGCACCGACTGGTCGTATTCCCAGTAGGTCATGGCCGCGGCGCGCTCCAGCGCGGGGCAGTGGACGCGGAAGCCTTCGGGCAGGCGCTCTAAGGTGAAGGCGCGCGGGTCTTCCTCAGGCTGATAGACCGGCGTTTCCTCGGCCGGGGGTGGCGGGGGAAGGGTTTGCAGCATCTGCGCGGCTCGGCCCAACACCTGCCGCACCCCCTCGCCGGTCAGTGCAGCGATGGGGTACACTTCGAACCCCCGCTCGCGGATGGCTTTTTCCACCTGGGGCCAGCGCGCGGCCACTTGCGGCAAATCCATCTTGTTGAACGCCACGATTTGCGGCTTTTCGGCCAGGTGCGGGTCGAACAGCGCCAATTCGGTGTTGATTTGGGCAAAGTCGGCCAAGGGGTCGGCGGCCAGGCCGTCCAACAGGTGGATGAGCACCCGCGTGCGCTGAATGTGGCGCAAGAAGTCGTGCCCCAGCCCTACCCCTTGGTGCGCGCCTTCGATCAGGCCGGGAATGTCGGCCAAAACGAGGGTGGTGCTTTCGTCCAACGTGGCGACGCCTAAGTTGGGGGTGAGGGTGGTAAAGGGGTAAGCGGCGATTTTGGGGCGCGCGTGGGTTACCCGCGCCAGGAAGGTGGATTTGCCCGCGTTGGGCACGCCCACCAGGCCGACGTCGGCGATGAGTTTGAGTTCCAGGCGCAGGCGGCGCTCTTCGCCGGGCTCGCCTTTCTCGGCGAGCCGCGGCACGCGGTTGCGGGCGGAGGCAAAGTGGACGTTGCCGCGGCCGCCGCGGCCGCCCTTGGCTACCACCAGGCGTTGCCCCGGTTCGGTGAGGTCGCCCAGCAGCGCGCCGCTTTCTGCGTCGTACACCACGGTGCCCGGCGGCACGGGGATGACGAGGGGCGCTGCAGATTTGCCGCTCATGCGGTTGGGGCCCCCGCGGCCGCCGTTTTGGGCGCTGAAGCGCCGGCGGTGGCGGAAATGGGCTAAGGTGTTCAGGTGAGGGTTTACCTCTAACACCACGTCGCCGCCCCGCCCACCGTCGCCGCCGTCGGGGCCGCCTTTGGGTACGTATTTTTCGCGGCGGAAGTGCACAATGCCGTCGCCGCCTTTGCCCGAACGGACAACGATTTCGGCTTCGTCGATAAAACCGGTCATGCGTGGTTTGCCTTTTTCGGAAGGTAACTATTCAGCCACGGGGAATAGACCACGGATAACACGGATTTTTAAGCCGCCAAGGTCGCCAAGATGACGCCAAGACCGCCAAGAAGCGAGGGCGAGCGTGGGCTTTTTAGTGTTTTTCGCCCAATCTGTGCTCATCTGTGGATCTCTTTCTGCGTAATCTGTGGTTTCTTCTCGCCCGGGCTGAGCAGTTACTTCGGAAGTAACCGCTCAGCCTTTGGAAGACGTCCTGCGGATGAAGGCGAATTTTAGGCTGTCAAGGCGTCGACGCAGAAGCGCGACGGCGCAGGGCGACGCGTCCCGCGCTCGGCTCCCCTGTCATGCCAACGGCTTGACCTGCAGCGGGGGTTCTTCTTCGGTGTGGCGGCGGAAGCGGAAGCCCACCCGCCCCAGGTGCACCAGGTCGCCGTCGTGCAGCCGCGCCCCTTCGGGCGACACGGGCGCGTAGTTGAGCCACGTGCCCGCGGCAGAGCGTTGATCGGCGATGAAGAACGCGCCGCTTTCGGTGCGCCACAGCCGGGCGTGGATGGGTTCTACCGAGGGGTCGCGGATGATCAGGGTGGCTTGCGCAGGGTCGGAACCCAACACGGCTTCGGGGGTGCGGATTTGCAGCACCGGCAAGGTGGAGGTGGCGTCGGGGTCGGCCGGGGGCAGGGGCACCAGGTAGGCCAGGGGCGCGGGGGGTGCGGCGGGGTGGCCGCGCGAGCGCCCCGGCCAACGCAAACGCCAGCGGGGGCGTGGCGTGGCCGCGGGCGGGGCGAGGGTGGTTTCGGCCGGTGGGGTGGCCGCGGCCCGGCGACGCCCCCCCATGAAGAGCACGGCCAGTAAAATCACTCCGGCTGCCAATACCACGCTCAGCGTCACCGCGCCGCGATGCTGCGCCAGCCACACGGCCAGCCCCGCACGCGGCTTGGGCACGCTTACCTGCACGGTCACCAGGGGGCTGCGGCCTTTCAGACCGTATTCGTCTTCCACTTCGACCTGCAGGGTGTGCACCCCGCTGTGGTCGTAGGCGGTCAAATCCCAGAGGATTTTGTCGAAGGGCGCGCGGCGGCGGGACGCCGCGGCTTCCCCATCCACCAGCAGGGTGAGGCGTTTCACCGCCCGCGGGTGCCCGTCGGGGAAGGTCACCCCTACGCCCAAGGTCTGCTGCCGCGGGGTGCGGGCCTCGGGGTCGGTTTGCCCCGGCGGCAGGCCGCGCACGATTTCTTGCGGCGCGTCCAGGATGACCGGCTCGGGCGGCTTGAGCGCGAAGGGGAAAGCAACCGCCTGGGAAGTCAGGTTTTGGTTTTCCCCCACGCGTAGGGTGACCTGCAGGGTGTGCTGCGCGTTTTGGAAGGCCCGGCTGGTGTAAGTGAGATGGTAGGCGTGGGTCAGCGGCTCGAACAGGTCGGCCACCACGGGCAGGGTTTCCATCCCCGAAAAGACGAGGAACTGCCCCAAGGTGGCCTCCGCAAACTTGCGTAAGGGCCGGGCTGCCGGGGCCTGTGCCAGTTCGGGAGGGCCGAGCAGCCAGATGTAGACCCGCACCCGGTGTTTTTGCGCCAGTGTGAGGTACTGTTCCAGGTTGTTGAGGGCTTCTTGGGTGGGTAGGGGGGTAATCCACAGCAGGGCGCGCCCCATGCCGGGCTGGGGCGGCGGGTCGGCTGCCCACCGCAGCCCCTCGGCCAGGGCTTTGAGCCCCACCTCTTTGGTTTTCAGGTCGGGGTGGTAGGCTTCCAGCGCCTGCAAGAAGGGGGCGAAGTCGGCCAGGTGCGCGATTTGGGGCCCGTCGGGGGTGTAAAGGCTCAGGTCGTAAGGTACGGTATGCTCGCCGTTGGCCCAGTCGCGAATTTGGTAGTAGACGAAGGTGTAGCGGGAGACGCCTTGCACGTCTCGCACGGCTAAGGCGCGGCCGGGTTCGATGGCGATGACCACCTGTGCGCCGGGGGTTTGTTCTTCCCAGCGGGTGAGGGCGCGAGGCTGGCCGTCTTCCTGCACTTGCACCGCGGCGGGGGCGATGCCGGCGATGAACCGGCCTTGGGCGTCCCAGGGGGTGACCCAGGCGCTGATGGTGGGGAAGGCGTCGGTCTGAATGCCAAAGAGGTCGACCCGCGCCTGGGGCGCGGCTTGGGCAACGGCCGCGGCGCCGAGCAGCGCCGCGGTCAGGAGCAGCAGGGGGCGTATCAAACGAAGGTTGCGCATGGTGAAAAGCCGATGGCGGGTGGCGCAGTGCGTGTTGTCCGTCGGGCGGGACGGCGGCCTGCCCGATACGGTCGTGTTCTGCGTTGCTGCGTTTTGTCGCGGCCTGGGTTTTTCAGGCTGAGCCGCTGCAACGGTTCAGCCTCGAAGGAAACTACGGATTAAGCAGACAGAAAACCACAGAAGGCACAGAAAGCGGGGAGTAAGGGTGGGATGCGGGATGGGGGAAGCGGCGAAGGGCCGAGGAAATGAGGAGACGTCGGGTTGCTTCGTCGCTTGGCGCCCTAAAATCAGCGTCTCTCCGTAATCATCCGCGTTCACCCGCGGGCTGTTTCCCAAAGGCCGAACAGTTACAAATCGCTATCATTTTAGCACGAAAAGGGAGGCCGAGCCGCGGCCGCTGGTGGGTTTGGGGGCGTCGCGGTCGAGAAAGCGGGGGTGCAACTGTTCAGCCACAAGGAAATAGACCACGGATAGCCATGGATTTTTAGGTCGCCAAGATGACGCCAAGACCGCCAAGAAACGAGGGCGAGCGTGGGCTTTTTAGTGTTTTTCGCTCAATCTGTGCTCATCTGTGGATGTCTTTCTGCGTAATCTGCGCAATCTGTGGTTTCTTCTTGCAAGGCTGAACAGTTACGCGGGGGTTAGGCTTCCTCGCGGGCGCGCCCCTTTTGCAAAGTTTGCCCAATCACGCTTTGCAGGGTCATCCCCAGCACCTGGATGCCCGCCGCGCCCAGCAGGCCGGTGACGACGTAGTACACGCCGTGCATCGCGAGGGCGTAGGCGAGCGCGGTGCTGGTGTCGATGCCCAATGCGCCGAGCACGAAGACCAGCACGCCTTCCAGCACGCCCAGGCCGCCCGGCGCGGAGGGCACGGCAATGCCCATGCCGATGCTGCCCAAGGCAAAGGCAGCCCAGAGGTAAGAAGCCTGGGGCACCAGAGCCCGCAAGGTGAGGCCGTAGGCGGCAATTTGCACGCCCCACGAGGCCGCGAGCAAAAGGGCGACCGCGGCGAGCGGCGCGGGCGAGGCTAAGGCTTCCAGCCCGTCGAGGAAGGCCAGCGCCCAGCCGAGCAGCCGTTGCCCCCAGCGGAAGCGCGCGTGCCGCTGCTGCCAGGTGGTGAGGCTTTGCGCCAGCCTCTTGCGTTGCCGCGCAATCACGGCCAGCACCACCAGCAGCCCCGCCGCCGCACCGCCAAACCCCCACGCGGCTTGCCGCGCCCAAGGCACATCCAGCACCCACGGCAGCGAGCCCACCAACATGCCGGCCAGCAATACCACATCGAACAGCCGCTCGACCATCACGGTCGAGAGCGCGTGCCAAAACGATACCCCGGCTTTGGGCGCAACCAGCAGGGCGCGGGCTGCTTCCCCCGCGCGGAAGGGGATGATGTTGTTGACCAGGTAACCCGCGTTCAACGCCCAGAAGGCGTCGTTCCATTGCACCCGTTGCCCCAGCAAGACCTGCCACGAAAGCGCCCGCAGCACCAACGAGAGCGTGAGCAACGCGCTGGCGGCAGCCAACACCCACAGGGGCACGCTGCGCAACGCGTGCCACAGCGCGCGCGGGTCGCTCACCGCGAACACGATTGCCAACACCACCGCGCTGACCACGAACCCCGGCAGCGCCCGTTGCCACGCAGGCCCAGCGCGGGTCAACGGTTTTCCTCCCCCACCTGCAGCACGGCCAGAAAGGCCTCTTGGGGAATTTCCACCTGCCCCACCATTTTCATCCGCTTTTTGCCTTTTTTCTGCTTTTCCAGCAGTTTGCGCTTGCGGGTCACATCGCCGCCGTAGCATTTGGCGAGCACGTCTTTGCGCAGGGCTTTGATGTTGGCGCGGGAAATGACCCTCCCGCCGGCCACGGCTTGGATGGGCACCGCAAACAATTGCCGCGGGATCAGTGCTTTCAGTTTGGAAACCAGCCGCTGCCCTTTCGTATAGGCTTCGTCGCGGTGGACGATGGCGGCCAACGCATCGACCGGCTCGCCGTTGACCAGAATTTCCAGTTTGACCAGGTCGCCTGGGCGATAGGCCGCGAATTGGTAATCCAACGAGGCGTAGCCGCGGGTGCGCGATTTCAACTGGTCGAAGAAGTCGATGATGAGTTCGGAAAGGGGCAATTCGAAGGAAAGTACCACCCGGTCGGGGGTAGGGTATTCCTGACCGGTGAAAATGCCTCGCCGTTTGGTGACCATTTCCATCACCGGGCCGTAAAATTCGGTGGGCGTGAAAATCTGGATGGTCATCCACGGCTCGCGGATTTCTACGATTTGGGCTTCGTCGGGCAGTTCGGCGGGCGAATCGATGCGCACGGTGGTGCCGTCGCGGAGCACCACTTCGTATTCCACCGAGGGCGCGGTCATCACGATGTCTAAGCCGTATTCCCGTTCCAGGCGTTCTTGCACGATTTCCATGTGGAACATGCCCAAGAAGCCGCAGCGGAAGCCAAAGCCCAAGGCTTGGGAGGTCTCTGGCTCGAAGACCAGGGCCGCGTCGTTGAGTTGCAGTTTTTCTAACGCGTCGCGCAAATCCTGGTAGTCTTCGCCTTCCACCGGGTAAACGCCGGCGAAGACCATGGGTTTGGGGTGGCGGTAGCCGGGAAGGGGGGTGTCGGCGGGGTTTTGGTGATTGGTCACGGTGTCGCCGACGCGTGCTTCGCGGACGTCTTTCAAGCCGGTGGCGATGTAGCCCACTTCGCCGGCGCGCAGGCTGCCGGTGGGGGTCATGTGCGGGGCGAAGATGCCGGCTTCCACGGGCTTGAAGGCGGCCTGGGAGGCCATGAGCCGCAGGGTGTCGCCTTGTTGCAGGCGGCCGTCCATCACGCGCACGTAGACCACCACGCCTTTGTAGGCGTCGTAGTGGGAGTCGAAGATGAGGGCGCGCAGGGGCGCGTCGGGGTCTCCGCGCGGGGGAGGGATTTCTTGCACGATGGCTTCTAACACGGCTTCGACGTGGGTGCCCTCTTTGGCCGAGACGCGCAAAATTTGGTCGGCGGGCGTGCCCAGCAGGTTTTCCAGTTCCTGCGCCACCTCGTCGGGGCGGGCGGCGGGCAGGTCGATTTTGTTGATGACGGGGATGATTTCCAGGTCGTTTTCCAGGGCCAGGTAGAGGTTGGCCAGGGTTTGGGCTTCGACGCCCTGGGAGGCATCCACCACCAGCAGCGCGCCTTCGCACGCGGCGAGGGCGCGGCTGACCTCGTAGCCGAAATCTACATGCCCGGGGGTGTCGATGAGGTTGAGTTCGTAGGTTTGGCCGTCGGCGGCGGTGTAGTGCATTTGCACGGCCGAGGCTTTGATGGTGACCCCTTTTTCGCGCTCCAAATCCATATCGTCCAGCACCTGCTCGGTCATTTCACGCGGCGAAATCGTGCCGGTGAGTTGCAGCAGGCGGTCGGCCAAGGTGGACTTGCCGTGGTCGATATGGGCGATGATGGAGAAATTGCGGATGTGTTCTGCCATAGCGGCAGTAAGTATACCATTGTGGGGAGGTGGGGGATTGGGGGAGTTTCCTCCGCGCCTCTCACGAACTTCTTTGGCCATCAGCGTCCCGATCCTCTGCCGCGCCGGCGGGCGCAATTTCTTCTATCTATTGACAGAACGGCTGTTTTGGGGTATTATTAGCACGCTTGTTCTGATAATGGTTTTTTAGAAGGGAGGGTGTTTTTATGAACGCGTCTGAGCCTTTTTTGCCCCGGCGAAGCCGGGGCGCTTTAGCCAGGCGTCCGGCAGTGAGGGCAGCCGTGCCGGCCGCGACCCGTCGCCCCACGGTCACCCAAATTTTGCGCCGTTGGGGGCCGTGGGTCTGCTGCCAGGCGTTGCTCGGCTTGTGCGAAGATGGCATCCCTTTGACCGCCCGCTTTCATAACCCCCAACGGACGTCGCATTATCTTTTTTACGGCCACAGCCCCACGGTGCTGGCTACCCTGGCCGAGCCTGTGTTGTACAGCATGGTGGCGCAGCCCTACGGCCCGGAACACTGGCGCTTTCTCATTCTTTCGGAAGAAGAGACCCGCTGGGCCGCGGCGCATCATCCGCATTGCCAGGCCGTAATCAGCCCTTACGGCAACGATGGGGATAAGATCATCCCCGCGCTGGCCGGCCTGATGGAGCAGCGCAGCATGGGGCGGATGCGGGGGCCGAAATACATTGTGCTGCTGCACGACCTGGGGGCTTATTGGGAGGCCTTGGACGAAGATTCCCGGCTGGATTTGCTTCCTTTGTTGCGCCGGGGGCACGAGTTTGGCATTCACGTCTTGGTGACGTTGCGCTATCAGCACCACTTCGCGCTGCCCGATGCGGTGCGGCGACTGTTGCGGCACCGCCTTTACGGCCACGCCGACGCGGCCGCGCTGCCCAACACCCCTGCGTTTCGCGACCTGGCCGAGGCGCTCAGTGACGAAATTTCCCCTTATCAGGCCTGGGTTTTGGCCGATGGGGAGTGGATGCGTTACACCGCGCCGCGTGTCGGGTAACCCCTTTTCCCTGAGGAGGTTGTGATGCAAGTGGGTATGCTGTGGCAAAACGAAGCCCGCGGCGGCGATTTGCCGAGCCAGATCCGCCGCGCGGCCGGCTACTACCGCCGCAAGTACGGCCAACAGCCCAACGAGTGCTACGTGCACCCTTCGATGTTAGCCGATGCAGGGCCACTTGAGGTGGATGGCATTGTGGTGCGCCCCCTGGAAAGTGTGCTGCCTCAGCATTTGTGGTTGGGAGTGGGTGAGGCAAGGGTGCGGGAAAAGGTGCTCTCCGCGCCCGCGGTGTTTTCACCGGCCCAGCGAAGCGATGAGTAAATCCATCGCGGTGACCAGGTCGCTTTGTCCGGTCTTCCAATCCCGGTCTACAGCCCAGAGGCGAGCGTAGATGGTTTTGAGGGCCGTGAGGGGGAAACGGCGTGCCTGCGGGATGAGTTTCTGAGCCACAAAAGGGTGCACCCCGATGGCCTTGGCCAGCCTTTGACGGTCGGCGATGCCCTGTTCGAGCGCGGTGCGGGCCAAAATCAGCAAGCGGAATTGCCGCACCACCATGCCCCAGATGCGAGGGGCTTCTTCTTCGGCCAGCAACTGGTGCAGCAGGCGCAGGCCGCGGGCGCTGTTGCCCAACGCGATGGCGTCGACCATTTCGAAGATGTTGGGGTGCTCCTGCGCGGGGGTGAGTTCCTGTACGTCGTCCACTTCGACCGCGCGGCGGTAGCCCACGTAGGCCAGCAACTTGCGGATTTCGTGGAGGGCGCTCACCGCGTCGCCGTCGAGCCTGCGGGCGAGTTCGGACGCAGCCTGGGGGGTAAAGCGCCCGCCTTCTTCCGCGGCGCGCGCCAAAATCCAGCGGGTGAGGTCTTTGGGCAGGGGGTAAGCCCGCTGGAAGGCGATGTCGGGGTGGGCGTCGACCCAGGCGCGCAGCCAGTGGTTGGGGTTCAGGTCGCGGGGTACATCCAACACCAGCGCGCAGGAAGGGGGCACCCGGGTCAGGGCTTCCAGAAAAGCCTGGCGTTGCTTTTGTTTCTTGAGGCCGGGGCAGGCCAAAGGGTCGAACACGTGCACCAACCGGCGCTGGGCAAAGAAGGGCTGAGCGTGGGTTTCTTCTTCCAGCCGCCCTAAGGTCAGGTTTTCGCCCTTGAGGGGGATGTAATCCAGCGCGGCGGGGTCGCTGGCGCCCAGGCCCTGGCGCAGTTTGGCCAGCCCGCGGCCTCGCGCCAGGCCGTCGGCGCCATGCAAGAGGTAGACGCGCGGTTTGGGGCGAGAGGTCATAGGCGGGTCATTCCTGGGTGAGCACGCGGTGCGCGGTCAGGCGGCCGCGGCGGGTAGGGATGATTTCCACCACTTCCAGGGCGCCGGGGTCGCCGTCGGTGGTCACCCGCTCTTGCAGCAGATACCCCAAGGGCTGGGAAAACATCAAAGCCACGGTGCCCAGCATGACGGCCAGGGGCAGGCGGTCGGCTTTGTCGCGCCAGCGCCGGCCTGCGCCGGCCATGGCTAACGCACCGGCCAACGCGGCCAGCCCGCCCGACACCAAATAGTTGGTGCCGCAGCCGGGGTGCACCGCGAGTTTGCGCTCGCCGTTGCGCAGCCGGCGTAGGGCTTCGTGCACGGCTTCTTCGACGGCCTCGGAGGGCACTTCGCCCAGCAGCCAAAAGCCCTCGGGGTCAGAGTGCCCGGCTAAAAAGGTGTTGGGGAAGCGCCGCGTAAGCAGGTGAATGGTGGCGTGTTCTAAGCCGTGGTTGCGTCGCACGCGCTGGATGATTTCGCTCAAAGTAGCCATGATACGCACCTCGCAGGGGATCGGTGTCGATGGGGCATCGGTCAGGGGAGCCGTAGATTGTGCAGATGGCGCAGACAGAAAACTACCGAAGACCTGATTGACTGACAAAACTTTGTCCCGTGGTTTGATTGCTCAACACAACATCAATCGTGCTTCCGCTCGTTGTTCCCTTGGCCGACAATCTCATCTCGTCAGGCCAAGGCTTTTCGAAAACCTTGCTTTTTATACCCTCTCCTCACCCCCCAAGCCGCCCCCTTCGACTTCGCTCAGGGCAGCCTTCGACTTCGCTCAGGGCAGCCTTCGACTTCGCTCAGGGCAGCCTTCGACTTCGCTCAGGGCAGCCTTCGACTTCGCTCAGGGCGGCG
>JALUDX010000116.1 GCA_027053355.1 Anaerolineales bacterium | reverse complement strand
ACCAAATGCTCGGGTTCACCTTCAACCGGATGAAGGGGCGGTGGTTCGCGGCGGCAGATTTCCTCTGCGATGGGGCAGCGCGGGTGAAAGCGGCAGCCCGCGGGCGGGTGGATGGGGCTGGGGATTTCGCCTTTGGGCAGGGGCTGGGTGCGGCGGGCGTCGGGGTCGGGCACGGGCACCGCGGCCAGCAGCGCCTGCGTGTAGGGGTGCCGCGGGTTGCCGTACACCTGCTCCAAGGGGCCAATTTCCACAATTTGCCCCAAATACATCACCGCGATGCGGTCGCAAATGTATTTCGCCGTCGCCAGGTCGTGGGTGATGAAAAGGTAGGTGAGGCCGAATTCCTTTTGCAGGTCGCGCATCAGTTTGAGGAGGACGGCGCGCACCGACACATCGGCCATGGCGATGGGCTCGTCGGCCACCACCAGGTCGGGGCGCAGGACCAAGGCGCGGGCGATGACCGCGCGCTGGCGCTGGCCGCCCGAAAGTTGGTGCGGGTATTTGTTGATGAACTGCTCCGGCGGCGTGAGGCCCACCTTTGCCAGCATGTCCAGCACCTGCCGACGCTCATCGTCGGCGTCTGCGGCCAGTTGGTGGATGCGCAAGCCGTGGGCGATGGCCTGCCCGATGGTCATGCGCGGGTTGAGCGAGGCCGTCGGGTCTTGGAAAATTGGCTGCATCCGCCGCCGCAGGGGGCGCAGGTCGCGTTCGGGCAGGTGGGTGATGTCTTGGCCGTCAAACAAAATCGTGCCGTCGGTGGGTTCCAGCAGGCGCAGCACCAAGCGGCCGGTGGTGGTCTTCCCCGAGCCGGATTCGCCGGCGAGGCCTAAGGTTTCGCCCGGGTAGAGGTCAAAATCCACGCCGTCCACCGCGCGCACGGCCAGCGCCTCGCGGCCGAAGAGTTTGTCCAACGGCCCTTGCCCCACGGGGAAATACTTTTTGAGGTTGCGGACGGAAACCAGCGGCCGGCGGTCTTCGGTCATGCTTCCTCCTCAGGAGATGGCTCCATTTCATGTTTGCAGCAGCGATCGGCAGCGCATGAACGCATTGGGCATTTGGCTTTTTCGCCCTCACCTATCCCCCAGAGCCGCTCCCTTCGCCTTCGCTCAGGGCGGCGGCTCAGCCCCCTTTCCTCTCCCACTGGGAGAGGAAAGGGGGCGCGCAGCGGGGGTAAGGTGAGGGCGCTCAGAAGTGCATTTTTAAGCACCCTCCTCAGCGTAGAGCCAGCAGGCTGTGCCGTGGCCGGGGTGGATTTCTTGCCACGGAGGCACGCGCTGCCCGCAGATGGGCTTGGCCTGCGGGCAACGGGGGTGAAAGCGGCAGCCCGGCGGCGGGTTCAACAGGCTCGGCGGCGCGCCCGAAAGGGTTTCCAGTTCCAGGCCGTCTTCCAGCCGGATGCTGGGCACGGAAGCCAGCAGCCCTTTGGTGTAGGGGTGCAGGGTGCGGTGGAAGACATCGTGCACCGGGCCGATTTCGGCCATCCGCCCGGCATACATCACTGCTACCCGGTCGGCCAGTTCCGCCACCACGCCGATGTTGTGGGTGATGAGGATGAGGGTGAGGTTGAATTCGTCGCGCAGTTCGCGCAGCAGGTCAAGGAATTGCGCTTCTACGATGACATCAAGGCTGGTGGTGGGCTCGTCGGCGATGATCAGGTCGGCGTTGAGGGCTAAGCCGATGCCGATCATGATGCGTTGGCGCATCCCGCCGGAGAGTTGGTGGGGGTAGTCGCGCAGGCGGTCGGGGGAAATGCCGAGGCGCTGGATGAGGCGGGCGGCGCGTTCCCACGCTTCTTTTTTGGACACGTGCGGCTCGTGGGTGCGGATGGTCTCCACGATGTGGTCGCCGATGCGCTGCAGGGGGTTGAGCGAGGTCATCGGGTCTTGGAAGACCATGGAAATGTGCCGCCCGCGCAGTTTGCGCATTTCGTTTTCGGGCAGTTGCAGCAGGTCGCGCCCCTGAAAGATGAGCCGCCCGCTGGTGATGCGCCCGGGCGGGCGCACCATGCGCAGCAAGGCCATGCCCAAAGTGGATTTGCCACAGCCGCTTTCGCCCACCAGGCCCAGCACTTCGCCGCGGTAGACGGTGAAACTGACATCATCCACCGCGCGCACCGGCCCTTGGCGGGTTTCGTAGGTTACGGTGAGGTGTTCAACTTGGAGGAGAGGTTCCATGGGGTTTAGGATTGAAGATTTAGGATTTAGTGCATTTTCGAACAAGATTTCAGTTGTTGCGAAAGGTGCGATCATCGCACTTGTGGCAAGATCTCACCCATCCCCCGCTGAGCCTCGCTTGCGCTCGGCTCATCTGCCCCCTTCCCTCCCTTACTAAGGGAGGGAAGGGGACAGCTCCGGCAGGCTGAGCGAAGGCGAGGCCTCGCCGGAGCGGGGGTAGGGAGAGATCAAAAATTTGGGCGCTAAGTTGCAAAAGGCCTAAACCAACTATCAGGGTTGATTATGCATTAGGAAGACGTATCGCGAGCCGCAAATCGCAAATCATAAATCGCTACTCTTCCGTCAACCGCGGGTTGAGCAATTCACCCAGCCCCTCGCCAAGCAGGCTGAAGCCGAGGGCGACCAGGGTGATCATCAGGCCGGGGAAGGTAATCGGCCACCAGTAGCCGCGCGGCAGGTAGGCTTTGCCTTTGTTCAAGTCAAAGCCCCAATCGGGCGTGGGCGGCTGCAGCCCCAGGCCCAAAAAGGCCAGCCCGGCTTCGGTGAGGATGGCGTCGGCCACGTTCAGGCTGAAGACCACCACCAAGGTGGAAATCACATTCGGGAAGATGTACATTCCCAAAATTTCGTGTCGCTTTGCGCCCAAGGCGCGCGCGGCTTCTACATACAACTCTTCTTTGATGGAAAGCACCTGCGAGCGCGTCATGCGGAAGTAAGTGGGGATGTAGACCACCGAAATGGCGATGGCGATGTTGACCACGCCCGTGCCCAACACAGCGGCCACTGCGATGGCCAAAATCAGGCCGGGGAATGAGTAGATGCTGTCCATGATGAGGGAAAGCACCCGGTCAAACCAGCCGCCAAAGAAGCCCGAAAGCAGGCCGAGGGGCACGCCCACGACCGCGGAAAACAGCGCGGAGAGGATGGCTACGGCCAGCACCGCCCGCGCGCCCCAAATCAGGCGGCTGAGGATGTCGCGGCCCAGGTTGTCCGTCCCCAAGATGAAATGCGGGCCGAAGGGCTTGCCAACTTGCACAAAATCGGGGTTTTTCTTCAACGCCTCGGCGGCCTTGCGCGCCGAAATCAGCACCGCGTCGGCTTCGCCGGCGCGCACTTTGGCGAATAAGTCTTTATCCACCTGGTAGTGCCGCGCCGTGAGGTGCATCTTTTCCGCCACGATAGAAGCGGTTGTGTTGTAAAAAGTGGCTACCTTCAGGCCTTTTTGCAGGCCGGTTATTCCGCTTCCTTTTGGAGCAAGGAGCACCACTTGTCCACCGCCGGGGCGCTCAAAAGGCCCGCCAACCGTCA
>JALUDX010000115.1 GCA_027053355.1 Anaerolineales bacterium | reverse complement strand
CAGGAGGGCTACTGGTCCGCCACCACCAGCTTCTTCGAGACCGACTGGGCCTGGGTCCTCTACCTGCACAAGGGCGCCTGCGGCGTCGGCCACAAGCCCGGCGCCACCTTCCACGTCTGGCCGGTGCAGGACGGGCCATCGCGCCGATTGACGCGATAGTCAGGATCCGTGACAATATTGAGATTCCTGACGCCCGCATCCCCGTCATAGCAAGGAAAAGATTGACACCACGTGGCACATGCCCTATATATAAATAAACACTCATATGAATCAATATCCATATCCATGCACGCAGGCAATATGAAACAGCTGGCACGATTTATAAAAATACTCGGGGATGCCAGCCGGCTCTCGATCATCAGGGCCATGGGCAGTGATGCGCGCTCGGTGAGCGAGATCATCAGGAGAACAGGTCTGCCGCAGACGCTGGTCTCTTTTCACCTGCGTACCCTCCGTGATGCCGGGATTGTCAGGGCCCGCCGGGAAGGGCCGTTTATCTACTACAACCTGTCGGATCCACACCTGCTTGTTCTTCTCGATCAACTGGCGCTCATGGCGGGGGTGAAGGAGACACACTTCCAGGCAGCGCAAAGGGCACAGCCCCTGCAAGCCCAGGCAGAAGGGAGGTGAGAACCATGTGGTGGAACGGACCCGGCTGGGAGCATATGTATGGTGGCTGGTGGCTGATGCCGGTTTTCGGCCTGCTCTGTATGCTTATTTTTCTCATTGTCATCAGCAAGATTTTTGGAAGCGGCTTCTGCCAGCGATCCTCTCCGCGGCCAGAGGATCGGGAAGATATTGATTCACTCAAAAACGAAATCCGGCAACTGCGCCGGGAACTCCGGGCCCTGCGCTCAAGTATCCGGGACGACAGAAAAAAGGATGCCCCCTCATGAATCGTAAGCTGTTACTGCTGTTGCCCTTCTTTTTCCTTGCCTCTACCTGGTTGTATGCCGCCGATACGGTACCACCGTTCACCTTCACCGACCTGGCGGGAAAAACCTATCGCATGGATGATCTCAGAGGCGCACCGCTGGTAATCAATGTCGGTGCGCATTGGTGACCCAAGTGCTTCAGGGAAGCTCCTGAGTTACAGAGAGCCTATCTGCGATACAAAGACAAGGGCGTTGTTTTCCTGGGCCTCTTTGCGAGCAGGAACAAAGAGATCAAACGATTTGCAGAAAAATTTCACCTGACCTACCCGGTGGGGGAAGAAAGCGGCATTGCCACCGTTCTGGGAGTGAAGGCTATCCCGGAGACGCTGTTCATCAACAGGGAAGGCCGCCTGGTGCAGCGCTTTTCAGGTGCGATAACCTATGACCAGCTGACAGCCGGGATCAGCAAACTGCTGGAAGATCCGAAAGAATAAGGAGGCAGTGGCATGCAGGGAATGACGGGTGGCCCGATGAAGCCGGAGGAAATGATGCAGAACATGATGGGCAACATCTCGTCGAAAGAACGAATGGCCGGCATGATGGAAATGATGCCCCGGTGCATGAACATGCTGTTTTCCCAGCTTGACCCGCAGGACCGGGCCGAATTTGCCAGGGAGATGTTGCGTCGTATGCAGGAAGAGCTGAAAAAATATGCCGCAGGGTCACCGTCGTCAGCGGGAACAGAACAGGACAAAGGACCGGGGAAGGCCGGCGAGGCCACGCCGGAAACAGAGGAAAAATCCGGGTGAAACAGGAACAGATGAGGCGGAAGGGTTCCGTCCCTGCACACAACGAACAAGACTCTCTGCCAAGGACACTGCCTGATGCGTATTGACAAAGACAGCCTGGAACAACTGGACCGGCCGCAGAAGAAGGAACTGCTCAGCGCCCTTGTGGCTTCCCTGATCCATGACCTGGGTGAGGACGAGAAAAAAAACCTTCTCCGGAAAATCGTCTCCACCGGCGGAGAGAACCTGCAGGTCATCGATATGGTGGAGTACTGAATCAAGGAATGCGCGGATTCAGGAGTGAATCCCATTGAAATGAGCAAAGAGGTTATGGCAGCCATCAGCCATACCTATGGACTGGCCTCCTATTCCACCCCGGAACTGCGCAGCCTGTTTGACGACTGGCTTGGCGAAATCGAGCACATGGTGACGGAGCTTGTCCATACCATGAAAACGACCGACCCGGACCAGATCGCCGCCCGGCTCAACATCCAGCCGGACAGTGTTCTGTTTATCCTGGGCAAACTGGCCCGGGAAGGAAAGGTCTCCCTGCAGGCATCATCGGAAAACGAACGTATCGCCCGGCATACCGGGGCAAGGGAGAAAGGAAAGATTGCGCTGTTGAGGAAAAAGCAATGAAAGAAAAAATCGCCAGCGGCGGGGCAGTGACCACTGCCCTTGCCTATGCGATGTGTTGACAGCTTCCCCTGCTCCTGGCCAGTTTCGGCCTGGGAAGTTTTACTCTCTCCATGTGGTTCAACCGGTACCGCTGGATATTCCTGGTGGCAACCATCGTTCTTCTCGGCTTCGCCTATTACCAGGCCTACAAAAACAAAACCCCGGGTGCATGGAGCCGCAGGATTCTCCATGGCACCACCGCCCTCAGCCTGGGATTAATTGCCTACACCCTGCTGACAACATGATAAGGACCCAATCCATGCCGGATCACAAAGGAAATATCACCACGGACCCGGGCTGCTGAGCTCCGGCCGAAGAGCCCGGCGGTCGCCGGGAACAGGAGGGGGAGTTTTCCGCGCGGCTATCGGCCAGCGTACCCGGGAACGTCCCTGCGCCTTCGCTGCCTTCAGGAGAACCAACCGCTGCAGGGAGCCGACGGACAGAGAACTGCATGGTCTGCGGTGAAAAGTTGCAATACCGGGAAAAGGCCGTGCAACTCGTCTGCAGCTTCTGCAACCGGCCGGACGTTGGCCATATCGTCTGTCCGAACGGCCATTACATCTGCGAGCAGTGCCACAACCAGGATGCCATGCGGCTGATCGAAGAGATCATCCTGACAACCGATTCGGTCAATCCCCACGATACAGCCGAACTGGCCTTCAGCCTGCCCGGCCTCCCCATGCTGGGCTGCGCCCATGCCTCTATTGCCGGCGGGGCGCTGATGGCAGCCCTGAAAAATGAGGGAACGGCATCCGTGGGCAACGACGAGATACGGGAAGTCCTGCAGCGTACCCGCAGGCAGGCCCATGGCGGATACTGCGGCCTGACAGGGGTCTGCGGCATTGCGCCGGCCCTTGGCGCCTGCATCTCCGTGCTCACCGGCGCCAGGTGCGGCACGGACGAACCGCAGCGTACCACCATGGAGCTGGTGACCAGGGTCACCAGGGCAATAACCGACCTGACCGGACCAAGCTGCTGCAAGGCCTATGTCCGGGCCTCCCTGGAGGTGGCGGTGGCATTTCTTGCAGAAAACCTCGCCATTGCATTACCCGGAGGCAGGGATGTTCCCTGCCAATACACGGCACGGCATCCCCACGGCTGCAGGAAAAAACAGTGCCCCTATTTTGCCGCGAAAACAGTTTCCGCTCCCGGCTAGAGAAAGGCATC
>JALUDX010000114.1:4512-12075 GCA_027053355.1 Anaerolineales bacterium | reverse complement strand
TTTTGTTCCCCCCTCCCCTCTCCCACGGCGTGGGAGAGGGGAGGGGGGAAGGCCGCTGCCCTGAGCGAAGTCGAAGGCTGCCCTGAGCGAAGTCGAAGGCTGCCCTGAGCGAAGTCGAAGGGGGCGGTCTGGGGGGAAAGGAGAGGGCGTGAAGAGTAAAACTTTTGAAAAGCCCTGCTCTTTTGCGCTGAATGGTTGCGTGCCGGGCAGCCCGGTCATCCACAACGTTTGCGCGCACCCACGACCAAATACCCCTTGCTATTCCCTGCAAAGCCCTCTATAATCAACACATGCTGGCCTTTCAACTCTACCAACTGCAACAGATCGACAACACCTGCGACGCGCTGCGGGCAGAAATCCAACGGCTGGAAGGGCTGCTGGCCGACCAAACCGCCTTGGCCGAAGCCGAAGCGGCGCTCTCGGCTGCTAAAACCCGCCTCCACCGCGCCCAACAAGCCTGGCGGGCTGCCGAAGCCGAGGCCGAGGCCGTGCGCCAAAAACTGCGTCGCACCGAAGACGCGCTGTACAGCGGCCGCGTCCGCAACCCCAAAGAACTCCAAGACCTGCAGCGCGAAGCCGAAGCCCTCAAACGCCTGCTGACCCAACGCGAAGACGCGGAATTAGAGACCATGTTGGCTGCGGAAGAGGCCGAACTCGCGCTGCAGCAGGCCGAAGCCCACTTGGCCGAGCAGCAACACCAACGCCGTCAACAAACCGCGCGCTGGCAAGGCGACCTGAGCGAAAAGCAAAGCGCGCTCCAGGCGTGGGAAAAACGCCGCCAGACGCTGACCGCCTCGCTGCCGCCCGAAACGCTGCAAGTTTACGAGCGGCTGCGCCAAAAACGCCACGGCCTGGCTGTGAGCACCGTCCACGAAAGCGCGTGCGATGCCTGCGGCGCGCCCCTCACACCCCAACGCCTGCAAGCCGCTCGCAGTGGCGACCAACTCACCTTTTGCGCCACGTGCGGGCGCATCCTCTACGTGCCATGAACCGACTTTTTCGCCTGCCACACTTTTCGCCTTTTTGGTTCTGGTTGGGGGTAGCCGCGGGCAGCCTGTTTTGGTACTTGCTCACCCGCTGGCTGCCCACCTTTCGCGCCTGGCAACGCCGCGCGGCCGAGCACCTCAGCCGACGCCGCGAAAGCCGCTGGGCCCACGCTACCCGCCAGTGGCGCCGCTGGCTCTACGGCCACCTGCAAAGGCAACACCTGGCCGCACCCCTCTTCCCCTTGGAGGCCGTGCTGGTGCCCCCGCGCGTGGCCGCGCCGCCCCCCGCTTACCTGCCTCGCGGCGTCCCGCGGCCTGACGACATCGCCACCTTGGCCATCCCCCCCACGCCGCACACCCCTGAACTGGCTGCGTTCTACCGCTACCCCGCCCTCAGCCTGCCCGAGGCCCTGGCCCAGGGCGCGGATTTGCTGCTCTGGGGGCCCTACGGTGCGGGCAAGAGCACCGCGTTGGCCTACCTGGCCCTGCTCGCCACCCGGCAAGACCCCGCCTTGGGCGACCTGAGCACCGCGCTGCCTCTGCTCGTCCACGCGGCCGATTTGCTCCTGCCATTGTCCGAAGACCAGCCTCCCATGCAAGGGCTGTTGCTGGCCTTGCGCCACCGGGCGCCGACCCGGCTGCTGAAAAACCTCCGCCGCGCGCTGGCCCAAAACCGGCCCCAGGGCACGGTGTTGCTGCTGTTGGACGGTCTCGACGAACTCCCGCCGCAGCGTCAGCCCGCGGTGGCGGCCTTCCTCGAACAGTTGCGCGCCGCGCACCCCCGCTTGCGCCTGGTGGTGGCCGCCGCGCCCGAATACAGCGACGGCCTGCAAAGCCTGGGGCTGCGTCCGGTCAACTTGCTCCCCTGGGATCGTGGGCAAGCCGCGGCGTTCCTCCGCCGCTGGCAGAAGGCCTGGCAGCAGTTCGTGGCTCCCCATGAGGAAAAGGATGCGGCGCCTGAGGCCGCGCTCCTCAACGCGTGGTTGCGGGGGCTGCAGCCGGTGCACTGGCCTTTTCACCTGGCGCTCAACGCGTGGGCGGCCTACGCGGGCGACGCGCTGGGGCCGCACCTGCCGCAAAGCATACACGCCTGGCTGCGACGCAGCGCTGCGGGGGAAGGCGCACCGGCGACGGTCGGGCGCGCAGCGCCGCCCCCCGACGAAGCCCAAGCAGCAGACCGCGCGTCCTTTCCCCAACATCTGTCCGACGCGCACCCCTTGGTGCGCGCCTATCTGCACGCGCAGGGGCTGGACGAGGACGCGCGCGCGGGGTTGGGTCGGGGCGCGCTGTGGGCCGAACCTGTCGCGGTGCTGGGTTTTCTGGCGGCCGAGGGGCAGGGGGGCGAAATCGCTCAGGCCTGGCTCGACCGCGACGACGCGCCGCTCCACCGCCATTTGCTGGCCGTGGGCCGCGCCTTGGGCTTCGCACCGGGGCAGGCGTCATGGCGGGGGAAGGTCTGGCGCACGCTGACCGACGTGATGGCCGCGCCGACCACGCCGCCGGCGCTGCGGGTGCAGGCTGCGGCGACCTTGGCGCTTTCGGGCGAAAAGGGGCTGGGGCCGTTGTTTGCCCGTTTCTTCACCCACAGCGACCCCGCGGTGCGCCAGGCCGCGGCCTTGGCCGCGGGGCTGGTGGGCAGCCCCAGCGCGCGGGAAGGGCTGGAGCCGCTGTTGCACGACGCGGACGCGGTGGTACGCCGCGCGGCCGCGCTGGCCCTGGCCGCCATCGGCAGCGAAGAGGCGCTCAAGGCGTTGGCCGCACTGCTGCTGCAAGGCGACGACGACCAAAAACGCGTGGCCGCGGAGGCTTTGGCCAATCATCCCGAAGAAGGGCACCCCACCCTGCAAGAGGCCATGGTGTTGGAAGGCGATTATCAGGTGCGCAAGGCTGCGGTGTATGGCCTGCGGCGGCTGCTGCCCGCGGCCTGGGCTAAGGAGGCGCTGCAAAAAGCCCAAATCGAAGATAGCCAGTGGGTGGTGCGCGATGTGGCCACCGCGGCTTTGGAAAACTTCGCCGCGCCTTCGCCTTTTGTGCCCCGGCCTTTGCGCCCCCTGCATGAAGCGCCGTGGTTGGTGGCCTTTGCCGCCAGCAAGGGGTTGGGCGTCGCACCCGGCCAGGCCGCGCTGCGGCTGCTGCATCAGGTTTTGCGCGAGGGCTCGCCCGAACAGCAAGAGGCCGCGTTGGGGCGGGTGCCTTACTTCCCCCAGGAAGGCTGGACGCCTGAGATTCAGCCGTTGCTCGCTTCGCCGGAGCCCCCGCTGAGCAACGCGGCGTATTTTGCCCAGTGGCAACTGGCCGTAGCCGGTGCGGGGTGAGGGTGAAACGTTCGCCCTCTGCGCCCCCTTTGCGCCTCTGCGCCCCCTCTGCGTTATTCCCACCTATGGACGTTTCTTTCCCCCCCGACATCGAGACCCTGTGGCACTTGGTTGCCCACTATTCGCCCAGCGGGCAAGAGCGCGCCGCGGTGGACTGGCTGGTGCAACGCTTCCACCAACTTGGCTATACGAAGGCGATGCGCGACCAGGCCGGGAACGCGGTGGGCGTGATGGGTGCAGGCCCCAACCAAATCGTGCTCTTGGGGCACATCGACACCGTCCCCGGCGAAATTCCGCTGCGGATAGCCCACACCCCCGAGGAAGGCGAGGTGCTTTTCGGCCGCGGCAGCGTAGACGCCAAGGGGCCTTTGGCCGCGTTCACCGACGCGGTGGCCGCGGTGGGGCCGCGCCCCGGCTGGCAGTTCATCGTGGTGGGCGCGGTAGACGAAGAGCGAGAATCGACCGGCGCCCGCTTCATCGCCCAACAGCCGCACTACCACCCGGCCTACGCCATCATCGGCGAGCCCAGCCATTGGGAACGCGTGACGTTGGGGTACAAAGGGAGCGCCCGCGCCCGGGTGCGGCTGAGCAAGCCTTTAGCCCACACCGCAGCCCAAGACCTCAGCGCAGCCGAAGAGGCGTGCGACTGGTGGCAAAACCTGACGGCAGCCGTGGCCGAGCAAAACCAGGCGCGACCGCGGGCCTTCGACCAACTGCAACCCACCCTGCGCGGCCTGACCTCGGGCGAAGACGGCTTCACCCAATGGGCTGAACTGCACGTGGGCTGCCGCCTCCCGCCCGACATTTCGCCCGCCGCGTGGTATGCACAGATGGCCGCGATTTCGCCGCAAGCCGAAGTCATGGCCGAGGGCTACGCCATTCCCGCGTATCGGGGGGAAAAGCGCACGCCGCTCACCCGCGCCTTTTTGGGCGCCATCCGCCAGGCCGGGGGACGGCCGGGCTTTGTGGTCAAAACCGGCACCGCAGACCTGAACATCGTAGCGCCCCGCTGGGGGTGCCCCGCGGTGGCCTACGGCCCCGGCGACAGCAGCCTCGATCACACACCCCACGAGCACCTGCCCTTAGATCACTATCGCCGCAGCGTGCGGGTGCTGCAAGCCGTGTTACAGCGGCTCAGCGCGGGCTAATCGGGCTGCTGCCCCGCTTCCTCAGCGAGAAGGCGGCGGTAACTCCCCTCCCAGGCGTTCCCCAGGCGCAAACGCTTGGGGATTTTGACGTGGCCGACGTGGGCAAAGACCTGCGCGGCCAGGCGGGCGATTTCATCCCAATCTTTGGCCAGCACCGCGCCGCGCAGCGCGGCGGACAACTGACCGGCCCACTGCCACTGGCGGCGGAACCGGTCGGCTTTCAGCCAGTAGTCGCGCTTTTCCCACGGTGCGGTGGTTTCTTCGACCGTGTCGGCCACCGCGGCCAGCAACTCGGCGATAAAGGCGGCCAGGTCTAACGTGCGCTCATCGGGGGCGGTTTGGGTCATCAACTCGCGCAACGCCACGCCAATCATCTGCAACAAGCGTTGGCGGCGTTTACCTACGCCATCGGTGTGGATCACACGGCTCATGCAACGCTCCTGAGGAAGTTTGTGCCTGCCTGCGCAGGGAGAGGTCGCGCCAGCAGCGCCACAGGGGCCTGCTGCCGAGGCAAGCCAGGCAATTATACCCGTGTAACCAAGCAACGGGGTGGTATACTTTTTTCATGCCCGCGGTTGCTTACAGCCTCTACATTCACGTGCCTTTTTGCCGTCGGCGCTGCGCGTATTGCGATTTCAACACGTATGCCCGCTTAGAACACCTCATCCCCGCGTATGTGGAGGCCCTACGCAAGGAACTCGGCTGCCTGGCCAAAGCCGCAGGGCGTCCCTTAGCCGTGCACACCGTGTATTTCGGCGGCGGCACGCCTTCTTTGCTGCCCGCGGCCGCGGTGGGGCAGGTGTTGGACACCATCGCCCAACGCTTTGCCTTGGCCGCGGACGCAGAAATTTCGCTGGAAGCCAACCCCGGCACCGTCAGCCTCGCCGGCCTGCGCGCGCTGCGCGCCGCGGGCGTCAACCGCCTCAGTTTTGGCGTGCAATCTGCCCACCCCGCAGACCTGCGCCTTCTGGGCCGGGACCACGATTACCCCACGGCCATCCGCAGCGTGGCTTGGGCCCGGCAGGCCGGGTTCCGCAACCTCAACTTGGATTTGATCTTTGGCCTGCCGGGACAGCCCCTCAGCCGTTGGCAGCGCACCGTGGAACTGGTGCTCGGCCTGGCGCCGGAGCACCTGTCGCTGTATGCCCTCACCTTAGAGCACGGCACGCCCTTGGCGCATCAGGTGGAAGGGGGGCTGCTGCCCGCACCCGATGACGATCTGGCCGCGGCCATGTACACCTGGGCTGATGAGCGCCTGCGGGCGGGCGGCTGGGCCTCTTACGAAATTTCCAACTGGGCGCGGCCGGGCTACGCGTGCCGCCACAACCTGCAGTATTGGCGCAATCTGCCCTACTTGGGGGTGGGCGCGGGGGCTCACGGCTACGCCGCGGGCCAGCGGACGGTCAACGTTCTCACCCCCCAGGCCTACATCCGGCGCTTGCAAAGGCCGCAGGCACGCCCCTTCCCCCGCACCCCGGCCACGGTGCAGGCCCGCCGCCTGACCGTGGAGGACGAGATGGCCGAAACCATGATGATGGGGCTGCGCCTGACCGAAGAGGGCGTGCGCGCGGCCGCGTTTGCCGAACGTTTTGGCCGCCCCCTGGAAGAGGTGTACCCCGCGGCCATCCCTCGCCTGGTGGAACAGGGGCTGCTGGCCTGGGATGAAAACCGCGAACGCCTGCGATTGACCGCACGCGGGCGGCTTTTGGGCAACTGGGTTTTCCGCGCCTTCTTGCCCTAAAGCGACGCTTGGGCTTGGCGGGAGGTATTCGATGGACGCATTCAACCGTTTTCTCGACCGACTTTCCGAATTCTTTGCCCATCGCAAAGGGTTGTTAGTGATGGTGGGCGCAGCCCTGGTGGTGCTCAATTTCGTGCTCCAGTTCGTGCCCGGCTGGGTGGGGCAGAGCAATCTGTTCCTGCACCTGGGCGTATTGGTGGCCCTGGTGGGCGTGCTGCTCGCGTGGGCGCTTTAGCCTCGCGCCGCCCAAAGGCGGGGAAATGGGCCGCGGACGGTGCACGGCGAGTGACGAATGAGCCCGCACCATCCGCGGGCTGTTTTCCAAAGGCCGAACGGTTACTTTCTAACGACAGTGTGGAAAGGTTTTCCTGGATGGCTACGAAGCGAGTGTTCCCCTGGCGCGCGGTGCGCGACTACGCGTACCTGACGGTGGGCGCGCTGCTGTTGGCTTTGGCGCTGGATCTCTTCTTAGTGCCCGCGCGCCTGGCCGCGGGGGGCGTCAGCGGCCTGGCGCAGATCATCAACCATTACACGGGCTGGCCTATTGGCGCGCTTACCTTGCTCTTCAACGCGCCGCTTTTTGCTTTGGGCTGGCGCTTTTTAGGCGGGCCGCGTTTCGCTGCCCGTACGGCCTACACCACGGTATTGTTTTCGGTGCTGGTCGACGGGTTGGCCCCTTTCCTGCCCGCCCATGGCCTGACCGGGGATCCGATGCTCAATGTGCTGTATGGCGGGGTGATCGGCGGCGCGGGGGCCGGGCTGATCTACCGCGGCCGGGGAACCAGCGGCGGCACCGACATCCTGGCGCGCATCCTCACCCGGTGGCGGCATATTCCCATTGCGCAGAGTTACCTCTTTTCCGACGCGGTGGTCATGCTGTTGGCCGGGGTGGCCTTCGGGTGGGACAAAGCCCTCTACGCCATCCTCACCCTGTATGTGAGCGGCGTGGCGGCCGAACGCCTGTCTGAAGGCGCCAACGTGGTGCGCACTGCGCTGATCATCACCGAGCGACCCAGCGAAGTGGCGACCAGCATTTTGCACCATCTCAACCGAGGCGTGACGCTGCTTGAAGGGCGAGGCGGCTACACGGGCCGCCGGCGCACGGTGCTCTATTGCGTGGTCACCCGTTCTGAAGTGGGGTTGCTCAAAACCTTTGTGCGCGCAGCCGACCCGGCGGCTTTCATGGTCGTCGGCCACGCGGCCGAGGCCTTGGGCGAGGGCTTTCGTTCATGGTATGATGAAGAATGAAGGAAAGGATTGAGGTACTGAGGTACTGAGGGATGGAGGGAAAGGGGAAAGCGGTTGCCTGGTGCGTGGTTACTTGGACGCCTCCCCTGGCATCATCTCTGCGTCTCCTCTGCGCCTCCTCTGCG
>JALUDX010000114.1:0-4412 GCA_027053355.1 Anaerolineales bacterium | reverse complement strand
CTCCTCTGCGCCTCCTCTGCGCCTCCTCTGCGCCTCCTCTGCGTCTCCCCCTCTGCGTTCCCTCTGCGTTTTCATCCACAGATTGACACAGATTTTCACCGATTGAGAGAAAAACACAGAAGACACAGAAACACCACAGAAAACACAGAATTTTTTCTTCGCACCTTTGCGTTAACCTCTCTGCGTCTCTCCCTGCGTTACCTGCCGTAATCGGTCGGGTTTTCCCCTTCCAAAGGAGCGGAAAAATGAAAAGGCTAAGTTTGCTTCTCGGTTTGTTGGGGCTGGTGCTTGTGTGGGGCAGCACGCCGAGCACCGCCCGGGCCCGCGCTTTGGCCGACGACGTGGTGGTGGACGGCCAAACCTACGTTTTGCCGCCGGGGCAAATTCAAGATGGCGACCTGGTGGTAGTGCGAGGCCGGGCCGAAATCAAACCCGGCGCGCGGGTGCAAGGGGACGTGATCGTTTTCGGCGGCTCACTGGTTTCTGAGGGCGTCATCGACGGCGACGTCGTCATCAACGGCGGCGATGTGGTGCTGCGCGGGTTGATCGAAGGCGACGTGGTGCTGGTGGGAGGCGTGCTGCGCTTGGAAGACGGCGCGCGGGTAGAAGGCGACATCACCCGCTTGGGCGGTCAATTGATGCAAGGCCCAGGCGTGCACATCGAGACCCCGCCGCCGTTTGGCCTGCATCTGCCCTTCCCGTGGCGGCCGCCGTGGCTGCCGTGGCACTTGCTGCCCTCACCGAAAGGCACGCCAACCCTCGCTACCCTCATGCTGCGCACGATTTTAGTGGGGTTACGCGCCCTGCTCATCGCGCTGTTGGCCGCGTTGGTGGTCGCCCTGTTCCCTACCACCGCGGCGCAGACCCGCGAACACATCCACCAGGCGCCGCTGCTGCTTTCCGCGGTAGGGTTGTTGACCTTGGCGGCGCTGCCGGTGGTGCTGGTGGTGTTGGCGCTCACGGTGCTTCTGCTGCCGCTGGCGGTGGTGGTCTTGGCGGTGGTGCTGCTCTTGGCCCTGTATGGCTGGATCGTGGTGGGCTATGATGTAGGGCGCTGGCTTTTCGACGCGCTCCACACCCAGGCGCACCCAGCCGCGGTGGCCGCGGTGGGGGCGTTCTTGCTCACCTTAGTAGCCGACGGCCTGCGGTTGATCCCCTGCATCGGCTGGGTGCCGGGGCTGCTGGTGCTGGCTTTGGGCCTGGGCGGCGCGCTCAAACAACTCTGGGCTGCGTGGGGAAAAGAACAAGCGCGGCTCAAACTGCCCGCGCCCGCTGACACTGAAACTACTGCTGACCCCGGCGAGGCTGAGGAATAAAGCAAACCCTGCCGGGGGAGGGAGCAAGGGAGGCCCCGCCGCGCGGCCGAGCTCATGCCTCTGCCGGAGGAGCCTCGCCAGGAGTAGGGGGTGCGGCCAATGCGTCTGCATCGAAGGGGGCGAGGTCTTCGCCGGCCAGGCGCTGAACTTTGAGTTCGGCCTCAGCCAAAAGGCGGCGACAGTGCGTAAGCAGCGCCTGGCCGCGGGCATACAAGGCCAGGGCTTCTTCTAAGGGGTGCTCCTCCCGCTCTAACGAAGTCACCACTTCTTCCAGCGCAGTCAACGCTTGCTCGTAATTCAGGGCTGCAATCTCCGGGGGGATTTGCTCCTCGGGCATGGGGTCTCCTCCTTCCTCAGGTTTTCCGCCCCGCAACGGCCCAGCCTGGGGAAATTGGGCCGCGGATGACGCAGGGCGAGTTACGAATTACGAATTACGAATTGCGAATTGCGAATTGCGAGTTGCGAAAGTTGCGAATTGCGAGTTACGGATCAGGCCGCGAATTTTCAAGGACACCAAGGGGTTACCACAAAGGCACAGCGCGCACAGAGAGAGGCGCCTGAGTAGCCGAGCGCCAGGCAACCAGGCCACCCCTTTTACCCCAATTCCTCAGTACCTCAAGCACCTCGACTTCCCGTTTTTTGTGGCATCTCGGTGTCTTCTGTGTTTTGCCTGCAGGCTGCGGTTTTCCTTTCTGGGGCTGAACAGAGCCTCCGCCCCAATCATAACATCGTTGGCCCGAATCGGCCAATTTTCGAGGTCTGCCGGGCGGCTATGGTAGAATGAGGGCAGCGCGCGGCGGGAAAATTGCCGCGCGAGCCCGCGGGCACGACCCTTCCACCGCCCCCTTCAGGAAAACACCATGCCCCTCCAACCCACCCGCCACCGCCTGAACCCCGCCCAGATCGACACCACCCCCAAGCGCAGGCCGCCCTGGCTCAAGGTCGGCGCGCCGCTGGGGCAGACCGTCGCCGAGATCCGCCATTTGATGCGCGGCCAGGCCTTGCACACGGTGTGCGAAGAGGCCATGTGCCCCAACCTGGCCGAATGTTGGGGCGCGGGCACGGCCACGTTCCTGCTGTTGGGCGACGTCTGCACCCGCACCTGCGGCTTTTGCGACGTCAAACACGGGCGACCCGCGCCCCTCGATTGGGAGGAGCCGGAGCGGGTCGCCCGGGCGGCGAAAACCATGTCCCTGCGCCACGCGGTCATCACCAGCGTGACCCGCGACGACCGGGGGGATGGCGGCGCGCCCATTTTTGCCATGGTCATCCGCCGCATTCGCCAGGTGCTGCCCGGCTGCTCTGTGGAAGTGTTGATCCCCGACTTCAAAGGCCGCCTCGAAGCCCTGCGCATCGTGATGGAAGCCCGCCCCGACATCCTCAACCACAACGTCGAAACCGTGCCGCGGCTGTTCAAAACCGTCCAACCCCAGGATCATTACGCCTGGGCACGGGCTACCTTGGTCAACGCCAAGCGCCTCGACCCCACCGTGCTCACCAAATCGGGGCTGATGGTGGGTTTGGGGGAGACGTTCGACGAGGTCAAAGCCACCATGCGCGAACTGCGAGACTGGGGGGTGGACATTTTGACCATCGGCCAATACCTGCAACCCAGCAGGCACCACCTTCCCATTGCCCGCTACTACCACCCCGACGAATTCGCGGCGCTCAAGACCTATGGGCTGGAAATCGGGTTCAAATGGGTGGAAAGCGGGCCGCTGGTCAGGTCGTCGTATCATGCGGCCGAACAGGTGCGGGCGTTGAGCGTCCGCCCGCCGGGGGGCTAACCACGCCATGCCGCCGCGCAAGCGCACCCACACCCGCTCTTTCGGCACCGGCCGCCGCGAAAGCCACGACGCGTCGGCCTTTTACCAACGGCGGCTATACGCGGGCCTGCCCGCGGCCGTCGACCCGGCCGAACTGCAGCGCGCGCCCTTCACCCCGCCCGCGGCCTGGGCTGAGCGACTCGATCAGGTGTATTGCCATTCGGCAGAACAGATGCTCGAAATCCCCGACCACGCGGTGGGGCTGGCTTTTACCTCGCCGCCCTACAACGTGGGCAAAGATTACGACCAAGATTTGGCCTTAGAGGATTATCTCGGCCTGATTCGCCGGGTGGGTGCGGAGGTCTATCGGGTGTTGCGGCCAGGGGGGCGCTATGTGCTCAACATCGCCAACTTAGGGCGCACGCCTTACCTCCCCCTGACCGCCTTTTTTTGGCACGTGCATCTGGAAATAGGCTTCATCCCCATGGGCGAGATCATCTGGCAGAAGGGGGAAGGTGCGGGGAACAGTTGCGCCTGGGGCTCCTGGCAAAGCGCCAAATCGCCTCGGCTGCGCGATGTGCACGAATACCTGCTGGTAATGGCCAAGATGAGCCCCTCGCGGCCCGACAAAGGCACGTCGGATATTTCGCGGGACGAGTTCTTGCAGGCCACCCTTTCCGTATGGCGCATTCCCCCGGCCTCGGCGCGGCGGGTCGGGCACCCTGCGCCCTTCCCCGTGGCGCTGGCCGAGCGGGTCATTCGGCTGTATTCTTATGTGGGCGACGTGGTGCTCGACCCCTTTGCGGGTTCGGGGAGCACGTTGGTCGCGGCCGCCCGCTTGCAGCGGCATTGGGTAGGCTATGACGTGGTGCCCGAATACTGCCGCCTGGCCGAGGAACGGGTGCGCGCGACTAAGGACGAGGCAGCATAACCCACTATGGCCACCGCGCTGGGGGAAATCTACGCCACTCAGCAACAGTTTAGCATAGGGAAAATAAGCCACGGATGAACGCGGATCATTGCGGATAGCCGCGGATTTTGAGGCGCCAAGGTCGCCAAGATGACGCCGAGGTCGCCAAAACGACGCCAACGGCCGCATCCCACTTCCCGCCTCCCCTTCTGTGCTTTCTCTGTGTCTTCTGTGTTTGGTAGTGGTAGCGAGTAAGTGATGAGGTAAGATAAGGGCATGATCAGACCACCATCACCCACAAATGCAGCCGGTGCGGAAGCATTCTTCGGACACGAAAGAGAAAACTTTGAAGGCGTACTGATTACCCGAACAAATTAAGCAGCGTGCTAACTTTTGCCTGCCGGCCCTCACCCCGCCCCC
>JALUDX010000113.1 GCA_027053355.1 Anaerolineales bacterium | reverse complement strand
GCGGCAGGGGCGCCCCCCACGGCAGGATGAAGGATTGGGCGGTTTGGGCAAAGAATTTTGGCGCGGCGGTAAGCCAATCCGCCAAATGGAAGTTGAGCCGACCGATTGCAGGGGCGTGCCGAAGTGCGAGCCAAGCCTTCCACGCGCCAAAAAGCGCCGCTGGAGGTGCGTAGGCGGCAATTGTTCCGGCAGGAATTTCGGCGCGCGGCAAAAGAAGGATTGCCGCGGCTAAGGTGAGCCATGCGTGCAATCCGGCGTAGCGGATGAGCGTGCCCAAGCCCACGGCAAAACCGGCGACGACCAGCCAGCGCAGGCGGGAGCGGCGGGTTTGCGCCGAAAGGGCGCGCCACAACGCCAGCACCCAGATTGCCTGAAGCACAAAATACGGTGGTTCGGACATCGCACCTGCCAAAAGCCGCGCCACGGGCAACAGCGCTATGACGGGCAGGGCAAGCAATGCCGCGAGCGGGCGGCGCAGGGCAGATGAGGCGCTACGCGCCAGCAAAAATGTGAGCAACCCTGCCGCCAAGGCGCTCACCAGCCGCGCCGCGGCAACCCAGCCCAGCCTTAAAGCCATTGCCGCCGTCAAAGCCAGTGGGTAGCCGGGCGGGAAGTGCGAAAGCGGCATGAGGCTTCCGTTGCTCTGATAAACCGTCAGCCCGCGGCCTTGCACCAGATGCCGCGCCGCTTGGACGTAGTCCACCGTGTCGCTCTGCGCCCACGGCCCAAACGGGAGCATGACGTAAAAAAACAGCGCTCCAACGGCAATGGCGAGGAGCAGGGAAATTGCGGTGGCGCGCGGCGAGTTTGTCCCTGACGACGGAGTTGACGCGTTGTTCAACACCGGTTTACCCACCTTTGCAGGGAATATCGCGCGGCGGGCGGGCGAAATACACCCCGCCCCAAGAGCCGTGGTAGCACGCTGTCAGCCCTTTGGTCAGCGCCGCAACCACGCTTTCGGGCTTCCCAAAGTGCTTTAGGTCGCTCGTGGACAGTTTGAGAATCACCAAAGCGGCTTTGTTTTGGGCAAAAAGGCGATCGCGCGCGGTGCTCCCTTTCCCCAAGGGCGCGATTGGGGCACCGGCGGAGCGCGGCAGGGCGGCAGTGGCGTGGTCGCACCATAGCCGCAAGCCGCCCCAGTCGTTGGTTATCAGGAGCAAATCGGGCGGCAAACCCCGCAAGTAGCGGTACATATCGGAATGCGCCCATTCGTGCCATGCACGCTGGGTGTAGCCTTTGCCGTAGCGGTGGATGGTTTCGCCCCACATTTTGCCTTGGAACGGCGTGGCATAAGCCCAAGCTGCCAACCCAACCGCGGCGAATAGGTAAACAACCTGCGGCAGGCTCAAAGAACGGCGCAGACGGCTTGCCGCGGCTTCTAAATACAAAACTGTCCAAAGGAGCGCTGCGCCGATTGCCGCGAGGTATGCGGGCGTGAACATGCGGAGGTCAACGGTGGGTTTGGGGTTGCCGAGGGCGAAAAATGCCCCTATCACCAGCGGGTAGAGAGCGGCTTCAAGCGTGAGCAGGATGATGCCGCGTGCCAGCCGCCCATATCGCTGGTGAGAGCGTAGCCGCCAAGCGCCGTCAAACGAAACCAAAGCCGCGCCCAAAACCGCTATCCAGACCAAAACCGTGGTTTGCCAGCGGGCGGGCGGCACGCCGTAGCCGGAGTTTATCAGCGCGGCGAACTGGCGGGCATACTCCGCGGCGGCGTGCAGGATGGAGGCGGGGGTGTGGGCAAATTTTCCCGCGAAGCCGCCGCCTGCGAGCCGAGCGTATGCCATCCAGCCGAGCACCGCGGCGGTCGGCAAAGCCGCCGTCAGCGCCCCGCGCACCCATCGGCGGGATTTTGCTTCTGCCGCGAGCAGGCCGTAGGTGAAGAAAATCACCGCCGCGAGGTGCAAGCCTGCGTAGCGCGTGAGCGCGGCAAAGGCGGCAAAAAGCCCGACTAAAACCGTGCGCCAAAAGGTTGGCGCGCGCAGGTCGCTTTCCAGCAAGACCAGCGCCGCCGTGCCCCAAACTAAAAACCACGGCTCGGACATAGCGCTGGTGAACGCCCGCGTGAAGGCAAAAGTGGTTGCCACAATTTCCAAAGCCAGCAATCCCACAAGCGGGCGGCTGGTGATTTGCCAAAAGAGCCTTCCCCAAAGCAGGGTAAAAAGAGCGACGGCGAGGATGTCTTCCCAGCGGGCGACGGCAACCCAATCGCGGGTGAAGTGAAAGCCAAAGGAAAGCATCACGGGGTAGCCGGGAGCGTGCTCGGTGAGCAGGCGGAAAGCGCCGCCGCTGACGCGCGTGGTCAAACCCCAGCCGCGCGCGAAGTTGCGAGCGGCTTCAATGTAATCCGCCGAATCGCTGAACGCCCACGGGCCCCACGGGGTGAGGAAATGCAGAAAAAGCGCCGCAAGGACGACAGCCGCGCCCGCCAGCGCTAACCAGCCAAACGCGTTGGAATTCAGCCATTCGTAAAACTTGCGCATAGACCAATGCACGATCAAACCGGAGGATTGGGTTAGACTTTCACGAGAGCATCCAATCGTAACTGCCTACCCCTCATGAAAACGAGGGTAAACACTTTGCTGCGACGAGAGCAGAAGTCCACGCAGGTGGACTTCGCAACTTGTAGCCCGTGACTTCAGTCGCAGGGCGCAAGCGGCGGCAGTTGAAACTGCACCTACTGCCTGCGAAGTCGCCCTGCGGCGACTTTTTGGGAAAAGCAAGCCGAACGCATGCTGTACCCTACGGGTAGCGCAGATTCTTCTGCGGAATCTGCGCAATCTGCGGTTTTACAACTTGTACCCTGTGACTTCAGTCGCAGGGTACAAGCGGCGGTAGTTGTGAACCCGTTCCTCACGCACCAACGTTCTGCTGCGCGAGGCGATAGGCTTCAAGCAGTTTGAGGAAATTTTGAGACCAGTCGGCGCGTTCCTCGGCGCGGGCGCGCGCCGCTTGCGCCAACTCCTGCCGCCGTTGAGGGGGAGTGTGCGCGGCTTCCAGCAGGGCGCTTGCCAGCGCGCCCACGTCCCCATCGGGGAAAAGCCAGCCTTCCTGCCCGGCGCGCACCCATTCGCGGTTGGAAGGGATGTCGGAAACCAGCACGGGCAATCCGCTGGCAAGCGCTTCCATCAGCGAAACCGAAGAGCCATCGCTGTGAGAGGCGCTGAGGTAAAGGTCGGCAGCGCGGTAGTAGCGCGGCAGGTCGCGCTGGGAAACCTGCCCGAAGAAGTGCACGCGGTCAATTAGCCCGGCGTCGCGGAAAATGCGGTGGAGCATTGGAGCGAGCGAGCCGCCGCCGAGGAGCATGAGGCGCAGGCGGGGCTCGGCGCGGGCGGCGCGCACGAAGGCGCGCGCCATCACGTCCACGCCGTAAATCGGCTCCCATGAGCGGTTGTGGAGCACCACGAAGGCATCTTCCCAGCCGAGGCGGGCGCGCAAACCGCCGTCGCCGCCTGTGGGCGAAAAGTGCCGCAAATCCACGCCCCACGGGAAAACCGCCGTGCGCTCGCGCGGAAAGCCGAAATCTGCCGCGCGGTGCGCCACCGTCTCGCAGTCGGCAATTAGCACGTCGCTCCGC
>JALUDX010000112.1 GCA_027053355.1 Anaerolineales bacterium | reverse complement strand
AGGCACGCCTCGCCCCTACCCTGCCGCCTTCTGTGTTTTCTGGGGTCTTTCTGTGCCTTCTGTGGTTTCCCGCCTTACCCCAAAAACGCGCGGGCTTTCGTAGGGGCGAACGGCCGTTCGCCCCTACAGGGACGCCGCACGCCAAAAGCGGGCGAGGCACGCCTCGCCCCTACCCTGCCGCCTTCTGTGTTTTCGGTGGTGTTTCTGTGTCTTCTGTGTTTCCCCGCGCCGCGCCCAAACACCGCGGGGGCGTGTGGGCGTGACGTTTTCGTAGGGGCGAACGGCCGTTCGCCCCTACAGGAACGCCGCACGCCAAAGGGGGCGGCTTCCCAAAGCCGCCCCTACCCTGCCACCTTCTGTGTTTTCTGTGGCCTTTCTGTGCTTTCTGTGTTTTCCCGCGACGTTTTCCAAAACGGCACCGCACGCCAAAAACGGGCAAGGCGGTGCCTTGCCCTACCCATTTTCAACCTTCTGTGTTTCCCCGCGCCGCGCCCAAACGCCGCGAGGGGTTCGTGGGGGCGTGACCGTTTTCGTAAGGGCGCACGGCAAAAGCGGGCGAGGCAGCGCCTCGCCCCTACCTTGCCGCCTTCTGTGTTTTCTGTGGTGTTTCTGTGTCTTCTGTGTTTCCCCGCGCCGCGCCCCAAACGCCGCTGGGGGTTCGTGGGGGCGTGACGTTTTCGTAGGGGCGCACGGCAAAAGCGGGCGAGGCACGCTTCGCCCCTACCCTATGACCTTCTGTGTTTTCGGTGGTGTTTCTGTGTTTTCCCGCGCCGATACCAAACGCCGCAGGGGGGCGTGTGGGCGCGGCCGTACGACCTTACGCGCAGCGTTCGGAAGCACGGGAGACCGGCCAGACGGTCAAATGCAAGGGCGATTGCTCCTTCCTCAGCCCACTTGCCTCTGGCAAAGCCAGGGCCTTTCAATTACAATAGAGACAACCTGATGAAAGCGGCTGTTTGGCGGTCGCTCACATTCCCTGCATGGCAGCAAGGTGCGCCCCAGCAAGGTTGTGTATCGAGGCAAAGATGCCGGATTCGCTTTTGGCGCAGCGTTACGAACTTCAACATCTGCTCGGCCGGGGGGGCATGGCTTATGTTTACCGCGGCTACGACCGCGTGTTAGAGCGCGTGGTGGCTGTGAAAATTTTGCGTCCCGAATATGCCCGCGATGAGCATTTTCGGGCCCGCTTCCGGCAAGAAGCTACGGCCGCGGCGCGGCTGATCCACCCCAACATCGTCACTGTGTATGATTTTGGCTTCGACGAAACCAATTTGTTCATCGTGATGGAATACGTCCCCGGCCGCACCCTGCGGGCAGTGATGGATGCTCGCGCGCCCATGCCCATCGAAGAGAGCCTTCACTTGATGGTGCAGGCCTGCGCGGGGTTGGGCTATGCCCACCGCCTCAACCTGGTGCATTGCGACGTCAAGCCCCAGAACATGCTGGTCACCACCGACGGGCGCCTGAAAATTACCGATTTTGGCATTGCCCGGGCCGCAGCCCATCACCCTGAGGCCACCGCGCCGGGCGTGGCCTGGGGCTCGCCCCAGTATTTCTCGCCAGAGCAGGCCGCGGGGCAGGCGCCGACGCCGGCATCCGATGTTTACGCCCTGGGCGTGGTGTTGTACGAAATGCTCACCCGCCGCCTGCCCTTCACTGCCGACGACCCGGAGGAACTCGCCCGCCTGCACCGCGAAGCCCCGCCGACACCCCCGCGCGTCTATCGCCCCGAAATCCCCGAATGGTTGGAGGCGGTCATCCTCAAAGTGCTGGCCAAAGAACCGGCGGCGCGCTACCGCACGGCCGACCAATTGGGGCGTGTGCTCCTCGGCTTGTTGCAAGAAAGCGAAACCCCGCCGGAGAGCGCACCTTCCCCCGTGGCAGTAGAGCAGACCCCCGACGACGCGCCGCCCATCGATTGGCTGACCATTGCCTTGGCCTTCCTCGCGCTCATCGCGGTCGGGGGGCTGATTCCCCTTTGGGTGTGGGTTTACCTGGCCTATCACGTGGGGCGTTGAGGCCGTGCTATAATTGCCCCGTGATGCGACCGGTCCGTTTTTCCCCCTCGATTTTAGCCGCAGACCTGACCCGCCTGGGCGAAGCCATTGCCGCGGTCACGGCGCAAGGGGCGGAATGGCTCCACGTGGACGTGATGGACGGCCACTTTGTGCCCAATCTGACCTTAGGGACGGCCATTGTGGCTGCTGCGCGGCGGGCGACCGACCGCTTTTTGGATGTTCACCTGATGGTGGAACGCCCGGAGCGCCTGCTGCCGGCCTTTGCCCAAGCCGGGGCGGACCTGCTCACCGTGCACGTCGAGGCTACCCCGCACATCCACCGCGCGTTGCAGCAAATTCACGACCTGGGCTGTCAGGCGGGCGTTGCCCTCAACCCGGGCACCCCGGCCGAGGCGGTTTTCCCGGTGCTGCCCCTGGCCGACGTGGTGTTGGTGATGTCGGTCAACCCGGGCTTTTCGGGGCAGGCCTTTTTGCCCGAGGTGTTGCCCAAAGTGCGGCGTTTGCGCCAGCAGATTGACGCGGTGCACCCCCAGACCATGCTGGAAATCGACGGCGGCATCAACCCCCAAACCCTGCCCCTGGCGTGGGAGGCCGGCGCCAACGTCTTCGTGGCGGCCAGCGCCATCTTCCGCCACCCGCAGGGGCCGGCCGCGGGGTTGGCTGCGTTACAGCAAGCCCTGCCCCCGGCTGCTGCACCTGCTTAAAACGCGAAAGACCACGGCCTGGGCCGTGATCTCCTCGCCTGTGAAAGAACGGACGCTGTTTGGGGTTACCCTTTGGTTTTGACCATTGTCCGCAAGCAGCGTGTACACACCGTCATCCGCACCTTACGACCGTCTTGCCAGATCGTCACTTTGTGCAGGTTGGGGCGAAACTTGCGCGGCGTGGATTTTTTAGACCAAGGGCGATTGCGTCCGAAGGTGGTGGTTTTGCCACAGATTTCGCACTTCGCCATGATGTCCATCCTTTTTGCCAAGATTCCAAGCACACAAAAAGCCCGGCGGCTTGCCGCAAGGCGTGGGCAATCTTACCACAAAGTGCATCGTCTGGCAATGTTTTGTGTTAAATGTTGCAGCAGCGCGGTTTCGCCGTCGCCTCGGTGGCGCGGCGGGCAACTTTCCTCCCCCCATGAGGTTTCTCTATGAGCGACGATAAAACCCCTTTAGGCACGATACGCATTTCCCCCAAGGTGATTGCGGCTATTGCCCATCAGGCTGTGCTCAAGTCTTACGGCGTGGTGGGGCTGGCCCCCAAGAACCTGGTGAGCGGCATTGCCAGCGCCCTGGCCAAAGAACCGGCCGAAGGCATTGCCGTGCGGCACGACGAGGAAGGCATCGAAATCGACCTTTACATCATTGTGGAATACGGCACGCGGATTACCGCGGTGGCCAACAGCGCAGCCAACTTGGTGCGCTACCATGTGGAAAAGAGCGTCGGTCTGCCGGTCAAGGCGGTCAACGTGCATGTGCGCGGGCTGCGGGTGAGCAATGGCGAGCAGGCGCAGAAAAAAACTTCCCGCAAGCGGGGTAAGCGCGCGGCCAAACAAGCCAAAGCACAGGCAGAGGAGGCATAACCGCCGATGACCGTGAAAATCACCCCCAACGAAGCCCGCCGCCAGGCCCTGCGCCGCAAGGCTATCGACGGCCAAGCCCTCAAACGCCTGGTGGAAGTTGCTCTGACTTGGCTGCGCACCAACCAAGAGGTGGTCAACGCGCTCAACGTCTTCCCCGTGCCCGACGGTGATACCGGCACCAACATGACCCTCACCATGCAGGCCGCGTGGGATGAAATCAAAGATTCCCCCGAAGAGCACTTTGGCCAGATGTGCCAGAAGGTAGCCCATGGCGCACTGATGGGCGCGCGCGGCAATTCGGGCGTGATCCTTTCGCAGTTGTGGCGGGGTTTTGCCCGCGCGGTGGCCGAGATGCCCACCCTGAGCGCGGAGGGGTTGGTGCGCGGCCTGGTTTTGGCGCGCGATACGGCCTACAAGGGCGTGGTGCGCCCGGTCGAGGGCACCATCCTCACGGTGTCCAAAGACATCGCCCACGCGGCCGAAGAGGCCTTTCGCCAGACCAACGATCTAATCACCCTTTTGGAAGTGGTGGTGCAGGCCGCCGACGCTTCGGTCGCCCGCACGCCCGAATTGTTGCCCGTGCTCAAAGAGGCCGGGGTGGTCGATTCCGGGGGCAAAGGCTTGTTCTTCATCTTGGAGGGGATGCTGCGCTACGTGGACGGCCAGCCTCTGGATAAGGCGCTGACTTCGGTCAGACCGTTGGCTTCCCTCAACTTGGAACACGCGCACGACGCGGTGGAACCCGGCCAGGATTACGAAGTGGTGTTGGATTTCCGGCCGCACCAGCCTTTAGACTTGGAGGCTTTTTACCAGACATTGGAAGAAATGGGTACCTCGATCCAGGTGGGCGAAGGCGAGGGTCTGTATCGCTTGCACATCCATGTGCCCACGGAAAACCGCTACCGCCCCATTGATTATGCCATGAGCCTGGGCACGGTGACGCGGGTGCAGATTGAAAACTTGATTGCCCAGATGGAAGAGCAAAGCAGCGGCACCGAGGGCACCCGCTACGAATTGGCCAACGTAGAGCCCGACCAGATTGCCGTGGTGGCCGTGGCGCCGGGGCCGGGCATTGCGCGGGTGTTTGCCAGCCTGGGCGCAGCGGCCATCGTAGAAGGCGGCCAAACCATGAACCCCAGCACGCAAGACATCTTGCGCGCCTTCGAAAACCTGCCCACCGACAAAATCATCATCCTCCCCAACAACAAAAACGTCACCCTGGCCGCGCAGCAGGCTCAAGAGGTCACGGTCAAGCAGGTGCAGGTCATTCCCAGCCGCACGGTGCCGCAAGGGCTGGCCGCGATGCTGGCCTTTGACCCCGATGGCGCGTTGGACGAGGTGGCCGCGGCCATGCAAGAGGCCATGGGGGAGGTGATCAGCGGCGAAATTACCATGGCCACCCGCACGGTGGCCATCGACGGCGTGGCGGTGCAAGAAGGCGAGTACATCGCGTTGCTGGACGGACGTTTGATTTTGGCGGCCAGCAGCCTCGAAGAGGCCGTGCTCGGTTTGCTCAAACAGGCCGAGGCCGAAGCCTATGAACTGATTACCATGTTTTACGGCGACGGCCTTTCTAAAAGCCGGGCCCACCGCCTGGCCGACCTGGTGCGCGAGGCTTACCCCGACCAGGAAATTGAAGTGCAGTTCGGCGGGCAGCCCCACTATCCGCTCATTTTAGCGGTGGAGTGAGGCCATGCGCGGGGTGGGCATTGTCACCGACGCGTCGGCGCAATTCCTGACCTCTCATTTCCCCGGCCGTGAGCGGGTGCATTTCCTCCCCTGGTCTATTCGGTGGGCGGGGGAGCACTACCCCGCCGACGACGCGGAACTGGCGCGGCGGCTGCCCCCTTCCCTGGTGCGCCGCGAAGGGCCAACGTGGGCCTTCCCCACCGAAGAGGCCATCGCCGCCTGGCTGCAGCCCCTGATGCGCCGTTACGACGCTTTGCTCTTGTTGCCGCTGGGCAGCGGCTTGGGCGAGTTGTTTCAGCGGGTGAACGAGGCGGCTGCCGCGTTTGCCGCCCATTACCCCGTGTATGCGATCGATACCCACACTTTGGGCGCAGGGTTGGGGTGGCTGGTGCAAGAAAGCGCAGCCCTGGCCGCGGCAGGCGCCGACGTCTTCACCTTGTTGCGCCACACCCGGGGCATGAGCAGCCGAATTTACACCGCGGTGAGCCCCCGCGCCCTCACTTACCTTTGTCGGGGCGGTTTCTTAGAGCCAGACCAGGCCATCGTGGGCGAGATGCTGGAGATGTACCCCTTTTTCGTGCTGGAAGAAGGCCGCTGGGTGCCCCTGCACAAAGCCCGCTCTTCGCGCCATCTGTTGGATCTGATGCAAGAGTTCGCCAGCGAGTTCGTCAGCCTGGAGAAAATGGCCGTGCTGCACCCGCCTCAGTATTTTCAGCGTGAAGCGCGCAACCTGCATGAGCGTTTTCGCCACAGCCACGAGGGCGTGCCCGTCAAAGTGGCCGAGATGAACGCGGTGACGGCTGCTATGCTGGGCCCCCGCACGTTAGCCCTGTTTGTGCTTGCCGCCTGAAGCCGGGCGCACCGTTTTGCCACGCAGGAGCCTCCCGATGCGCAAACTTCTCACCCTCTGGTCGCGAGCCGAGGCCGCGGTTTACATTGGCATTGGCTTTACCCTGTTGTTGGCCGCGTTGGGGGCTTTGGTGCAAATTTGGGGGCAATACTTTGTCCCCTGGTTTTTGCACCCTTCCCTGCAATCGTTCGACGCGCTGAGCATCCTGGATCAACTGCTGGTAGTCTCCATGTTGGGTGAAATTTTGCAGATGGTCAAAATTTCCCTCACCCAACGGCGCATGTTCAGCGAACCTTTTTTAGTGGTCGGGCTGATTTCGGTGGTGCGGCGCATCATCATCATCACCGCGGAGAGCAACCGCTTCATCGAGCAGCACGAAACCCGCTTCACCCTTTTTATGGGAGAACTGGTCGTGCTGGGCTTCTTGCTGGTGGTGTTGGTCTTTAGCATCCACAAATTGCGCCGTCAGCGTTTGGAAGAAGCGCGGCGTCTGCGGGCTGAGCGGCGAGAGCACCCCGACACGCCCAATTTGCAAGATGTGCTTTCCGGCCAGGGGTGAGGTTAGGGCGCGTGCATCAGCCAACTTAGCCCCACGATGACCAGCAGAAGCGCCTCGGCCACCAGCGCGCCCACGCCCAGCATCCACAACCCCAGCCACGCCAAAGCCAAATTGAGGGGAGTGACGAAGAGGAAGAACCCGGCAGCCCAGCGTCCGGCAGCCGACACCCGTCGTTCTTGCCACACGCGGCGCAACTGCCAGCCCCCGGTAAACAGCAAGGCCAGCGTGAGCACAGCGCCCAGCCAGAGCACGATTTCCCCGCGCAGGCCGCGCAGGGGCAGCACGAACACCCCACACCACCCCTGTTTTTGCGGAATGGGGTAACCGCCGAACGTGTACACGCTGGCCATGATGAAGTAGCGCAGGTCGCGGTTCGCGGGCCCGATTTCGCGAGACCAGTGCCAGGTCTCCCCGGCCGCCAAGTGTTTGTGCTCGGTCTGACGTTCCCAGGCTAAGGGCACGCTGACCCATGAAATCACCCCAAACGTGGCCGGGTGCCCGGTGGTGTTGGTGATGGTGGCCTGGATGGTGGCGTGTTCGTCCTGCGCCATGAAGTGCGGGCAACGCAGAGAAGTGAGGTGGGCGTCTGCCATGTGGGGGAAGCCGTAGTACGCGGTTTCCGCGTAAGCCCAGAGGATCATGCCTGTGAGAAGCAAGCCCAGTATCACCCCCGTCCCAAACAGCCCTAAGGCCAGCCCATAGCGGGACGTCATTTTCATGGTTGAGCCTCCATAGCAAAATGTTCGGCGGCTAAAAAGTTGAGTTAGGAGGCGCGCCGCACGCCTGGCGGTTGGTAGGAGACCATAGAAATGTGGCTTTATTTTGTGCATATTGTGGCGGAATGCTATTTTCTTTTGTTGATTTTCTGAATTCTAAAAAGATAATAGCCTGTCTTTTGCGTTTTGTCAAGGGTGTTTTTTTTTTTTTTTTGCGCGGTGTATCTGAGATTTGACCGCCAACCTCACAAGGCAGGAGGAGGTCATCTTTTTGTTGTTCAGATTGATCCCAATACCAGCCAAAGGCGCGTTAGGAGTCGCTAAAGCGGCTTAAAGCCGTAAGACGAAGAGGGCCAGGCAAAGCTCTGCGTTTTCTGTGGCGCTTCGTCTGATTGACTGACAAAACTTTTGTTCTTTGCCCAATCTCTCCCATCCCCCGATGAGCCGAGCGTAAGCGAGGCTCATCGGCCCCTTGAAAACACTATTGTTTGGAGCGCTTGGCGCTGCTTTTGTGGTTGCTCTTTGCCAAGGCTGAAGAGACGCGTTTTTTTATGCAATGTTTATGGCCTGCCTCTTGACAACCGCGCATTCTCGGCTAAACTTAGCATAACCCTTACTTGCCCGGCTACCCTTGGCTTCCTCCACGGCAGGCAGCGCGTTTTCCCAAGGAACCGGGTTGAGGCTGAAACGATGAACGCAGAGGTGTTTCCCATGCACTGCCTTGATTGGGCTTCCCTTTTGGCGGATAGCCTGAAGCAGAAGAAGGCTTGCTTCCCCCACGGCCAGCAGTCGGCCGGCGGGCGATGGGTGTTTGGGAAACGCCTCTAAAAACCCTTGCCAGGCCAGGTTACCGCCCCCCGACTGCATGTCGGGGGGCTTTTTTGTTGGCCTGCTCATTTTCAGGAGGTGCGCGATGTCTGCTCAACCCCGTGTGGCCGTGCTCTACACCCGCTTGCGGGTCGAAGAAAAATGGCTCTTCGCCGCGCTGGAACGCCGCGGCGTCCCCTACGACCGCCTCAACGACCGCGAACAGCACCTGATGCTGGAAGACCCCGCCGCGTGGCAGCGTTACGACGTGGTCATTGCCCGCAACCTGAGTTACACCCGCTCCCTCTACACCCTGCGGGTGTTGGCTTCGTGGGGCATCCCCACGGTGAACACTGCCGACGTGGTGGAAACCTGCGGCGACAAACTACGCACCAGCGCCGCCCTGGCCGCCGCGGGCGTCCCCCAACCCCAAACCGCCATCGCTTTCACCCCCGAAGCCGCGCTGGAGGCCATGGAGCGCCTGGGCTACCCCGTGGTGCTCAAGCCGGTGTATGGCTCGTGGGGGCGGCTGCTGGCCAAAATCAACGATCGCGACGCCGCGGAGGCCATCTTAGAGCACAAAACCGCGCTGGGTTCGCCCCTCCATCAGGTGTTTTACGTCCAAGAGTACATCCCCAAACCGGGGCGGGATATCCGCGCCTTTGTCATCGGTGGCCGGGTGGTGACGGCCATCTACCGCTACGCCGAGCACTGGATCACCAACACCGCCCGCGGTGGTCGCGGCGAGGTGTGCCCCGTCACCCCCGAACTGGAAGCCGTTTGCCTGCAGGCCGCAGAGGCCGTGGGCGGCGGGGTGCTGGCGCTGGATGTGTTGGAGCACCCCACCCGCGGCTATCTGGTCAACGAAATCAACCACAGCATGGAATTTCACACCACCGTGCCGCTGACCGGCGTCGACATCCCCGGCCTGATTGTGGATTACGCGCTGCAGGTGGCCCGTGGACGCGCGCCCCGGCCTGAGCCCGCGGGCCTTCACCCCCGCCAGCCGGCTCTCGCCGCGCCCGTCACGGCCTGAAAGCCCCTTTCCCCAATCCCTCAGGTAACCATTCAGCCTTGAGAAAATCGGCCGCGGATGACGCGGATGGCAACGGATTCCCGCGGATTTTTGAGATGCCAGGCCGCTAAGCGATGGAAGCAAGCGTGGCGCTTCACAGCGCTTTTCGCTCAATCTATGCTCATCTGTGCAATCTGTGGATGTTTTTCTGCGAAATCTGCGTAATCTGTGGTTTTTCCTCGCTGAGGCTGAACAGTTACTCCCTTGGTACCTCAACCCCTCATCTCCGGTTGGGCTGCGCGTCCTCACCTGATATAATCAGGCCGCGATGGACGCCAAAACTTTGCTGGTGCTCGAATTCCCCCAAGTGTTGGAACGCCTGGCGCGGCACACCGTGTTTGCTGCCGGGCGGGCGCGCGCCTTGGCTTTGCAGCCCACGGGCAGCCTGCGCCGCGCCCGCGCCCTGCAGGACGAGACCAGCGAAGCCCGCTTGCTCCTTGCCCAGCACCCCGAAATCACCCTGCGCGGCATCCGCGACATCCGCGCCGCGGTGGAAGACGCCCGCCGGGGCATCATCCTCGCTCCTGACGCGCTGTTGGCCATCAAAGCCACGTTGGCGCGGGCGCGTGACCTGCGCCGCAGCCTCACCCGCCACCAGCAAATCGCCCCCCGTCTGGCCGACCTGGCCGCCCTGCTCCCCCCGCCGCTGGGCCTGGTGGACGCCATTGCCCGCACCATCGACGAAAAGGGCAACATCCCCGACAATGCTTCGCCTACCCTCGCCCGGGTGC
The DNA here is from genome assembly GCA_027053355.1 of Anaerolineales bacterium. GTDB lineage: Bacteria > Chloroflexota > Anaerolineae > Anaerolineales > DRMV01 > DRMV01. The sequence goes on along the minus strand of JALUDX010000112.1, from coordinate 2,240 downwards.
GGGCAGACATCCTGCTGGCGCGGCAGCGCCTGACCCGCCGCTTAGAGCGCATGGTGCGCGACCCGGCCATTGTGCCCCTGCTGCAAGAAGCCCTGGTCACCCAGCGCGGGGGGCGCTACGTGCTGCCCCTCAAGGCCGAATTCAAAGGCCGCCTGCCCGGCATCGTGCACGACCGCTCGGCTTCGGGCGCTACCCTGTTCGTCGAGCCTTTGCCCATTGTGGAAATCAACAACCACCTGCGGGAACTGGAACAGGCCGAAGTCCAGGAAATCCGCCGCTTGCTGGCCGCGCTTTCGCGCGAGGTCGCGCTGCACGCCGAGACCCTGCTCCAGGCGGTCGATACTTTAGCCCGCCTGGACGTCATTTTTGCTCGCGGCCACTTAGCCGAGGCCATGGACGCGGTGCGCCCGCGGCTGCTCCCCCTGCGGCCGGTGGAAGAAAACCCTGCCGCGGAAGCCCCGCGCGCGGCGGCTACCCTGCGCCTTTACGCCGCCCGGCACCCCTTGCTTCCCCCAGACCGGGTGGTTCCTATCGATTTGGTGCTGGACGACCACACCCTGGCTTTGGTCATCACCGGCCCCAACACCGGCGGCAAGACCGTGACCTTGAAGACCGCGGGGCTGCTGGTCGCTATGGCGCAGAGCGGCTTGCACATTCCGGCTGAAGAGGGCAGCGCGCTGAGCGTATTTCACGACCTCTTTGCCGACATCGGCGACGAACAGTCCATCGAGCAGTCGCTTTCCACCTTTTCGGGGCACCTGCGCAACATCGTGCGCATTTTGCGGCGGGCTGACCACCGTTCCTTGGTGTTGCTCGACGAACTGGGCGCCGGCACTGACCCGCAAGAAGGCGCAGCCTTAGCGCGGGCGATTTTGGATTATCTGGTGCGCCGCTCGGTGACCACCCTGGTCGCCACCCACTACCCGGAACTCAAACTCTACGCGCAGGCCACGCCCGGCGTGGTCAACGCGAGCATGGCCTTTGACCCCCGCAGCCTGAAACCGACCTACCGCCTGGTCATCGGCCTGCCGGGGCGTTCCAACGCGCTGGAAATTGCGCGGCGTCTGGGGCTGCCGGAAGAGATCATCGCCGCGGCGCGCGCGGGTTTCCACCCCGATGAGTTGCAGGCTGATGCGCTGATCGACGAGATTCACCGTCAGCGCCGTCTGGCGCGGCAAGAGCGGCGGCGCGCGGAAAAGGCGCGGCGGCGGGCTGAAACCCTCCGCAGCCGCTTGAACCGGCGCCTGGCGCGCATCGAAGAAGAGCGCCGCCGGCTGCTCGAAGCCACCCAGACCCAGGCGCAGGACGAAATTGCCGCGCTGCAAGACGAAATCCGTGACCTGCGCCGCCGTTTGCGGCGGCTGTTGCCCCCCGAGGAAGCCATGGCCGCGCAAAGCGCGCTGCGCGCGGCCGAGAAGCAGGCCCGCGATCTGCAAGCCCGCGCGGAAGAGGCGCTGGCCGCGGTGCAAGACGAAACCGCGGCGCCCGAACCCCCGCCGGTGGCCACGCCGCCCCCGCCCCTTACCGTGGGCGCGCGGGTGCACGTGGAGCGTTTAGGGGCTACGGGCACGGTGGCCGCGCTGGATACCGAGGCTGAAGAAGCCGAGGTCATCGTCGGCGCGCTGCGGGTGCGCACGCCCCTGCGCCATTTGCGGGTGCTGGCCCCTCCGGCGCCCCAGGGCACCCCTGCCCGTGAGGAAATCCCCGCGGTGCCTGCCGCACCGTCGCCGGGGCTGGAATTGGATTTGCGCGGCCTGGCTGCCGACGAGGCGCTGGAAAGGCTGGATAAGTACCTCGACCAGGCGTACCTGGCGGGCCTGCCCTTTGTGCGCATTGTGCATGGCAAAGGCACCGGCCGCTTGCGCATCGCGGTGCGCGACGCGTTGGCGCACCACCCCCACGTGCGCTCCTGGGAACCCGGCCTGCCCCAGGAAGGCGGCGATGGGGTCACGGTGGCCAAGTTGGATACCGGCTGAGGGCACGCCCGGCGGGGTTTTACTGCTGACGTGGTAACTGTTCAGCCCCAGTCACGATTCGGCTACAAGGAATAGACCACGGAGGACACGGATAGTCACAGATACTGACGGATTTTTAGGTCGCCAAGGTCGCCAAGACGCAGAGAGGGAAACGCCAGACCGCCAAGAAACGAAGGGGAGCGTTGCGCTTCTGGTTACCTGACACAAACTTGAACAGTTTTCTAACTTTTGCCTTTACCCTCACCCCGCCCCCCTTTTCTTCCC
>JALUDX010000111.1 GCA_027053355.1 Anaerolineales bacterium | reverse complement strand
GGGAACAAAAGGGGGGCGGGGTGAGGGAAAATGGGCTAAGGTTAGAATATTGAAAAGCCCGGGCGTTCAGGCCAAGGTGTTATTCCCTTGCGCAGCGTGGGTGACGTAAATGGGGTTGCTGAAAATCCAGCCGCGGCGTCGCCCCCAGGCGTGCAAATATGCTTCCACGCGATAAGCGCCCGGCTGCGTCACCGTGAGGGTGCACACATCGTGCCTTCGCCACCGCTGCACCACCTGGCCGTGGTGCACCAGGCGGCATTCGGCCTTGCGGGGCAGGGCGACCTTCAGGGTCACCCCGCCATCGAGGGGGATGCGCTCCCCCGCGATGGCCTCCTTGCCGTGGCCGGTGGCCCGAAAGCGGAAGCCGCGCGCCGAGGCCGGTAAGTCGTTGGCCACGAAGCCGCGGCCTTCTCGCAGCGCGTGGTAAATCAGGCGGCGGTCGTGTTCCAAATGGCCGTTGAGGGGCTCGGGCAAAAACAGGTGGGTGGTGATGGCGCGAAAATGTTTTTCGTAAGGGAAAAGGGTGACCCGCAGAGGCCCCAGGCCGTAGCGGTTGGCGTGTGCGTCTGCGCTGCCGATCGCGGCAACCCGTCGGCCCGCGGCCAGCAATTCATCCCATTTTTGCAACGTGGCAGGGTAAGGCGCCACCGCGACCTGGTGAAACAAAAGCCCAAAGAACAGCGCGTGCAGCGGGGTTTTCAGATGCCCCTTGAATTCGCTCAGCGCGTTCCAAATTTCCAAGCCCGTGTAGCCGCTCACATCCCAATTGACCCACTCGATGGCTGGTTCTCCGGCCAGCCGCGAGGCCCAATCCACCGGGTGGGCGAGAAAAGCCAGTCCCTGCTGGCGCTGCACCGCGCGCAGCAGCGCCTGGGGATCGGCCGCGTAAGCCGCCATTTCTTTGCCCGCGCCCAACACCAAGAGGTGGTTTTTCTGGGGCTGCCGGGTGCGGTCGTGCACCTCTTCCCCCACCAGCAGCAGGACGCGTCTTCCTTCCCGCCGGTGGTAGCCCTCGATGCCTTGCACCCACACGTTGTGGTCGGTGACGATCACCGCGTCCAGCCCCGCCTGCAGCGCGGCGCGGGCGATGTCGCGGTGGGTGCCGCAGCCATCGGAAAAGCGCGTGTGCGCGTGAATGGCAACCACGGCTTCGTAAATCTGGCCCATGTTTGACGATTCTCCGGGGGGAAGGTATAATGCGGAACGCCTTTTGGCGCACTGCAATTGCAATAAGGAGGTTGCTTTGGAAACCTATCTGGATATTGCCCTGATTATAACCTCAATTGCCCTGATCGCCATTGTGGTCTTGCAGAGCAAAGGCGCGGGGCTGGGCGGCTTGACCGGCTCTGACATGGGCACCGTGTTTACCGCGCGCCGTGGCCTAGAAAAGACGTTCTTCCAACTGACCATTGTGTTGAGCGTGCTCTTTTTTGTGCTGACGTTAGCCGCGGTGATTGCAAGCAAAGCGGGCTAAGCCGACGCAAACGATGACAACCCAGCGGAGTTTCTTCCACCGCTTTCGCTGGCAACTGCTGTTGGCCGTTATGGCTGCGATTGCGGTGGCTTTTTTGCTTTGGGGTCAGCGACCTCCCGCGCCCAGCGCGGGGGGAAGTGTGGCCACGCCTGAGCCCAAGCGCGGCGGGGTGTATACCGAGGCGCTCATCGGCGCCATCAGCCGCCTGAACCCGGTGTTGGATTACGGCAACCAGCCCGATAGGGACGTGGATCGCCTGCTGTACTGTCGCCTGGTGCAGTTCGACGCGCTGGGTATCCCGCAGGCCAGTTTGGCCGAATCGTGGGGCGTGTCGCAAGACGGCGCGACCTACAACTTCGCGCTGCGTCACGACGCGAAATGGCACGACGGCCAGCCGGTCACCGCAGACGACGTGCTTTTCACCATTGCGTTGCTGCGCAGCGATGCCTTGCCCCTGCCGCCCGATTTGCGCGCCCTGTGGCAGGCCGTGAAGGTCAAAAAGTTCGACGATTACACCATCCAGATGCAGTTGCCCGAGGCCTTCGCGCCGTTTCTGGATTACCTAACCTTTGGCGTGCTGCCCAAACACCGTTGGGCCGACATCCCCCCCGAGCAAATCGCCAATGCGCCCCAAAACCTCAAGCCCATTGGCTGCGGGCCTTACCGTTTCGAGCGCCTGGTGGTGGAAGACGGCAAAATCCGCGGGGTGGCTTTGCGCGCGTTCGAAGACTATTTCGGCGGCCGACCGTACATCGACCGCGTGGTCTTCCGCTATTACGATAGCCCGCGCGCCGCGCTGCAAGCCTATCAAGATGGGGAAGTGTTGGGCCTGCAGCAAATTACCGAAGACATCCTCCCCAAGGCGTTGGCCGAGCCGTCTCTCGACTTTTACACCACCCGCCTGCCCCGGATGACCCTCATCTACCTCAACCTGGGCAACCCGGAAGTGGGCTTCCTGCAAGACAAAGCCGTGCGCCGCGCCCTCTACCTGGGGTTGAACCGGCAGTGGATGATCGACCACATCCTCCACGGCCAGGCGCTGCCGGCCACCGGTCCGATTTTCCCCGGCACATGGGCCTATTACCCCAAATTGCAGCCTGTGCCTTACGACGCGGAGAAGGCCATCGCCCTGCTCAAAGAAGAAAAATACCTGGTGCGTGGGGAAAAGAGCAACGTCCGCGAAAAAGACGGCCAGCCGCTGGCCTTCACCATGGTCTACCCCGACGATGAAGTGCACGCCGCGCTGGCCAAGGCCATCCAGCACGATTGGGCAGCCTTGGGCGTCAAAGTCGACCTTAAAGCCGTACCCTTTGAAAAGTTGCTCAGCGATTATCTGGAGCCGCGCACTTATCAGGCCGCCTTGGTCGACCTGGACCTCAGCCGGTCTCCCGACCCCGACCCCTACCCCTTTTGGCACCAAACCCAAACCACCAACGGCCAAAACTACAGCATGTGGGATAACCGCCGGGCGAGCGAGTATCTGGAAAAGGCGCGCATCACCCCCGACCTGACGCGGCGGCAAAAACTGTACTACAACTTCCAGGTGCTTTTCGAGAAAGAACTCCCCGCGTTGCCCCTGTTTTACCCCCTTTACACCTACGCAGTAGACGCCCAAGTGGGCGGCATTCGCTTGGGCCCGGTGTTCGACCTGAGCGACCGGTTCCGCAATGTGCGGCGCTGGTTTTTGGTGGCCCAGCAACAGCGAGGGGCGCCTCAACCCTCGCCACAGCCGTCAGGCACGCCTTGAAAGCGCTACGGAGGGCTCACCCAACAGCCCTCCGTTTTTTATGGGGGAAGTGACGGTTTAGCCTTTGGAAAACAGCCCATGGACAATCGCTGATGATGGCGGATAGATGCGGATTTTAAGGCGCCGAGGGCACCCGAGTAACCAGGCAACCAGCCACCCAACCCTTTGGCGCCTCGCCTCTTCCCGCATCCCGGATCACGTCTTGACTCCCCGCTTTCTGTGTCTTCTGTGATTGGTAGTGGTCAAGTAGTAAGTGATGCAAGGCAGGGTTTTTCACAACCCTCTCCTCTCCCCCCAGCCGCCCCCTGAGCGAAGTCGAAGGGGTGCGGCTTCCCCCCTCCCCTCTCCCGCGGCGCGGGAGAGGGGAGGGGGGAATAAAAG
>JALUDX010000110.1 GCA_027053355.1 Anaerolineales bacterium | reverse complement strand
CGCCTCGCCCCAGGCATCCAGCACGTAGGCCAGTTGGGCGGTCAGGCGGTGGGGGGCGCGGCGGGCGGGGGCGAGCAGGGTTTCGGGCACGGGCAGGTTTTCGGGGGGCAGGGGCGGCTGGGCCGCGAAGTAGTCTTGCGCGGCCTGCCACACCCGTTCCAAATCGGTCTGCCAGCCGGGCGGGGCGAACAGGCCGCGCAGGGGGCGCGTCGCGGGGTTAGCCTGGGCTGCGGCCAGCAGCAGGATGTCTTCCCACAGGGTCGCGCCCGCGGCAGCCCCGAAATCGGCCGCGAAGCCGCGGCGCACGGCCTCCACCGCGGCCGCGCCGGCCCCCTGGCGCAGGGCTTCTTCCAGCCGGGCGCAGGCGCGGGGATGTTGGCTGCGGTAGCGTTCCAGCAGCAGGCGGAAAGCGCCCTGCAGCAGCCCCAGGGCGTAGAGTTCGGCGGGGCTGGCGTCGGGCAGGGTCGTGGCCAGGCGCCGCGCCAGGTGCATGGTGAGGGGAAGGCGCGCGGTCTGCCGCGCGGCCTCTGCAGCGGGCAGGCGTGGCCGCCGGGAGGCGAGGAGGAAAATTTCAGGGGAGATCATCGCATGGGTGGGGGAGGGGGCGGCGCCTTCTGGGGTTGTCACCACTCTTGGCCGGCAGAAACCACAGATTACGCAGATTGCGTTATCTCTCTGCGTCTCTGCGTTCACGCTCAGGCCGCGACTTCCAGATGCACGATGCGGGCTTCCAGGGGCAGCGAGACGCGGCCATCGTCTTCCAGGGGCAGGGGCTGGCCGTCGGCCGCGGCCGCACGCAGGCGTGCGCCGTGCAGGCGCACCGCCAGCCGCGGGTAGGGGAAGGGGGCGTCGCCCGTCACCTCGCGCCGCAACACAAAGCGGTCGCCTTCGCTGTGCACCGTCCACCGTTCGACGCGGCCGGGGGCGTAGCCGTCGCCGGCATCCAAGTATATCACCGAGGTGCGCTCGCCCTCGGTAGACCAGCCCAACCAGAGGGTGAGCGCTTCGCCGTCGTCCAAGGGCAGCAGCGCGCCCGCCCGCACCAGCAGGGGCGCCCGCGACAACGGCGTGGGCACCACCACCTCGGCCGGGCCGTAGTGCAGGGTTTCGGGCTGCCAGAAGTCGTACCACCGGCCCCACGGCAGGCGGACGAAACGCTCGCCCTGCCCTGGCGTCAGCGCGGGCGCGACCAGCAGCGCGTCGCCCAGCAGGAAGGCGTCGTCCACAGCCCACAATTCGGAAGCCGCGGGGTGTTCCCACCACAGGGGGCGCACTAAGGGCGTGCCCTGGCGGTGCGCCTGCCAGGCGAGGGTGTACAGGTAAGGAAGCAAGCGCTGCCGAAAGCGCAGCGTTTCGCGCGCCAGGTTGGCGTAGGGCTCGGCAAACAGCCAGGGCTCCCGGGGCGGCACGTAGCGGCTGGAATGGGCGCGGAAGAAGGGCAAAAGCGCGGCCAGTTGCAGCCAGCGCAAGTAGAGTTCGGCGTCGGGCGCGCCCGCAAAGCCGCCCACGTCGGGCCCGGCAAAGGGAATGCCGCTCAGGCTCAGCCCCAACACCGTGGCGATGGTCAGGCGCAGCGCGTCCCATGTGCTTTCGGTGTCGCCTGTCCATGTCCAGGCGTAGCGCTGCAAGCCCACCCAGCCGGAGCGGCTGAGCAGCCAGGGGCGGCGTTCGGGCTGGGCGCGGCGCAGGGCCTCGTAGGCCGCGCGCGCCATCTGCAGGCCGTAGACGTTGTGGGCGGTGCGGTGGTCGCCGCCTTCCCCTTCCAGCGCGTGGCGGGTGCTCAGGGGCAGGGTGCACGACGCGTGAGCGCAAAAGGGCGAAGGCTCGTTCATATCCAGCCAAAGGCCGCCCAGGTGCCAGCGGTCGGCAAAGCGGGCGGCGTGCTCGCCCCACCAGGCCCGCGCGTCGGGGTCGGTGAAATCGGGGAAGGCGCTCCAGCCGCCCCACAGCGGCGCGACCACTTCCTGCCCGTCGGGCAGGCGGCAAAAAACCTTGGCCGCGCGGCCTTCCTCGTAAAGGGGAAAGTTGGCCGCCCGATGAACGCCGGGGTTGAGGATGGTCACCAGGCGGACGCCTTGGGCCGCGGCGCGCTCGGCCAGCGCGTCCAGCCGCGGGAAGCGCCTTTCGTCCACCGTAAACACGCGGCGCCGGGCCATGTAATCCAAATCCAGGTGCAGGGCGGCTAAGGGCATCTCGTGCTCGCGGAAACCGGCGAGCACCGCTTCGGCCTCCTCTTGCGTGCGGTAGCCCCAGCGGGATTGGTGGAAGCCCAAAGCCCAGCGGGGCGGCAGCGCGGGGAAGCCGGTCAGTTCCGCAAAACGGCGGGCGATGTGCGCCGGGCTTTCGCCGCTGAGGAAGTAGGTCACCAGCGCGCCGTGGTCGAAGCGGACGTGAAAGCCGTCGTCCAGCCGCACCTCGCCCTGGGAAGGATTGTCGAAAAAGACCAGATACGCGCCCGCGGGCTGCAGCACCCAGGCCACGGGCATGGCGATGTAGAGAGGGTCGTCCCCCCGGCTGTAGCGGGCTGAGGGGTTTTGGTTCCAGAGGCGGTAGGTGCCGGGGCGGAGGTTGGGGCCGGTGGCGCGCTCGCCCAGGCCGAACACCGCGGCTTCAGGATGCAGCCACGCGCTCTGCCGCCAGCCCTCGCCGCGGCGGGCAGGCCAGGCCTCGCGGCGGAGCACTTCGCCCCAGGGGGTCGAGAAGGCCAGCCCCGTGGGGGCGATGGTGAGTTCCAACCCTGCGGTGCGCAACACGGCCTCTGAGCCGCGACGCTGAAAGGCGACGTCGGGACGAGGCCAGGGCGGGGGCTGGGGCACGGCATAGGGCGGGGGCAGGGTGCCGGGCTGCCACGTCAGGCGCACCACCTCGGGCGCCAAAAAGGTGATTTCTAAAGAGGCCAGGGCAAAGGCCACCCGCGCACCGTGCCTCTGGGGCGTGACCGTGTGCAAGGCACCCACGCCCTGCAAGGTCGTGTCGGTGGGCAAGGCGGCGTCGGCCGCGCGGCGGCGTCGGCTGTAGAGCCAGGCGCGTAGCGCATTGGCCGGGCCTACCATCCGCAGCGCCAACCACTGCTCTTTCAATTGCTCACGCATGGCAGGGATTTTACCATCCTCCGGCGGCCGCGCCTGGCCGCGGGGGACAACAGATGCTCGCAGATTTTTGGATCGCCAGGTAACGCAAAGGTCGCGAAGGGTAACCATTCAGCCTTGAGGAAATCGGCCGCGGATGACGCGAATGGCAACGGATCCCCGCAGATTTTCGAGACGCCAGGCCGCTAAGCCCCGGAAGTGAGCGTGGTGCTTAGCGGCGCTTTTCGTTCAATCTGTGCTCATCTGCGAAATCTGTGGACGTTTTTCTGCGAAATCTGCGTAATCTGCGGTTTCTCCTTGCCAAGGCTGAACAGTTACCGCGAAGGAACCCAAAGGCGCAGAGTGGAAAGCCCAAGGTGACGCCAGGGCGTAAGTCTGCCCCGCATCCCGCATCCCGCATCCCGCTTTCCGTTTTCTGCAACTTGCGGTTTTTCCCTGCGCTTCCCTTGCCCTTGTTTTTGATGAGAAATTGCTAAGAAATTGCCCTCGTACCTTGACAAACCTGCCCCTCTTCAGTAAACTATAAGCGCAATAAACTTATAACAATTCCAAATAGGAGGTAGTAACCATGGAAGTCCAACGTATGCCCCTCATCGGCGATGCGTTCCCCAAAATGGAAGTGGTGACCAGCCAGGGCCCTCTGACCCTGCCCGATGCGTTCAAAGGCAAGTGGTTCATCTTGTTCAGCCACCCCGCGGATTTCACCCCCGTGTGCACCACCGAGTTTTACGCGTTCCAAAAGCGGTACCCCCAACTGCGTGAACTGAATACCGAACTCATCGGCTTGAGCGTGGACCAGGTGTTCTCGCACATCAAATGGGCTGAATGGATCGAACAGAACTTAGGCGCGAAAATCGAATTTCCCATCATTGCGGATACGGGCGCGGTGTCTGAAAAATTAGGGCTGATTCACCCCGGCAAAGGCACCAACACCGTGCGCGCGGTGTTCATCGTGGATCCCAAGGGCATCATCCGCGCCATCCTCTACTACCCGCAAGAATTGGGCCGCAACATGGACGAAATCGTGCGCATGATCAAAGGCTTTCAGATTTCCGACGCGGAAGGCGTGGCCATTCCCGCCAATTGGCCGGAAAACGAACTGATCGGCGACAAAGTGATCGTGCCGCCCGCGGCCGACGTGAAGACTGCAGCCCAGCGGCCGAAGGAATACGACTGCTACGACTGGTGGTTCTGCCACAAATCGCTGAAATAGCAGCGCTCTTTTGCCTTTTTGGACGGGCTGGCCTCTCGCCAGCCCGTTTGCTTTGCAACCAATTGCGGCCTTGTGTGTTATAGATAAGCAGCAACCGTAACTGTTCAGCCACAAGGAAATAAACCACGGATAACACGGAGCGTCACGGAAGCGCACGGATCTTTAGGTTGCCAAAGTTGCCAAGATGACGCCAAACGCGCCAAGAAAACGAAGAGGAGCATTGCGTTTTTTTGTGTTTTTCGCTCAATCTGTGGTTTCTCCTTGCCGAGGCTGAACAGTTACCAGCAAACTTTCTTTCAAGGAGAATTTTATGCCTCACCGAGTTGTGATTACCGGCTTGGGAACCATCAATCCCTTAGGGAACGACGTCGAAACCTCATGGCAAAACGCGTTGGCCGGACGCTCTGGCGTGGGCCCAATCACCCATTTCGATGCCAGTGAGCACAAGGTGCGCATTGCTGCGGAAGTCAAAGGCTTTGACCCCCGGGAACATTTTGGCACCCGCGAAGCGCGGCGGTTAGATCGTTATAGCCAACTGGCGTTGGTGGCCGCGCGGCAGGCCGTCGCGGATGCGGGCTGGGAACTGGAGCACCTGAACCGCGATCGCATTGGCGCGATCATCGGCAGTGGCATTGGCGGCATTGGCACGTTTGCTCAGCAGATGAAGGTGTATGAAACCCGCGGGCCCAGCCGGGTCAGCCCCTTTTTAGTGCCCATGATGTTAGCCGACACCGCGCCTGGCTTGGTAGCGATTGAGTTTGGGTTGCGGGGGCCGAACTTTGCCGTGGTGTCCGCTTGTGCCAGCGGCACCAACGCGGTGGGGGAGGCTTTTCATGTGCTCCGCCGCGGCGATGCGGACGCGATGCTGGTTGGCGGCGCGGACGCGGTGATCATTCCCTTAGCCATGGCCGGGATGGAGGTGATGACCGCGCTCTCGAAACGCAACGACGAGCCGCAGCGCGCCTCCCGCCCCTTCGACGCGCAGCGTGATGGCTTTGTGATGGGCGAAGGCGCGACCTTCCTCGCTTTAGAGACCGTGGAACACGCGCAGGCCCGTGGCGCGCGCATTATCGCCGAGGTTGTCGGCTATGGCGCGACCAACGACGCCTTCCACATCACCGCGCCCGACGAGCATGGCGACGGCGCAGCCTTGTGTATGCGCAACGCGTTGCGGGTGGCTGGGCTGCAGCCCGAAGCAATCAGTTACATCAACGCCCACGGCACCAGCACCCGCCTCAACGACAAAAGCGAGACCGCAGCCATCAAGCAGGTCTTTGGCGAGGCCGCTTACCGCATCCCGGTGTCTTCTACCAAATCCATGACCGGCCATTTGCTGGGCGGCGCAGGCGCCCTGGAGGCCATGTTTAGCGCCTTGACCATCCGGGATGGCATCCTTCCCCCCACCATCAACTACGAGTTCCCCGACCCCGAATGCGATTTGGACTACGTGCCCAATCAGGCGCGGCGGGCTGAGGTGCGGTATGTGCTCTCCAATTCCTTTGGCTTTGGCGGCCACAACGGGAGCATCATTTTAGGCCGGTACGAAGGCTAAGGGGAAGGAGGCCAGCATGACCCGCTACGCGCATGTGACCGGCTGGGGCAGCGTCTTGCCCGAGCACGTGATGACCAACAAAGACCTGGAGCAAATGGTCGACACCAGCGACGAGTGGATTGTCAGCCGCACGGGCATCCGCGAGCGCCGCATTGCTTCGCCCGACCAGAGCACGGCCTCCTTGGCCGCGGACGCCGCCAGCCAGGCGTTGAAGACCGCGGGGGTGCACCCCACCGAGGTCGACCTGATCATCGTCGCCACGTCTTCGCCGGAGCACATCTTCCCGGCCACGGCGTGCATTGTGCAAGATATGTTGGGGGCGACGAAGGCCGGCGCGTTCGACCTCTCCGCGGCGTGTACGGGTTTCATCTTTGCCCTCAACATGGCTGCCCAGGCCATCCGCACGGGCAGCATCGACACCGCGCTGGTTATCGGCGCGGAGACCCTTTCGCGCATCGTCAACTGGCAGGATCGTAACACGTGCATCTTGTTTGGCGACGGCGCGGGTGCGTTCGTTTTGCAGGGTTCCAACGAGCCGGGCGGCGTGTTAGAGGCGGTCATGCACGCCGACGGGTCGGGCGCGGACGTGCTCATGTTGCCGGCCGGCGGGAGCAAAATTCCCACCTCGCCCGACACCGTGGCTCACGGCTTGCATTATGTTTATATGGAAGGCCGCCCCGTGTTCCGCTTTGCTACGCGGGTGATGGCCGAGGCCGCCCGCGAGGTGGTGGAAAAGGCGGGTCTGAGCCTGGAAGACATCCAGTGGATCATCCCCCACCAGGCCAATATCCGCATTTTAGAGGTGGCAGCCCGCCATTTGAAACTCCCCATGGAGCGGTTTGTGGTCAATCTGGATCGCTATGGCAACACGTCGACCGCTTCGATCCCCATCGCGACTACCGAAGCCGCCGCGCAGGGCAAATTGCACCCCGGCGACAAGGTGGTGTTGGTGGGTTTTGGCGGCGGTTTGACGTATGGTGCAGCGCTGTTGGAATGGACGGGCCCGTTCCCCGGTCACCCTGAGGTCAACCCTGAGCGGTATCGGTTGTGGGCGCGGGTGCGTTCTGCTGGGCTGCGGTTGAGGCGCAAGGTGTTGGCCGCGGCCGGCCGCGAGCAGCGTTTGGGGGGCTGAGGAGGGTTCTCGGCAGGTGTAAGGCGACCGTTCAGCCTTTGGAAAACCGCCCGTGGATGATTAGATTTGGGGTTGCCAAGTCACCCAAAGAGCGCAGAGGAACATAAAGACGCAGAGAGGAAGACGCCAAGACCGCCAAGGAGTGAAGGCGAGCCTTGCGCTTTTTAGTGTTTTTCGCCTGGTTGACTGACAAATCTCACCGCATGGTTTTCTATCTTACCCTCACCCCGCTCCCCTTTTATTCCCCCCTCCCCTCTCCCGCTGCTGCGGGAGAGGGGAGGGGGGAAAGCCGCCGCCCTGAGCGAAGTCGAAGGCTGCCCTGAGCGAAGTCGAAGGCTGCCCTGAGCGAAGTCGAAGGTTGCCCTGAGCGAAGTCGAAGGCTGCCCTGAGCGAAGTCGAAGGCTGCCCTGAGCGAAGTCGAAGGGGGCGGCTTGGGGGGGAGAGGAGAGGGCATGAAAAGCAAGGTTTTCGAGAAGCCTTGGCCTGACGCGATGAGATTATCGGCCAAAGAAACAACGAGCGGGCGCGCGATTGATGTTGTGTTGAGCAATCACACCACGGGACAAAGTTTTGTCAGTCAATCAGGTTTTTCGCCCAATTTGCGCCAATCTGTGCAATCTGTGCAATCTGTGGTTGTTTCTCTGCGTAATCTGCGTAATCTGCGGTTTTCCCTTGCTGGGGCTGAGCGGGTTTCATTGCAGGTGGAGCAGGATTTTCCCTTCGCTCCACAGGTCTTCCAGGCGGTAATACTCGCGCAGTTCGGGGGTGAAAATGTGCACCACCACCGCGCCAAAATCTAAAAGCACCCACCCCGAACGCGCCGTCCCTTCTGCTCGGCCGTGGATGCGGGCGCTGCGCGCCTCGTCTAAGCAGGCTTTGGCCAAAGCGTCGATCAGGCGGTCGGTGTGCGCCGAGCAGATGACGAAGTAGTCGGCAAAGGGGGCCAGGTGCTGAATATCCAGGAGCAAGATGTCTTCGCCCTTGTGGGCTTCTAAGGCCTCTACCAAGCGATGAGCCAGTGTCAAAGCGTCCAAGCGTCCTCCTTTGAGGGTGGGGATGAAGGGTGTGGGGAGCGGCGCACTCAGGCCACGGCTGGCGGCGCGTCGGGGTTGAGGGAAGTGGTGAACAGCCGGGTATAAATGGCGCCTTTGGGTTGCAGGTCACTGCGGTAAAGGTGGATTTCGGTGACCCGAGCGCTACCCAAGAAGCCTACGGTAGTTTGTTGCAGCACGCGGCTGATGCTTCGGATTTCCGTACTGTTGGCGTTGCGTGAAACGCGGGCCAGGGTGAGATGCGGTTGAAAAGGCCGCGTTTCGGCTGCGTAGCCCAGTTTGGCTGTGGCTTGCTCGATGCCGCGTTGTAAGGCCATCAGTTCCTTCGGCGCTTCGACCCCCACCCAAATCACCCGCGGGCGGCGCATATCGGGAAAGGCGCCCAACGTGCCCACGCTAAACTCAAAGGGGCGATGGGTTTCTGCTTCTCCGGCCAGCAGGTGGGTGAGCATCCGCAGGTTGTGTTCGGAAACGTCGCCTAAAAATTTGAGCGTCAGGTGGATGTTCTTGGCCGGCACCCAACGAATGGGGTAGGGCTTGAGTTGTTGTTGCAGTTTGTAGGTCACCTGCGCCAGCCGATGGCGAACATTGTCGGGCAAGTCGATGGCGATAAAAGCACGAATGACACTCATGATGACCCTCGCAAGGTTGAGGCGTCTGGTTGCTGCCAGGTATGGCGCCCGGCTGATGGGGTATGGGTGGTACCCCCGGGGCTGGCCAGCGGGAGCAGCGGGGCACGGAAAACTAAAAGAAGCACGCGATTCGCCTACGGCGAGTCCGCGGTGGCGCTTTCTTTCCTGGCGGCAACAGCCCCTGCCCGCTCACGGGTGCTGTTTGGCCCTTGGCGTTTCACCCTGGGCCGAGGTGGGCGGCGGGCTATGGCGGTAGGCGGCTTTGTGCCCGCTGAGCGCCTGATGCACCAGGTCGACCACGTCTTCGGCCAGCACCTCGACTTCGTGGCGCACGATGTAGTCGGCTTTTTTGAGTTCCTCGAGCAGCACGCGTATCTCGTTGCGGTAGGCGTGCAATTGTTCTGTGGAGGGGGCTTCTTGCAGCGCCTGGGCGCGCTTGTGAGCGCGTTCGACCGCCTCGATGGTGCGGCGGATGTCTTCGACCATTTTTTCCAGATCGTCATCCATGGCTGCCTCCTTGAGGCCTCTTTTACACTTTAGCATATCCTGCGAGGAATTGCAAGCGCCGCGCCCTGGCGAAATCGTGTCAGGCCATCACCCCTTTTCTGTGACAATTATCACTTATGCCCCTCTGACAAAGCCGGTAAAATCTTTTTGGCTTGGGTAGCCGAAAGGGTCAGTTTTCCTCCTTCCGAGTGAAGAGCACACCCCGAACCGCAAAAGTTCGGGGTGTGCTCTTTGGGCAGAGAGGGGGCGTTTCAGGCGATGACGCCCAAGGCGCGCCCCACTTTGGCAAAGGCTGCCAACCCCTGGTCTAAATCGGCTTTTTCGTGGGCTGCGGAAATCATCACCCGAATACGGGCTTTGCCTTTGGGAACGGTGGGGTAGCCGATAGCCATGGCAAATACGCCTTCATCGAACAGGCGGCGGCTGAATTCCTGCGCTAAGGTGGCTTCGCCTAACATGATGGGCGTGATGGGGGTCACGCTTTGGCCGGTATCGAAGCCCAAGGCTTTCATTTCGGCTTTGAAATAGCGGGTGTTGGCCCAGAGTTTGTCCACCAGGTCGGTAGATTCTTCCAGCAGGTCTACCGCGGCGAGGCAGGCTGCGGTGTCGGGCACGGTCATCGCGGAGGAAAAGAGGAACGGCCGGCCCCGCTGGCGCAGCCATTCCACAATTTTGGCGTTGCCGGCTACCACGCCGCCCACCACGCCAAAAGCCTTGGAAAGGGTGCCCACTTCGATGTCCACTTTGCCGTGCAGACCGAAGTGATCGACGATGCCCCGGCCGCCGCGGCCCAGCACCCCCTCGCCGTGCGCGTCGTCTACCATCAGGATGGCGTCGTAGTGTTGCGTGACGTCGTAAATTTCGTCCAAAGGGGCGATGTCGCCGTCCATGCTGAACACGCCGTCGGTGACCACCAGCGCACGCTTGAACTCATGGCGGTGCGCCTTGAGTTTGGCCTCTAAGTCGGCGGGGTTGCAGTGCTCGTAACGCACGATTTGGGCGCGCGACAGACGGCTGCCGTCGATGATGCTGGCATGGTTCAACTCGTCCGAAAAGATCACATCGCCTCGCCCTACCAGCGCAGGGATAGTGCCCAGGTTGGCGTTGAAGCCCGATTGGAAGGTGATGGCATCTTCCACCCCTTTGAAGGCCGCCAGCCGTTTTTCCAGTTGGACATGCAGCGACATGGTGCCTGCGATGGTGCGCACCGCGCCGGGTCCTACGCCGTATTGGTCGATGGCCTCTTTCGCGGCCTGCACTAAGCGGGGGTAGTTGGCCAACCCCAAGTAATTGTTGGAACAGAAATTGAGCACCCGCTTGCCGTCCACCACCAGCCACGCCCCTTGGGGAGAATCCAGGGTGCGGATGTGGTTGTAAAGCCCGCTTTCTTGCAAGGCCTGCAATTCGTCTTCAATCCACTGCAATTTTTGGGGAAGTGTTTTGGTCATAGGGTTACCCTCATGCGTTGGAGAATGGGTGTTTGCGCGTAACTGTTCAGCCTTTGGAAAACAGCCCACGGATGAACGCGGATGATGGCGGATAGACGCAGATTTTTGGGCGCCGAGGGTGTCAGGAGAAGCACCCGAGGAACTAAGCAACCAACCACCCAACCCTTTGGCACCTCGCCTCTTCCCGCATCCCGGATCACGCCTTGACTTCCCGCTTTCTGTGTCTTGTGTGGTTTTCTGCCCGCGTCATCTGTAGCGTCTTTTTGAGGCTGAGTAGTTACGTCTGCGCAGCGGTATGCCTGCCGCTGCGCAGCGTGCTTACAAAATCAGTATAGCACAAATTGGGGCTGCGTGCTTCGCCCTCGCGGCCTCGGCAAGGAAAAACCACAGATTACGCAGATTACGCAGAAAAGCAACCATCGCTCTCATAGATTGGCACAGATCGGGCGAAAAACACCCCGAAGCACCACGTTCACCTTCGTTTCTTGGCGGTCTTGGCGATATCTTGGCGTTTCCCTCTTTGCGCTTTTGTGTTCCTTTGCGCTCTTTGCGTTACTTGGCGACCCAAAAATCCGTGTGCATCCGTGACGCTCCGTGTTCGCCGTGGTCTATTTCCTGGTGGCCGTACAGTGACAAGGGGAAAAGCAAGTCGCGGAGCCGCGGAAAGTCGGTTGCGTTTCCTCAAAATTTTGGTAAAATGGAAACACCCCGACCTGGCGGAGCAAACCATTGAACGGGAATTTAGGCGTAGCGTCTTTCCTTAGCCTTGTGGTTATTTTGATTATCCTTGTCACGCGCCTGCACATCGGCGGGGAGCGGTTACCGCTCCCCGTTTACTTTTAACCTGCTCACCGAGGAGGCAAACCCATGGCCGTTGCAGTGCATTTGCCCAAACTGGGCGAAGGTGTGGTGGAAGGGACAATTGCCCGCTGGCTGAAGCAAGAGGGCGATGCGGTTGAGGAACTGGAGCCGTTGCTGGAAGTCGCCACCGATAAGGTGGATACAGAGATCCCCGCGCCCGCCTCGGGCACGGTGCTGAAAATCCTCTACCCCGAAGGCGCAACCGTGGCCGTAGGTGCGGTCATTGCCTACATCGGGGAACCCGGCGAAGCGGTGCCCGCAGGCGAAACTGCCCCCGCGGCGCAGGCCCCAACCCCCGAAGCCGCGCCGGCCCCTGCGCCGGCGGCTGCCGCGCCGTCCCCGCCGCTGCAACCCGCCGCTGCCCCCGCACCGCCTCTACCGCCTGCAGCGGCAGCCCCGCCGCCCCCGCCTGAAAAATACCGCCCCGGACGCCACCCCCAACTGGGCTACATTTCGCCTTTGGTTGCCAAACTTGCCAACGAAAAGGGCATTAACCTGGCCTTTGTGAAGGGCACTGGCCTCGGTGGGCGCATCACCAAAGAGGATGTGCTGGCTTATCTGGAAAGCGGCGCGCCCGCGGCAGTCCCTGCACCGCAGCCTGCTGCCCCACCACCGCAACCCGCGGCTGCCCCCGCGCCAGTCGGCCCGCCGCCGGGTGCAAAGCCCGCGCCTTCCCCCATGCTGCCTGGCGACACCATCGCACCCCTCAACCGGATGCGCAAGTCCATCGCCGAACACATGGTGCGCTCCAAGTTCACCGCGCCCCACGCGGTTACCGTGATGGAAGCCGACCTCTCCCGCGTGGCCGCCCACCGCGCTGCCCACAAGGCCGAATTTGCCCAGGCGGG